>DAICZP010000029.1 GCA_027311065.1 Thiomonas sp. | reverse complement strand
CGCGCCGCGCCTGGCCGGATTGACGGCGGCAGGCGGCCTGCTCGGAGGCGCCCTGCCCAATTATGGGGTCTACCGCTGCAGCGACGGACTCGTCGCCGTTGCCGCCCTTGAGCCTCACTTCGCTGCGACGCTTGCACGTGTGACGGGTGGCGCGTCGCGCGCCGCCATCACACGCTGGTGCCGTGGACAGACCGCCGCGCAACTCAACGTCGTGGCCGCCGCCGAGGACATCCCGCTCCACGCCTGGAACACGGCGCAGGGACATTGAGGCGGCACCCTGCGCGAATTTGCGACAATGCCGGACTTGACATCGCACAGGCACCCGCTCGCGGGTACCCACCGACCAACAACGCTTCGAGGCCTCACCCGATGAACCTGATCTCCGTCGCGCATGCACAAGGCGCAGCTTCCAGCAGCCCCGAATCCACGCTGATGAGCACGCTGCCGCTGGTGGTGATGTTCGTCATTCTGTACTTTGTCATGATTCGGCCCCAGATGAAAAAGGCCAAGGAAACCAAGGCCATGCTTGAATCCCTTTCCAAGGGTGACGAAGTCGTGACCAGCGGTGGGATCGTCGGTCGCATCACCAAACTGGGCGACAGCTTCGTGCAACTGGAACTGGCCGAGCGCATCGAGGTCCAGGTGCAGCGCGCCGCCATCACGATGGTGCTGCCCAAGGGAACCATGAAAACCGGCGCCTGAGCGCCGCGAGAACCATGAACCGTTATCCGCTGTGGAAGTACATCCTCATGGCCGTTGTGGTGGTCGTGGGGTTCGTCTACGCCTTGCCCAATTTCTTCGGCGAAGCGCCGGCGGTGCAGGTCAGCTCGGTCCATCCTGGCCGCGATGTCCCCGACACCGCGCTGATGGACGCGGGCATGCAGGCCCTGCGCACAGCCGGCATCACTCCTGTGCGTGCCGAGGTCGTGGGAACCAGCCTTGACTACAGTTTTTCCAACACCGACGTGCAACTCAAGGCGCGCGACGTCCTCGCACGCGCGCTGAACCCGCACGCCGACGACCCGTCCTACGTCGTTGCCGTCAACCTGCTGAGCCGCTCGCCGTCCTGGTTGACGGCCCTGCACGCAAACCCGATGTACCTCGGTCTGGACCTGCGTGGCGGGGTGCATTTCCTCCTGCAGGTCGACATGCAGGCGGCGGTGCAGAAAAAGCTTGACGCCATCGTTGGAGACATCAAGTCCTCGCTGCGAGACAAGGACCTGCGCTACAGCGATCTGCAGCGAAACGGGGACGCCATCCGCATCGGTTTCAATGACGAGCAGGACCTCAAGGCAGCGCTCGCCGTCGTCAAGGACAAAGTTGGCGACGCGCTGGTCAGCACCACCAGCACCGGGAAAGGCGGAATGATCAGCATTCACCTGAGCCCGCGCACCATCGAGCAGACCAGGAACTACGCCATCAAGCAGAACATCACCACCTTGCACAACCGGATCAACGAACTCGGCGTCGCCGAGCCGGTGATCCAGCAGCAAGGGACCGATCGTGTCGTCGTCGAACTTCCAGGCATTCAGGACACGGCCCGTGCCAAGGATATTCTCGGGCGCACGGCTTCGTTGGAATTGCGCCTGGTCGACGACAGCCCGACGGCGTTGGCGGCACTGGCGTCAGGTCAGGCACCGCCAGGAGACCAACGGCTGTTTGACCGCGCCGGCAATCCGATCATCGTCGGCAAGGATGTGCTGCTCACCGGCCAGAACCTCACCGACGCGCAGCCGGGCTTCGATCCACAGACCAACGAACCCGCAGTGTTCCTGACCCTCGACTCCCGAGGCTCCGGCATTTTTCGCGACGTCACGCGCGCCAATGTCGGCAAGCGCATTGCACTGGTGCTGCTCGATCGCAATCGGGCGCAGGTGGTCACGGCGCCGGTGGTACGCACCGAAATCGACGGTGGCAGGGTTCAGATCTCGGGTCAGATGACCGTACCCGAAGCAAATGACATCGCTCTGCTGCTGCGCGCCGGTGCGCTGGCCGCGCCGATGCAGATCATCGAAGAACGCACCATCGGCCCAAGCCTTGGCCAGCAGAACATCGCGCAGGGTTTCCATTCCGTGACCTGGGGCTTCCTGGCGATCGTCGCGTTCATGTGCGTGTATTACCTGCTGTTTGGCGCGGTGTCGTCGATCTCGCTGGCCGTGAACCTGATGCTGCTGGTGGCACTGCTGTCCATGCTGCAGGCGACGCTGACCCTCCCTGGCATTGCCGCCATGGCCCTTGCGCTCGGCATGGCCATCGACTCGAACGTGCTGATCAATGAGCGCATCCGCGAGGAATTGCGCAACGGGGCGAATCCTCAGTCAGCCATCGCGACGGGCTACGAACGGGCCTGGGCGACCATCCTCGACTCCAATGTCACGACCCTCATCGCGGGCCTGGCGCTGCTGGTGTTCGGCTCGGGGGCGGTACGCGGCTTCGCCGTCGTCCACGTACTGGGCATCCTGACGTCGATGTTCTCCGCGGTGTTCTTCTCGCGCGGCCTTGTCAACCTTTGGTATGGACGACGCCGCCGTCTGCAATCGGTGTCCATCGGCCAGGTCTGGAAACCCGGGGCGGGCAAGACGCTCAAACCCGGCAAACCCGCCAAGCCCTGAGCGGCCCCCAAGGAATCTGGAGCTCAAACAATGGAATTTTTCCGGATACACCGTGACATCCCGTTCATGCGGTATGCGCCGGTGTTCAACATCGTCTCGGCCTTGTTATTCGTGGCCGCGATGTTCTTCCTGCTGACTCGCGGCCTGCACCTGTCCATCGAGTTCACCGGCGGCACGGTCATGGAGGTCAGCTACCCGCAGGCGGCCAACGTCGACGCGGTGCGCGAGATTCCGCGCAGGCTGGGCTACGGCGACGTGCAGGTGCAGACGTTCGGGCGCGCCAATGACGTGGCCATCCGCCTGCCGCTGCGCGCTGGCGAGTCCAGCGCGCAGCAAAGCGACAAGGTACTCGCGGCCTTGAAGGCCGCTGACCCTGGTGTGCAGTTGCGTAGCACCGAGTTCGTCGGGCCGCAGATCGGCTCGGAACTCGCGAGTGACGGCGTGAAGGCGCTGAGCTTCGTGATCATCGGCATCATGCTCTATCTGGCGCTGCGCTTCGAGTGGAAGTTCTCGGTGGCCGCGATCGTGGCCAACCTGCACGACGTCATCATCGTGCTGGGTTTCTTTGCGTTGTTCCAATGGGAGTTCTCACTGCCGGTGCTGGCCGCCGTACTGGCAGTCCTGGGATACTCGGTCAACGAGTCGGTCGTGATTTTTGACCGGGTTCGCGAGAACTTCCGCAGATACCGCAAACACACCACGGTACAGGTTATCGACAGCGCGATCACAAACACCATCAGCCGCACCATCATCACCCACGGTGCCACGCTCGCCATGGCGGCGTCGATGTTCTTTTTCGGAGGCCCGGCGCTGCACTTTTTCGCCCTGGCGCTGATCATCGGCATTTCGATGTCCATTTACAGCTCCGTATTCGTGGCGGCAGCCATCGCGATGTGGCTGGGTGTACGCCGTGAGGATCTGCTGAAGTCCGGACCTGGGCGCCCCAAGAACCCCAACGATCCTAACGCAGGCGCAGTGGTCTGACGCTACCGCGGCGAAGGGCCGCGGCTGTGGGCGGCGCGGAGGCTGCGTCACGCCGCTGTCACGCAGCGCTGGCATGATGCGCAGGCTTTCGGGGTGGAGCCGGGTCGTGCCTGGCCCTCGGGGGCAGTTTCACTCCACCGATGCCAGACACCGATTTTCTGCTGCCGCGCGGCAGCATCGACTGCGCGCCCACGCGCCACTCCGTGCTTCATGTGGAGTTCGCAGCGCCAGTGCGCCCGTGTCCGATCAGCAACGCGCAGACCACCGACTCCGAATCAGCGTTGCGTCACCTGCGTGACGGCAGTTCCTGGGCCGCGCTGCTGGGCGCGCCGCTGGCTGGCGCCGAGCTTTGTGCCTGGCTGATGCGTGCGCGCCACGATACGGACTGCGTCAGCGCGGCGCTGCTTGTCCTGCTCGACGACCCTGGAACGGCAGCTGCAGCGCTACGCGCCGGCGCTGACGCGGTGCTCCCGCGTAGCGTCGCCCCCGACGTTGTCACAGCGCAGTTGGCGCGGCTGCGCGAACGCGTCGCCCCACCGCCGCTGGGGGTGCTCCAACTCGCCACCGGCCTGGTGCTGCAGGCGCCGACACGGCAACTCTGGATTGAAGGCCGCCCCTGCGTCATGCAAGCGCAGCCGTTCCGCCTGCTGTGGACCCTGGGTGCGGCAGCAGGTCGCGTCGTTGGCCCCGGCGCGCTGCGTGCCGCACTGGACATTCCGGCGCGCGCGCAGGACGAGGCCCTGCACACCGCGGTCGGCCGTCTGCGCCGGTTGCTACGCGTGCACGCGCTTGACGCGCACCTGCAAACCGTGCACGGCGCCGGCTACCGCTGGGCTGCTGCGATCGCCGGCGGGGCTTGACTGCGAGACGCGACACAATCCGACACAAGCTTCTCGTCTTGGTCAGGTTTTGGATAGGTTTCTGCCACGGGCATTTCACGCGCGGGGACTGCAATAGAGCATTCGCGAGTACGGCGTCCGACCGTGCCGCCCCGACATTCATGCCAACGGAGTTCCCATGCAGACCCAGACTTTCCCATTTCGCCCTTCCTTGCTTGCACAGGCGGTGTTCGCAGCGCTTTGCGCGGCGCCGCTGGCACACGCCGCCCCGACCGACCTGGGCAGCGTGCAAGCCGGTGCGCAAGCGGCTGGGGACACGCATCACGCCAAGAGCCGCGAGGAAAAGCGCATCAGCAATCGGCATGTGTTCAAGTCTGGGCAGTCGGTGAAGGTGATCGGCCGCACCGAGCTGCAATCCGTCGGAGCCTTCGGGGGCGCCGCGCAAGCGTTGGCGCTGGCTCCCGGGGTCGGCGTTTCGGGCTACGGCTCGACCGGCTCGACGAAAAATCAGATCAGCATCAATGGCATCAAGCAGGGCTGGGGTGGATTCACCGGCGGGCAGATCGACGATGGCTCGATTTCGGTGACGTTCGACGGCGTGCCGATGGCCAACCCGTCGACTGGACTGTGGCAGAGTGACCTGGTACCGCAACTCGGCATGATGCAGGGCATTGGGGTCACTTACGGCCCGGGAGATCCGGCAAACCGCTGGTTCAACAACATCGGCGGCCAGATCGACTTTGTTCCCGTGCAACCGGCGGACCACGCGGGCGGCTCGATCGGCCTCAGCGCCGGCAGTGACAGCGCGCGCAACCTCAGCTACCTGTTCAATACTGGCAGTCACGACGGTTGGTCGACCGTGCTGGCCGGTGGAACCGGGTCAGCGGACAGCTACCGCAATGCGTACGATGGTTTCACGAGCCGTGGCGAAAACTACGCGTTCTTCCTGAAATCGCGCAAACAGTTCAGCAACGGAAACTTCGCATTCGGCGTCTATCAGGCGCGCAGTACGGCGTTCCGGCCGGTTGCGGTGCCGACGACGACGCAGGCCGGCCTGACCATGGACGGCACAGCCAACACGCCGCTGTACAGCCAGCAGGCCTCCGGCTTCTACAGCGTCGTTCCCGGCTCCGTCTGGCGCAAGAACGACACCAACAAGACGCGTCTGATCTATGGCAAGCTCAATCTCAACGTCGACGCCGGCCTGACCCTGCACAACATGGTGTGGTACCAGCTCGAGCAGCGCGTGCACGACCATTATGCCAACTATGGACTGGGCAGCCCGGCCAATCTGTGGGAGCACAACAACCCAAGCACCAGCGGCTACGGCGACAAACTGTGGGCTGACATCGCGCTGCCGCACAACCTCGTTTCGGTCGGAGGTTTCCTCCTCAAGAGCAGCTACAACACCCGCAACGCGTTTTACAACCCGGCGGACCCTGTCGGGGCCTCGACGACGGTCTACGGCAGCCAGACCACGCCGAACGCGAAGTACCGCAGTAACTACTTCGATCAGACCGATCTCGCGATTTTTGCGCAGGACAAGATCAGCCCGCTGCCCAACCTTGATGTGACACCGGGGATACGCTTCATCAGCGACCAGACGGTCTATACACCCGGCGCGGCATCGGACTTCCCTGTGTCCTACCAATTGAACCCGGGAAGCAACCAGGGTACGCAGCCGGGATCGACTGCCACGCACCACAAGTTCGAGCCTTCGATCAGTGCCAATTACCGGCCGACGCCATGGCTTGCAACGTTCGCCAACTACGCGGTGGCGTACAAGGAACCGCAAGTCGGCGGTGGCGGCGGCCTGTTCCAGAGCACAGCGCCCATCTATAACCTGGAAAAGAGCACCGACTACAACATCGGATTCAAGATCCACGTGCAACGCGCGCAATATCTGCGCGACTTCCTGCTGTCGGTGTCTTACTACCACCTGCACTTCGCCAACCAGTACATCCCGCTCACCGACGCGCAGGGCAACTACATCGGCGATGCCAACGGAGCTTCAACGTACAAGGGCTTCAACATCGCCTTGGCCGACAACGTCGCCTACAACCTGGACGTCTTCGCCAACCTGAACTTCGAGAAGGCCGCATTCGACCAATATGTCACCGGTGGCGTCAGCTACAACGGTCTGCCAGTCTCGAACGTTCCTGAGCACACGCTGAGCATTGGCGCCAAGTACAGGATCTACACGGGCGGTGCGCTGTGGGTCCCGGCCGTGAGCTACCAGTACACCGGCGCACAGTACATGTGGAGCGACATCACCAGCTCGCCGACCACCCAGCAGATGCCCGGCTATGGCCTGTGGAACCTGACTCTGCATGGCACGGTTCCGCTGCACCAAAGCATGTTGCATGACCTGAAGTTCAGCTTCGGCATTCTCAACGCGCTGGACAAGCAATACAACACATCGGAGTTCATCAGCAACAACGGTGACTGGTTCGGCTACAACGGTGGAAACAACGCGTTCACACTCGCCATGCCTGGCGCACCGAGAACGTTCTACGCCGGCGTCAAGGCCGACTTCTGATTGACCAACAGGAACAACAATGATTTCCCTCAACTCCATCACCGAGGCCGCGCAGAAGTCAGGCGGCATCCTCTACGTCATGGCGGTGCTGCTCCTGATTGCACTCGCAGTGATGATCGAGCGTTTCTGGGCCCTGGGCCAGATGCAGGCCCAGTGCAGTGCCTGGGTGCGCGACATCAAGGGCATCAGGCACGTCGACGCACCGGAGCTTCGCGCACGCGTCGAAGCCAACCCACAAGCACCGGCGGCGCAAGTCGTCGCAGTGGCGCTCGAGCATGATCTTGACGACACCCTGGAGCATTTCTCCAACCGCCTCGAGGAAGCGGTCATGGACCAGGCGCCACGCGTGGACCGCGGCCTGTGGGTGCTCGACACCATCGTCACCCTGGCGCCGCTGCTGGGTCTGCTCGGAACCATCATCGGCATGTTCAATACCTTCCAGGCACTGTCAAGCCCGGGGGCTGCGACGCAGCAGGTCACCGGCGGTGTCGGTGAGGCACTGCTGGCCACCGCCAGCGGCCTCTTCATCGCGGTGCTGGGGCTGATTGCGTTCAACGCGCTGCAGCAGCGCGTACGCATCGTCATGCATCAACTCGAACGTCTCAAGTTGATGCTGAGCAACCGCATGTACCCGCACTATCGCGTCGACCCGCCGAAGCGTGATCCGGTTGTGGCAACGTCGTCAGCAGGAACAGGCCGCCCGCAGATCCTGCAACAAAAGCTGGCGTAAAGCAATGAAGTACTTCGAGACCCGGAAGGCACGTATCGAGATCATTCCCATGATCGACATCATGTTCTTCCTGCTGGTGTTTTTCATCATGATCACGTTGCACATGATTCCGGATGCCGGGATCGCGTCGCGGTTGCCGACCAGCTCCAGCGCGAAGGCAATGCCCAAGCCGCAGATCACGCTGTCGGTGGACAGCCACGGCGTGATCCACGACGGCAGTCTGCAGCTGACTGCGGCCCAACTCACCGCGGTACTGCGCAACAAGCCGGATCCAGCGACGCTACAAGTGGTCCTCGCCGGGGACCGCGACACCTCGCTGCAGCAGTTGATGCGCGTCATGGACGCGTGTCGCAACGCCGGTGTCAGCCGCATCGGGCTGGCCGCGCATCAGGAGGGAGGCACGTGAGCACGGCGCCAGGTCGTTCCGCAGCTGCGCCTTCCGCGGTGCGGCTCGCAGCACACACCGACACGGCTGACGCAGCGCGCTGGCCGCTGGCCACCGGGTTGGCGCTGCTGCTCGAGGTCGGCCTGCTCGGCGCCGTTGCCTGGTATGCGGCGTTGCCGGTGCACAAGCCGCTGCCACCGCTCGAGGTCACCCTCGTGCAGCCCCCGCCGCAGCCCAAGCCGCTGGTACCCAAGCCAACGCCGCCGAAGCCCAAGCCCCACCCGCTGCCGCGCGTCCACCACCCTGTC
>DAICZP010000026.1 GCA_027311065.1 Thiomonas sp. | reverse complement strand
CCTCTTATGTCTATGCCCCCGCTCCCGATTACGGCTGGAGGCGGCACCATGAGGACGAGGATCACCGTCGCTGGCACGGCGAAGAAGACCGCTGACACCGACGTCTGCGCAGACCGAGGGCAGCCTCAGGTCTGCGTACCGCGTGTCGCGTCGGGGTCGATGCGGCGCGCAAGCTGCTGACGCCGCCAGTGCAGGTAAAGCGCGGGGATCAGGTTGGTGGAACGCAGCGCGCTCCAGACCAGACCGCCCAGAATGACGACCGCCAGACCCTGCTCCGGTGCCGCGCCCTCGCCGAACCCGAGCGCGGTCGGCAGCATGCCGAAAATCGCGGTGGCGGCGGTCAACACGATCGGGCGGAAACGCACTTGAATCGCCTCACGCACGGCCTGCTCCACCGGCAGCCCGTCGCGTTCGTTGGCACGAACGCGGTCGAGCAGCACGATGGAATGGCGCAGGCCGATGCCCACGAGCGTCAGGAATCCGATCATCCCGGTCGCGTTCAGCCCCACGCCACTGAGAACCAGCGCCACCGTGCCCCCAGTCAGCGCCAGCGGAATCTCGAGCAACAACAACGCTGGAATCAGCAGGCCATCGAACTGGAGGAGCAAGATACCGACCATGATGGCGAACGCCGCCAGCGTTGCCAGCAGCAAACCGACCGCAGCCTGCTCCAGCTCGACGGCAAGGCCGCCAAACGCGACGCGATACCCCGCAGGCAGGCGCAGACCAGCCAGGGCGCGGCGTGCTTGTGCCTCGGTGCTGCCAAGCGGCCCGGTTGGGGTGGCCAGGATGTCGAGCACACGGGCGCCGGCGATGTGCCGGATCTGGTTTGGTGTCTGTTCGAGTCGCAGCGTCGCCAACTGGCCGAGTGGCGTCCAGCCGCCGTCCGGCAGATGAATTGGCAGGGACGCAAGTCCTTCGAGCGACTTTTGCGGCGCGCCGGCGAGGCGCATGTACAGGCTCAGCGGGACATTGCCGTCCGGAACGCGGGCGATCAGCTGCCCCTGCATCAGGGCAGCGAGCTGGCCATCCAACGCTGTGGGGGTCAATCCATGCACCGCGAGCGCATCCGCTCTGGGAGCGACTTGCAGTTGGGTGACGGGATAGCCGTCGTTATTGAATACATCGGCGAGCGCGGGAACGCGACGCAACCGCGCGGTGACGTTCCGGGCGATGGTGCGTAATGCGGACACATCGGTCCCGAACACGTGAAGCACGAACGGCTGCGGGAGTCCTGAAAGACTTTCGCCGACGCGTTCGATGGTCGGCGTATCGACAGCCAGTTGCACGCCCGGCAACTGCGATTCACGCTGGATGCGCCGCCCGATGGCATCCAGCGCACTCACGCTGACACCGGGCTTGAGCGCGACCTGGATCTCACCAGCGTAAGCCGGCTCGGTATAACTGGTCGATGCCGAGGAACCAATACGCGCGTAAACATGCGCCACCGCAGGATCGCGCAGCAGACGCCTGGAAATATGCTCCACCGCCGCGCGGGTATCAAGCAGGGAGGCGCCGGGCGGCAGGGTGAACGACTCCAGCAATGCCCCCTCGTTCGGCAACGGCAGGAAGTTGATCGGCACCAGCACCAGGCTCACCAGACTCGCCAGCAGCACGGCGAAGGTGATCGTCAGGCTGAGTCGCGGCGCGCGCGCGACCCAGTCGAACAGATGGGCGTTGCCGCGTTGCAGCGCCCGCATCAGGCGCTGCCCGCTGCCACCTCCAACCCCTGGTCGGGCGCCCAGAAAGCCCAGTCCCAGCGGAATGAAGGTCAGTGACACCAGCAGCGACGCCAGCAACGCCAGCATCATTGCCAGTGAAAACGGGATGAAAAACAACCCGACCAGACCGCCCACGAACAACAATGGCACGTAGATGGCCACGTTGGTGAGCGTGCCGGTGATATCGGGAACCACGATGCTGCGCAGCCCCGCGCGAATGCCCTGCCAGTGCGCATCGCCGGCTTCCCAGCGGTGGTAGATGCTTTCCAGCACGATGATGGCGTCATCGGCCAGCAACCCCACGGCCACCGTCAACGCGCCAAACGTCATCAGGTTCAGGCTCTGCCCGAACGCGTGCAGCGCGGCGATGGCGATCGCGAGCGACAAGGGGATGCTCAACGCCAGCACGACAACACCACGCCCTGCGCCCAGCACCCAGAACAGCATCACCACCGCGAGCAAGGCCCCGATCAGAAGGTTGCGGCCCAGATCGGCGCCAACGATGCCAACCAGATGTCCCTGGTCATAGGTTCGTACCCAGCGCACGCCCGCGGGCAACGCTGGCCCGGTCTGCTCGAGAGCCGCCTGCACGGCCCGCGTCACGGCGATGGTGGACGCACCGGGCTGCTTGATCACGGTCAGTGCCACGCTCGGAAGCCCGTCAAGCGTTACCGCGTCGTGGGTCGGCATCGCCGCGCGCACGACGCGCGCCAACACCCGCAGCGGCACCGGCACGTGCGGCGTCGGCACCGGGATGTCCTCCAGCGCCTGCGTGCGCACCGGCAGGTCACGGGCTTCGATCAGCACATCGTTGTGACCAAGCGTCAAGTAGCCGGCCGGGGCAAGAAGGACGCTCGCGCGCACTGCACGCACGATGGCGTCGGCACCGGCATCGAAGCGGCGCATGGCGCCAAGGTCGGGCTGGATCCAGAGCGCCTCGTCACCCGCGCCATAGACGTGCACGAATTGCACGCCGCGAATCCCACGCAAGGCTGGAGCAATGTCGGCCTGCACGGCGCGTTGCACCCTTGCCGGGGCGATTCCCGTGGGGATCTGCGCCGTATAGTCGGCGACCTCGTTGATCGCGTTGCCCATGATCTCCGCGACCGGGTGTGCCAGCGCCGGCAGGCGCGCGCGGGCACGGTCGATCGCGCCATTGACAACCTGCAAATCGGCCTGCGCGTTGGTTCCCTGTCGAAAACGCACATCGATCTCGACCGTGCCGTTACCCATGACCGAGCGCACGCTGCGCAGATCGGTCAAGGTCAGGATCTGGCTCTCCAGCGGTTGGACCACCAGATGCTCCAACTCCGTCGCGGTGGTGCCAGGCAGGTGCGCAGTCACGCTGATCTGCGGAAAACTGAACGTTGGCAGCACTTCAACCGGGATGTGCACGCCGGCGTCGATCGCCCACGCCAGCACGGCGCCCAGGACCAGAAGCCACAAGACGCGACGTCGCAGCAGACTGGGAACGGGAACGTCGGTCATCTGACTCAGTCGGGCGGCGTATAGGCGCGGGCGATACCGCGGTGGAATTCGAGATAGGCGTCCGTGACAACAACGTCGTCGCCGGGTTGCAAGCCGCTGGCGACCGCGGTCAACCAACCATGCGCCGGGCCTGGTACGACCCGACGTGGCATGTCGCCCTTGGGCGTGTGCACCAAGACCCACCAGCGCCCATCATCGAGCACCAGGGCCTGCGTCGGCACCATGACCATCCGGCGGGCAGGGCCATCGAGAGTGAGACTTCCCCACTGCCCATTGATCCACCACGGGGGAAGCGGTGCGTGTTGCGGCACCAGACCGACCTGCACGCCACCATCGTTCGCCATCGCTGCGAACATCGAGGCGACCTCGACGGGCATGGCGTCGCCGCCCCCCGCGGGCGCGAAGCGCCCCCGCATCCCGACGTGCAACGCGGCCGCGTCGGCGCCATCATAGGTGGCGCGAATCCATAATCTTCCAGCAGGCTGCAAGGTCATGATGGTCTCGCCAGGCTCGACCTCCTCGCCGTTCGCCGCTTGAACCGCAAGCACTGTGCCCGCAGTCGGCGCCCGCAACACCTCCAGCGCCCGCAGCTCCTGCAGTTGCGCCTTGGCGATCCGCACCGCCGCGCGCGCGGCGGTCAGGTCGCGCTGCGCCGCATCGACCGCCTGCCGCGTGGCCAGCTGGGCTTCGCGCCGACGCTGCAGGCCGCGCAGCAAACGACCCGCGGCATGCTCCCGGGCCTCAGCGCTGCGCAGCGCCTGCGCGCGATCGACGCGCAGGGTTTGCATGCGTGGGCCACCGAGGCGGCCGAGCGCCTCGCCCTCCGTGACGCGACGTCCCTGGAGGGCGCGCAGCCCCGCCAATGTTCCGGGAGCGGCCACACGCACCCGGACCACGGTCATCGGTGCGACCTGTCCATACGCATGCAGCGCACGCACGATCACCTGGGTTCCGACGGGCATGCACCCGCGCGCGGCGTCGGCAGGGAGGGTGCCGGCAAAAGCCACCCTGAGCGCGCACGCCGCAACCACGATGGCGCGAGCCCACCACAGCATTGATGCCACTCGTTCCATGATGCGTATTCCCGCTTGAAGCGCAGTCGTCGCGCATGCTACAACGAAGGTTGCAGTGTCCATCAATGCCCGATGTGGCCGCGTCGCCGGAAAAGGCGCGACGCAAACACTTTGAACGCCACGGCCAGGCCTGGACCGCGCCACGCACGCGGGTCAATAGGCCTACACTCGACACACTGTCAGTTCTTGCAGCCTCAAGACTTCTCACGGAAGGCGCATCATGCCCAAGGGTCAGCAGCGCGGCAACAAGGAAGCGAAAAAGCCGAAGAAAGACCGATCATTGGCCAAGCCGGCGACACCGGCCGCCGGGATCATTCGGCCACCGGCGCAGCCGGTGGTTGCCAGCCGCGCCAAGAAAGCCTGACGCCGCGCAGGCTCCTGTCTCAGGCGTGCCGGCGACCAGCCTTCATTTTCCGCTGGTCTTCATGGCGTTCCTGCGCCTCGAGCGACAGCGTCGCCGTCGGTCGCGCGAGCAGTCGGTCGAAGCCGATCGGCTCGCCGCTTTCCTCGCACCATCCATAGCTGCCATCGCGAATGCGCATCAACGCCTGATCAATGGCATGCAGATGCTTGCGCTCACGGTCGCGCACACGCAACTCGAGCGCATGATCCTCTTCCACTGATGCCCGGTCCGAGGGGTCCGGGGTCGGCGCGAGCTGCTTCAGGTTGACGGTGGTTTCACCAGCCGCGCTCAGCAACGTTGCGCGCTCGCGTTCGAGAAGATCCCGGAAAAACTTGAGTTGATCGGGCGACATATAGCCGACCAGCGGGTCTTGCTGCGCCGCAACGTCTGGGGAAAAACCGGAAGGCTCTACTCTTTCCATGGCCTGACTCCTTTGGAACGACGTGTTCCAACACCCTATGATGCGCCATTTATGTGACACATGGATGGTCTTTATCGATGCTAGAGGGCGTGGTCGGCGAGCGCGTCGAGCCAGAAGGGAATGCGATCGACGAGGCCGGAGTCCGGATGCAGGCCGATTTCAAGCTCTGCGCGCGCGCGTTCGCGCGGAGACACCGTGTTCTGGAACTGCGGAACGCCTGACGTTGTCTCGACCAGAAGCTGGGCGACGTAAAGGATTGCGTGCACGTCCAGCGCATCCGGAACATCCGGATCGGGCGCCGGCGGCTGGTGATGCGCATGGACCGCCTCGACAATTGCGGCGTCGAAGCCCCACAGTCCCAGCAGCGCAGCGCCAACTTCAGGGTGCGCCACGCCAACCAGCTCGCGCTCAAGCGCGACCGGATCGACATTCCGCGTGTTGTATCCCTCATGCAAGGCCGCTGCAACGCCCCGCATCTGCGACGCACGATGCACCAGCAGCACCAGTGATCCGACATGCGCCAGCATGCCGGCGCATGCGCAAAGGTTGCAGAGGCGTGCGTCGAGGCGCTCCAGCTGTGCAATCTGGCGCGCCAGCATGCTGATGCGGACGCTTTGCGCTTCGAGGTCATCAATCGCGTCCAGATCGAGCGCGCGACAGCGCCCCGCATCAAACACGCCCGCGAGCGTCACCAGCGGCTCGATCAGGTCAAGCCCAAGAAGCTGAACCGCGCGCGGCACGCTGTCGACTTCCGTGCCGCGGTAAAAAAACGCCGAGTTCGCCAGCTTCAGCACGTGCAGCGTCAGTCCGACGTCAGAAGCAATGATGTCGGCCACCCTGGCCATGTTCGGCTCAGGCACACGCAGTGCAGCGTGAATACGCTGCACCGTGCGCGGGAGTGCAGGGAGCGCCTGCGCTTGCGTGAGCAGTTCGACGATTGGGGGCACGTCGAGGATGGCTTTTGCTGCCAGCGCGCGTTCGATCGCCGCATCAAGGATGCGCGGGTCGCAGGGTTTCGTAAAATACTGGTGTGTCGGACCGATGGCACGCACGGCACACAGACGATCGGCATGACCCGACAACATGAAGCGCACGCAGCCGGGCTGACGTCGACGCACCTCGGCGAGCAGCTGCGCACCATCAATGCCCGGCATGCGCATGTCGGTCACCATGACGTCAACCTGCATCGACGCCAGCAGATCGAGCGCTTCGCGCGGGTTGCTGTACCAGCGTAGGTCCCAGACGGCGTCACGCGCGGAGAAATGGCGGCGCAGACCTTGCAAGATGCATGCGTCGTCGTCCACAAATACAACGCGTGGCCGGCGCGCCGCGGTTTGCGCTGCCATCACGTATGCCCCCGAGCATCATGCGCGGGAAAGCGCACGATGAAGGTTGCGCCATGCCCTTCGATCGAGGTCACATCGATCGTCCCGCCATGGCGAAGCACGATTGCCTTCGAGATTGCGAGGCCCTGACCGGTACCCTTGCCGGGCGGTTTGGTACTGAAGAAGAGATCAAAGATTTTCGGCAGGTTGGAAGCAGATATTCCAACACCGTTGTCTTGCACCCTCAGCTCGATCGCATCGTCAATGCGTTGCGTGCACACGCGGATCAGGCCCGCCGCCCCATCCCCGCGCGCCTGGATCGCCTGCGCGGCGTTGATCAGCAGATTCACCAGAACCTGGTTGATCTCACTTTCAATGCCCAGCAACAGTGGAAGCCGAGGTTCAAGTTCGAGATGCAGTTCGGCGATATACCTCCACTGCGCGCGTGCGACCACCCTTGCCACATCGATCGCGGCGTTCAAGTCAAAGTACTGGGGCTTGCGATCGCTGGGAAAAGAGAATTCCTTGACGGCGCGAAGAATGGTGTCAACCCGCGAGACGCCATCCAGAGACTGCGCGATTGCATCTGGCAGCTCGCGAACCACGGGGGTGGCGTGAAGAGCATGCGCCTGGGAAACGACCCCCGACCAATCGCCACTGCTGGCAGCCGCATGCGCGTCAGCGGAGAGGCGCATCAGAGCCGGCAGCCATGTCCCCACGAAGCGCAGATTGTCGCCGATGAACTGCAGGGGCGTGTTGATCTCGTGCGCGATGCCACCGGCGAGTGTGCCAAGCGACTCGAGCCGACCGGTTTCGACAATACGCGTCATGATCACGGCGCGTTCCGCCTCGGCTTGGTGACGTTGGGTAATGTCCTGAATCGTCAGCAGCCGCGGCAGGGACGTCGCGCGAGGCGCGGCAGGGTCGCCAGCCAGCAAGTGGAAGTGACGCTGGCCGATACGAAATTCAACGCCACCAGGAATCAGTGTGTTTCCGCGCATCAGTTCTGAAACCCGTTGCTGATCCTCCGGGTGCACGTTGACGAACAATTCCTCGGCACCGCCAATGGCGCCCGGCAACGTCACACCCAGCATCGCCGCGGCACCGTCACTGACCCGCCACGCGCCACGCGCGGCGTCTTCCTCGATGAAGCCGAGATGAGAAATGCGATGTGCTTCGTCGAGACGCTGTTTGGCACGTGCCGTCTGAACCGCGAGGTGCAGCGAGTAATTGGCTCGCTCCAGGCTGTGTTTCTGTGTAAGGCCAAACAGACCAGTGGCGAGCAGCGCGGCCATCAGGGTCATGAACGACTCGACATGCCAGGCCCGCTGCAGGAATGCGGGCGTGGGCGTGGCCACGAGCAGCCAGCGGTGCCCGCCGAATGCATATGCGGTACTGATGCGCAAGCCCGCGCTCAGACTCGACGGCGACGCATCCGGCGTGCGCGGATACAACTGCTGCACCACACCAGGCATCGCCCCACCGCCGGCTTCGACCGGCTCCGTTCCGAGGTCGTACAAGTGCACTTGCACCAGCGGCTCGGATCGCTTGGCCCCGTGCTGCGTGACATGGATGAAATCACCGATGCGGAAGACCCCGAGCGCGAAACCACGCAGGCGATCGAGCCCGACGTGCGTGGTGCCGACCTCGTAAACAGGCGCGTACAACAGCACACCGTACTGGTGACCCTTCTCCTGGACCAGGACGACACGTGACGTCGCGCGCTGCTCGCCGCTGGCGCCTGCTGCGAGCAGCGCTGCGCGCCGCGCAGGATTGGATGCCAGGTCGTAACCGATTGCTTCCCGGTTGCCGGCGATGGGCTGCACGTAGTAAACCGGAAAATACACGGATCGACGCCCCGCCCGCACCATTCCTCCAGCCGGGTCACGTTCGGTGAACTGAAACCCTGCGTCACCTCCAGCGCGCGCCGCGGCTTCACGTGCCGCACGCTGTGCGTCCGGCACGCGCGGGATCCATTCGAGTGCCTGGATGAACCGGTGGTGCGAAATCAGGGGTTTCGTGAGCGTGAGGAAATCGGCGCGTGACGTCGCGCCCGGCGCGGACACCGCAAAATGCGACGCCAGCATCGACACTGTATCGACGGCAATGCCAATATTGAGACTCACCGAACTGATGCGCTCGTCGGCAAGTTCGAGAAACTCGGACCGCGTACGACTGTCCTCGCTGCGATGAACAGCGATGAAAAGCACGATCGACAGCAGCACACCGAGCAGCACGGTGGTCATCACCTTCCGATCAATCGGATCGACTGCGCTTCCCCGAAAGAATCGAGACCGCCAATCAGTGGCACCGTCTATCCTGACGTCGTTTCCATTCCATGCTCGCATTCGCGCGATTATTTCATCGGCGTTCGGTGCTGCGAAACTCCCGTTTGAGGAGGACTTCCGGTTGCGCTCGACCCAACGGACATGACGGGCAGCCTGGGCTGCTCCATGACCAGTCGCACCAGATCGGTCTGGCGCCTGGCGCCGGTCTTGGCAAAAATCAACTTCAGATAGGTCCTCGCACTGGCTGGCGTCAGACCCCGAAGCTGCGCCGCATCTTCAAGCGTGCCGGTCAAGGCGAGCGCGTGCGCCAACCCGGCTTCCGATGGCGTGAGCCCGAGCAGTTTCGCAAGATGCGCAGGAAGTGCGATCCCCAGCGAGTCCTGCGCATGGATGGCGACACCTTCACCGCAGTCAGCAAGCCCGAGAGACAAGGTTGCGGTCAAGTGCGCACCCGGCAGTGCGATGACGTCGTCCCGCCTTTCGGCAGCCACCGTGGCGATGGCCCGGTGCAAGGCGCTGGCGTGCGCTGGATGACCGGTCGTGACAACGTTGTTGACACCCAGGCAGAGAAACTCGGCCGCTTCGAGCAACGCGGCACCCCGCCGGTTCATGTACAGCAGCCTCGCCTCGCGATCCACGATCAGCACGCCAATGGGAAGCCTGGCAAACACTGCGTGCACGGGTGAGCTGATCTCCGCCGGGAGCAGGGCAGCGTCAATGGCTGCCACGAGATTGTCGACCGGGCAAGGTTTGCGCAGGAAACGTGACGCGCCGGTGCGGTTCACCACGTCGACTGCAACGTTGAAGTCCGACGTACCCGAAAGCACGATGCTGCGCAGGCACGGGTCTTCTCGCCGCATCGACTCGACCATCGTGATGCCGTCGAGACCGGGCATCCGGATATCAGCGACCACAAGATCGAACCGCTGCCTCCGACTCAGGGAAAGCGCGTGTCCAGGGTCCGCAACGAATGTCGCACCCCAGGTCAACTGCTTCGTTGCAAGTGCACGGCGCAGGCCGTCGAGCACATCGGTCTCGTCATCGACGAACAAGACTTGCGCCTTTCCATCCCGTCGTTTTGCCATCGCCTTCATGAAAAGGGCCTTTTTCCCATCTTACACGAATCGCACGCGCCTGCCGAATTGTGCACCAGATTGCTCGCAACTTTGTGAGCCAATTCGGCCATTGATCGGCGTTGCCCGGTTCATCCTCATACGGGGATGTGCCGGCGCGTGCGCCAGAACTAGAGTTCAGTCATCGACTGTGCCTGCCTTCCAGATTGCCTGCGATCTGACGAGGTGGTCGCAAGCATTTGACTGGCCTCGGTCTGGAGACATCGCATGTCGAAAAGAATACGGTCGGGCGTGTGGATCGAGCAGGACGATCTGGTTCGCGATCACGTTGATTCAAGGGTTTTTGAAAAAATCCTCGAAGGCACGTTGTTCTGGGGCGTCGAAAAGCGTGGTCGTGCGCGTGCGCTGAAATTCAAGGCGTTCTATGACCGCGAAGGACGCTACATCATGGACGCAACCATTCTTCAGTCAGACCGCGGCGTCGTCGCCGTGGTGAATGAAGATATTTTCAAGGTTGGCGATAAATTCTATATAAAAATGAATGGGAAAATAACAAGGTTCAGCATCAATGCAATACGAAAGGGCCATCGTCCTGAGGACAAGCCGACAACGAATATCTTATATATGGGCATGGATTAGCGATGGTGCTGTTGCGCGGTGCCATCATTGGCTCAAAGTTCGTCACGTCATGGCGCAACGCGAACCTTTGCATCGGCGTCGTCAATGCCGCAGCACGCAGATGCTTCCACCCGACCATCTCGCGACCGTCGCGAACTTCTGACCGGGTCAATCCTCGGGTTCTCAATTGAAAGCAAGTTTGCGTCGGATCAACCCAATATTCCTCTCCCTCGCGGCGCTCGGACTCATCGCGGTCGTCGGCTTGACGCTGCTTCACGCCCGGCAATCCGACGCGACGTTGCTGCGCACAAGGGCGCTGGCCTCCAGACTCAGTTTGACGGAGGAGCGCCTCAAGAACGACGTGATGGCAACGCGCGAAGGATTCGGCGGCGACGGCGACAAAGCGATCCTCAGGGATACCGCGCAACTCCGCGCCCAACGCGATGCGCTGGCCTCCCTGTCACTCCCTGCCGACATCCGGCCAGCGATTCATGGCTACCTCGTCGCAGCGGAACGCGAACAAGCCCTGGTCGAAGCGTTCAACCCCCTGAACGCCGCCGTGCTCACGTCCAGGCAGCGTCTCCTGGAAGGGATCGCCAGGCTCGGGCCACTGCTGCCCGACACCGGTCCGAACCGCAACGTGCAGCATCAACTGGCGGACGTTCTGATTGCAACCGTGCGGCTCGACCTTGCTTCGCCACGCCCCGCCGCCGGCGACATCACAGCCGTGTCGGCAAAAGCTTTTTTCAACGAGGCGGAGTCCGGCCTACCGCAATACCGTGACGTGCTCCGCTCTCTCTCCACCGACTTCCACCGGATCGAGAGCAAGGGGCCGGAACTGGACGCCACGACCCGGTCCATTATTGAATCCGGAACGCGGCACACGCTGGTCACGACCCAGAATCTCCTGGACCGGCGCATCGCGCACGCCAGCACTGCAAAGAGCCGCGCGATCATTGCGTCCATTGGCGTGCTGGCCGCATTGCTGCTCGCGCTGATGTCCCTGATCGTCCAGTACGTGTGGACGCTTCGCAATGGCGCGAGACAGACCGCGCTGATGCGCTCGTTGCTCGACAGCATTCCCGATCTTCTCTGGTTCAAGGACCCCAACGGGCTCTACCTGGCGTGCAACCCCGTATTCGAATCTTTTGTCGGACGCACGGAGCGTCAGATAATAGGAAAACGGGACCTTGATCTTTTCCCGAAGGAACAGGCCGAATTTTTTCGCGCGCATGACACCGCAGCAATCCAGGCCGGGCGACCCACAGAAAATGAGGAATCACTCGTTTTTGCGAACGATCAACACCGGGCCCTCGTTAAAACAACCAAGACGCCCGTCTACTCCGATGACGGGGCATTGATGGGTGTTTTGGGGATTAGTCATGATGTCACGCAGGAGCGTTTGGATCAAGATGAACTCCGACGCCACCGTGACGATCTTGATCTGTTGGTGAAAAACCGCACTTCGGAACTTCAGTCAATCAATGCCCGCCTGCATGCGACGCAGTTCGCAATGGATCGTGTCGGGATTGGAATCACATGGGCCGACGCGAGAACTGGAAAATTTCTTGACGTCAATAGATATCATGCCGAGATCCTCGAATATTCACGGGAGGAAATGCTTGCGCTGACGATTTTCGATATTGATCCGGATTACACCAACCGGCGCTATCAGGAGATCTTGGGCGAACTTCGGAAAAAGGGCTTCTTGAAATTTGAGTGTCGACACCGGACAAAATCAGGGAAGATCATCCAGGTTGAGCGCACGCTCTACTACAACCAGACTCCGGAAGGTGATCGTGTCATTGCATTCATGGTCGAAATATCACTTCGCAAAGATCATGAAAGGGCGTTGATCGCTGCGCGCGATGCGGCTGAAAAATCAAGCCGTGCGAATCGCGTCCTGGTGCATCAACTCGAGGCGGCCAACCGCGAACTCAGTCGCAGCGACCAGCGCCTGAAATCGATGCTGGCGATCAGCCAACGTGCGACGAATCTGGACGAACATGTGCTTCTGATCGAAGGAATCGACGAGGTGACGCGCCTGACCAGCAGCGCCGTTGGATACCTTCACTTTGTTGAGGATGATCAGGAACGCATTGCGCTGAAGGCGTGGTCCTGCGGTGCAAACCAGCCACGTGCGCGCCTCGCGCAAGACATGGAGACCGTCTCTGCCGCTGCCATCTGGGGCGACACCGTGCTGCTCAAACGCCCCTCCGTGCACAACACGCACCCCTGTCTGCCAGTGGCTCTGGATGTCCCTGCACCAAGCGTCCGCCACGTGAGCGTTCCCGTCATCGATGGCGACAAGGTGCACATGGTCTTGACGGTCGGCGACAAGGCCACCAATTATGATGAATCGGATATCAACAACCTGCAGCTCATCGCCAATGACCTGTGGCAGATCGTTTTGCGACGTCGATCGGAGATCGACCTCGCGCAGGCCAAGCTGGCTGCGGAAGCGGCGACACACGCCAAGAGTGTGTTTCTCGCCAATATGTCGCACGAAATTCGCACACCACTCAATGCAGTGACCGGGCTGACCCAGCTTGCGCTGCAAACCGGCCTTTGCGAAAAGCAGCGCGACTACATCGAAGGCATCCAAAACGCGTCAGAAAGCCTTCTTGGGGTGATCAACGATATTCTCGACTTTTCAAAGATCGAAGCCGGCCGGCTGACGCTCGAACACATCGACTTCCGACTCGAGGACGTGATGGGCAAGCTTGCCATGATGATTGGCAAACGCGCCGAGGAAAAGGGGCTCGAGTTGCTGTTCATGCCGCTGGTGGACATGCCGACCGCACTCGTCGGTGACCCGCTTCGTTTGACGCAGATCCTGGTCAATCTGGGAAGCAATGCGATCAAGTTCACGCATACTGGAGAGATCACGTTTGGCATCGAGGTGGTCGCACTGACTGTCGGCGCGGTGGAGCTTCACTTTTGGGTTCGTGATACCGGAATTGGCATCTCACCCGAGCACCAATCGAGGCTTTTCGAGAGCTTCAGCCAAGCCGACGACTCCATCACCCGACAATATGGCGGCACTGGCCTCGGATTGGCCATCTCGAAGACGCTGGTGGAGATGATGGGTGGGCGGATCTGGCTCGAGTCGGCAGTCGGGCGTGGTGCAACGTTCCACTTTCACGCGCGCTTCGAGCAGCAACATGAGACTCATCCGCGCTACGCCTTGGAGGCAGAGGTACTTTCGGGCTCACGCGTGCTTGTCGTTGACGACAACGCTGCGTCCCGTGCCATTCTCGTTGACATGATCCAGCGCTTTGGACTGCGCGTCGACGTTGCGGACGGCTGCGCCGCCGCCGTGGCACGCGTGGATGAAGCGTCCGTGGCGGGTCAACCCTACGACCTCGTGCTGATGGATTGGAAAATGCCTGAGGTCGATGGCATCGCGTGCCTCGACACACTGCGCTCGCGCATCGGCGCCGCCCCCGCGGCGGTGATGGTGACAGCATTTGGGCGCGAGCAGGCGATGACGGCGGCGCGAGCTCGTGGCATCGCTGTCGACTCGGTCTTGACGAAGCCCGTGACGCCATCGACACTGGTGGAGGCGGTTGCCCGTGCGTTGGGAAAGACGATCCGAACCCAGACCAGGGTGCGCGAGATCGCGTCCGATCAAGCCCAGGCAGTTGAGAAATTGCGTGGTGCCCGCGTGCTGGTGGTCGATGACAGCGAGATGAATCAGCTGATCGTGGTCGAACTCCTGTCAAAGGTCGGCATTGACGTCGTGGTCGCAGGCAATGGAAGGGAGGCAATTGACCGACTTGCGCAGGCTGATGATGTGGACGGCGTGCTCATGGATTGCCAGATGCCCGTCATGGATGGCTATACGGCGACCCGCACGCTGCGCCGGCGCCCTGCGTTCGCAGATTTGCCAATCCTGGCGTTGACGGCCAATGCGATGACGGAGGATCGGGCGCGCGTGCTCGAGGCGGGCATGAATGACCACATCGCGAAACCGATCAACCTTCAGCACATGTTGGTCACGATGGCGAAATGGATCCAACCCCACCGCCGTCGGCGTGAGACCGCCTCGCAAGCGCCGCCGCTGGGGCCAGCAGCCATATCGGCAAACCTTCCGGAACTTCCTGGCATCGATGTCGCGACAGGACGCGATCGATGCGGAGGCGACCTGGAACTTTACCGTCGCTTGCTGCGTCAATTCAGTGCGGGACAATTGCACTTCGTTGAGATTTTTTCCGCGCAGATCCGGAACGATGACCACACCGGAGCGCGCCGCGCCGCGCACACCCTCAAGGGCAATGCCGGAACCATCGGCGCGGCGCAGCTCCAAGCGGTGGCAGACGATCTCGAACGGGCATGCCTGCGCGGATTCGACGCCAGCGAACTCCGCCTCCGTCTGGAGGCCGTCTCCCGTGAGCTGGAAATCGTGCTCGCCGGCGTGCATCAACTCGCGATCGATCCCGCCGTCAACGACGCATCCGCAATGCCAGTGCTGGACCATATGGCGCTGAACCATGCCGCCGTGCGCCTGCGTACCCTGCTCGTTGACGGTGATGCGCAGGCGGTCGAGGCCGCGGAAACGCTCGCAGCCATGCTTGGCGGGAGCGATCTCGCCATGTCGTTCCGCGCCGTTGCCGACGCGGTCGGACGCTATGCATTCGGTGAGGCTCTCGTCAAGCTTGATGACTTCATCGGATCGGGGTCAGCCGGCGTGACGTAAACCAGCCTCCTGGGGGTCTGATGCGGCGGACTCCAGCGGACGGATTCCGACACGACCTCGAACATGGAGCCATCGGCGCGCTGCACAGTCCAACGCCCGCGCATCGCGTCACCATGAAGCAGGAAATTGCGATGCAGTTGCAAAACCCGATCACGCTGCGCTTGCGGGAACATCGACAGGAAGCTGCGGCCCTGCAGCGAGCCGGCCGCATACCCGTACAAGGCGCAATAGGAGGCGTTGACTTCCTCAAAGCGGCCGTCGAGATCAATCAAGGCGACGGGGATTGGCGCACACTGAATGATCTCCCGGATCACCGACGCGTCCAGGCCACGGCCCTCGGGGGCGTCGCGCCAGCTCGCCGGCGCCATCCAGGCGCCGCACCATGGGGCGATTGCATCTGGGGGCATCGGGCGCGCGATGAAGTACCCCTGACCGCGCTCGCAGCCCAGGCCCAGCAACCACTCACCCTGGTGCGCCGTCTCGATGCCCTCCGCAATCACATCCCTCGCGAAGGCCTGGGCCAGACTGACGATTCCCCGCACGATCGCTTGGCCATCGCGATCGTCACCAATGTCATGCACGAAACTTTTATCGATCTTGACTTCACCCGCCGGCAGGTGCCGAAGGTGGTCAAGGGTGGAATAGGCACGGCCGAAGTCATCGAGTGAGAACTCGATCCCGAGCGCCATGCACGCATGCATGGCGCGCGATACGGCATGCGGATCTTCGACCGCGCTCGACTCGAGAATCTCGAGTTTCAGGTCTCCAGGACGCAGATCAGGGTGGGCGTCGAGAATGGTGCGGATGCGTGGCAGGAAGTCTTCGTCCAGCAAGTGATGCGCATCGACATTGACGCTGACCGTATATGACGCCCCTTGGACGCGCCAGCGTCCGAGCTCCGCCAACGCCATCTCGATCACGCAATACCCCAGACGCAATCCCAGCGACGTTCCCTGCACGCACGGCAGGAAGTTGTCGGGCCCGAGCAAACCGAGCGAAGGATGATTCCAGCGCGCCAAAGCCTCGAAGCCGAGGATTCGGCCAGTCCGCAACATGACCTTGGGTTGGTAGTGCAACACGATCTGCCCGTCCTCGATCGCGTGCCGAACCTGTGCCTGCAAGATTGCCCGCTTGCTGTGCTCGGACTCGATCGCGGCGTTGAAAACATGATATGTGGCCTTGCCAGCGCGCTTGGCCTCGTACATCGCGTGATCAGCGTGACGCAGCAATTGCTCGGGTTGCACATGATCTTGCGGAAAACGCGTGATGCCAAGGCTGGCCGAAATACTCAACTCGTGCGCGTCGATGCGGATCGGCTGACGAATCATGCCAATCACCTTGTTCGCAAAGCTCTCGAGCTCCGCAACCTCAGGCGCCGGATCGACGATCATGACAAACTCATCCCCACCCATGCGCGCCAGGGTGTCGCTTTCCCGCAAATTCTCGCGCATGCGCCCAGCGAGCCCCTTCAGTACCTGGTCCCCCAATTCGTGCCCATGACGGTCGTTGACGTCCTTGAATCCGTCGAGATCGATGTAGAGCACCGCAAAGCTTCCTCCCTGCGTCTCGACACGTTGGGCCGCACGCTCGATCGTCTGCGCGAGGAGGGCACGATTCGCCACGTCGGTCAGTGCATCGTAATGGGCGAGACGTTCAAGGCGATACTGCTGCCGCTTCACCTCGCTGATGTCGGTGAACACGCTGATGTAATGTGTTACGGCACCGCGCGTGTCACGCATCACACGGATCGTGGCCAGCTTCGCGAAAACGCGGCCACCACTGTCAACGCTGCTGACTTCTGCTGCCCAGAATCCGGACTTCTCGATTTCCCGCACGATGTCCGCCCGCGCAACCGGCAGGTCAAATCCCAGCAGAGCGTAGAGGTCACTGCCGAGAATGGCCTGTGCCTGGTGGCCCGTAATCGTGCGGAATGCGTGATTGACATTGACAATGCGCCATCGGGCATCCGCAATCACGATGCCTTCATGCGTGCTGGCAAAGACATTCGCCGCCAGCTGCAGGCTCTGCGCATGCTGCTTCAATGCTCGGGCCGCCGTGGCGAGCCGCAGCTGGGTTCGTACCCGCGTCAGCAGCACCGGCGGGTTCACCGGCTTGCTGATGAGGTCAGCCGCACCCATGGACAGGCAGCGCGCTTCATCTTCGGGGCTGGAGGCGCTGCTGATGAACATGACTGGAATGTTCCGCGTCCCAGATTCGGCTTTCAGTGCGCCGCAGATCCGGGACCCGTCAATTGCCGGCGTATCGACGTCAAGCAGGATGAGGTCAGGCGTGCGGGTGCGCGCGATATCCAACGCCGCGCCTTCGGTCGACGCGTGCAGCACATGCCAGGTCGCACCAAGCGTCTTGCGCAGCACTTGAGCATGCGAGGGTGCATCGTCAACGAGCAGAATGCGCAATGCCGGCCCCGACGCATCCGGTTGCGGAGCGCTGTCAGGCGCGGCGGCATCCACGCCCTCGGCATTCAGGTTGGAAGGGTCTCGCGCTACCGTGAACAGGGGTGTGTCAACAGACATTGCCGCAAGTCTCCAATGACGCGGGACGTCTTCGCAGCGCGAAGTCGACGTCGAGCGCGCCGCTGCCAGTGGCGCCGGTGGCGGGATGGCCTTCCCAATAGATGACCGGAATGACCGTCATGAGTTGACTGCCTCAGCCGCGAAACGAACAGTCGCGAGCCGGCAGATGCAAAAATTCTGGACTGTATCGTCTAGAAACGATGCATGCCATCCCAATTTGAGGACGCTGCCACGCCACCGTGAAGCCCGATGGACGCGCCAGGCCAGCCAGAGAGGGCGTCAGGCCCCCGCTGGCTTACTGCCCGCGCGCTGCGCCTGTTCGCGTGCCCGCTTGCGCTCGGCGCGCGACTGCAACACCGGGACCTCGTCCCCCCGCAGGCGGAACTGCTGCATGGCCTTGTCAAGCAGCGCGGCCTGCTGCTGCATCACGTCGGCGGTGGCGGCCAGTTCCTCTGAGGCCGCAGCGTTGTGTTGCGTCGTCGTGTTGAGTTGCCCGACCGCCTGATTGATCTGATCGACCCCCACCGCCTGCTCGTCCGAGGCGGCACTGATTTCCTGCACGAGGTCGGATGTCCGCGCAATCGACGGCAGCATTTTGTGCAGCAGTGCACCCGCGTCGGTCGCCTGTTGCGCCGTGCGCTGGGTGAGCGCGCCGATCTCACCCGCCGCAACCTGGCTTTTCTCGGCCAGCTTGCGCACCTCCGACGCAACCACGGAGAACCCCCTGCCGTAGGCTCCTGCCCGCGCCGCCTCGATGGCGGCGTTCAGCGCCAACATGTTTGTCTGATAGGCAATGTCATCAATGATCGAGATTCGGTCGGCAATCGTGCGCATGGCCGAGATCGTCTGCTCGAGAGCGGCGCCGGCCTGCTGCGCGTCACGCGTTGCTTCCTGGGCGATCTTTCCTGTCAAGCCAGCGTTCTGCGCGTTGTCCCGCGCCGAAGCGCCCGACTGTTCGAGGGTGGCCGACATTTCCTCCACCGACGCGGCCTGCTCGGACGTCGCCTGCGACAGGCTCTGCGCCGCCGAAGCAATTTCGCTCGAAGCTCCGCCGATCTGCAAGGCAGATTCACGGATGTCGCGCACGATGCTCGCCAGGTTGCCTCGCGTCGTATCAAGCGCGCGCTGAAGATGGGAAGCCCCCTCCCCTTCCGCATGCATGTCCCGCACCGTCAAGATGCCAGCTGCCACCGTCTGCAAATCACGCTCCAGCTTCCTCAGCGGGCGCTGAACCGTTGCCCGGAAATTCAGCAGCGAAAGCGCGGAAAACAGGATTGTCAGGATGCCTGAAATGGCCCAAACCGCCGAAGAAACCTGCTGATGCGTGGTCCATCCCGCGGCCTTCGCAACCCCGACGCCGCCGGTGAAAACAGCGGCCACCATGGTCAGCACGAGCAACAGCACTTGCTGCTGCTGACCGAGCCATTCCGCCGCGCGTGCTCCCCAACCCGCTAAACCAGAGCGTGCCGCCTTGCCATGACGAACCGTTAATCCGCGCGCCTGGCCGGCACGAAGTGCGGCATAGAAACGCTCCGCCTGCAGGATCTGCTCGCGTGATGCACGCACCCGGAGCGACATGAAACCGACGATTTCGCCGTGCTCCCAGATGGGATTTGCGTTGGCCTGAACCCAATAATGATCACCGTTCTTGCAACGGTTTTTCACCATACCGCGCCAAGATAACCCCGCCTGGAGGTCTCGCCACATATCCGTGTAGGCTTCAGGTGGCATATCGGGGTGACGCACGATGTTATGGGGTGAACCCAGCAGTTCGTCTTCGGTGAATCCACTGATCTCAAGAAATGGTCGGTTCACGTACGTGATGTGACCTTTCAGATCCGTCTTGGAGACGATGAACTCATCTTCGCCGAGCAGACGCTCGACGTGTGTGACGGGAAGATTTTGGCGCATGCGCTTGGCCGGTTGAAGCGGATGGCCGAAAACGCATCTCGACCGATCAGCCTGAGGAGGGCAACACAGAACCTGTTTGACGTCCAAGTCAAGGGAGTCGCGAGCTTGCAGGAATTCGTTCGCTTCGCACCTTGAAACGAGTTTAAGTTGGAAAGGCATCGCTGCCTATCCCCAGATGAGAACGTGTGGTGCCGATACCTGATGCCGCGATAGCTCCAGCGGCGGCGCAACTGGAATCAGCCCGGTGAGCGCTGGAACAACCAGCCTTCCATGCCGGAGGCACCATCGACGTCGCGGGCCACGACGACGCCGAAGACTTGAGAGAAAATCCAGACATGACCCAACCGCCGCCGCGCAACACAGAGACACCACCCATGGATCATTCCGACCAGAGCCAGATCAGCACGCCGCCGCGGGCCGCCTTTGCTGTCGTTGCTCACGTTTTCTACAAGGATGAGTGGCAGACGATTGCGGACCGGCTGCAATTTTCGCCGCTCCCATTCGATCTCTATGCAACGGTACCGGAGGCGCCGGATTTCGACGATGTGGCCGCTGCAGTCGGTGCCGCCTTTCCGGCGGCGCGCATCGTGCGAACGCCAAATCGGGGCCGCGACGTTGCGCCATTCCTTCGCGCTCTGGAGGAGTTCAACCTCTACAAGTATGACGCGGTGCTGAAGGTCCATACCAAACGCAGCCGCCATCTCGGCGAGCAGGGCGTGCGCTGGGCGCGAGATCTGATGACGTCACTGATGGGCGACGCGGAAACGATCTCTGCGACGGTGCGGGTCTTCACCCTGTTTCCAAAAATCGGCATGATTTACCCGGATTTCGTCAAGGTATCGATTCACACCGAGTTGTTACAAAATCTGACCTGGACCGAGGCATTGCAGACACGTCTGCAATACGGCCCGAAACCGCTGGCCGGGAATTGGGATTTTGCAGCGGGCACGATGTTCTGGTTTCGCGGCTCCGCGATGCAGCCGCTGCGCGACCTCGCGATTCGGCTTGATGAATTTGAGCCTGAACAGAGCCAGATCAATGGCACGCTTGCACATGGACTCGAACGCATATTCCCCCAGGTGATCTATAAATCGGATCACCTGGTGATGACCGCAGACCGAATCACCACCGTTCCAGACATCGAAATCGCGCGGGCTGTCACGCAATCTTCGCAACGTGCGCCGATCATCAGAAAAGGCTTTCGCACCCCACCACGGCGCAGTGGAAAGCGCGCATGATCGTTGCAACTGAGCGCGCGATGAACCAGGATGATCGACAGGACCAGCGCATGCGATCTTGGCGGATCGCGATGTCCTGTGCAGCCCTTTCCATGATTTTTCGCCAATCACGCGCACTGCGGACCTTTGAGCATCAAGCCGTTTCCCGAGTCAGCCGTCAAGGGAAACACAAGCCGACCACCGATGCGCAAGGCGTCCAGCCAGGCCCGACGGGGGATCGGTCACCCCGGCGTTGACGTACATGCCATCGCAAGGCGGGATCGCGGCCTCCGTGGCCGACGCCGCACGCACGGCGACGTTGGCGCACGTCGCGAGGTTCGACCTCGCGCGCCGCGCCAGCGCCGCATCGACCTCGAAGGCGACAACCTTGCCGTGCGGCCCGACCATCTGCGCCACGATCGCCGTGTCATAGCCCGACCCAGCGCCAACTTGGACCACTGTCTCGCCGAGCAGGGCTCGAACCAGGGACCTGCGGACCAACATCGGAAATTACGCGTGCTTTTTCAACAAGTCGCGCCTGCATTCGCTCGCCAGGATGCGCCGAGGAATGCGAGGATCGTCACACCCCAAGGCAGAGCGGAACGCGGTTGCATCGAAGGCATTCAAGCTGCGAGTTCCCGCAGGATTTCAGGGTGGCGCGTTGCAACGATCATCAGGGTTTGCGCAGCCCCGGATGGCTTGCGCCGCCCCTGCTCCCACTCCTGAAGGGTGCGCACCGACACCCCCATCAGCGCAGCGAATTTCGACTGCGAGAGCCCCGAAGCCGCCCGAGCCTGGGCAACCGGAGAATGAACCACGGCCCCTTGTCCGGCTCGCATCTGCTTGACCGATTCCAGCAGCTTGCAACCAAGTTCCTCTCCGGTCATGACATTACGCTTGGACATGGTCGATTTCCTCCTTGATGGCCTTCAGGATGCTGGCGGGAATGTTGCCGCGTACGGCCTTCGCATGGATGACCAGCAGGACGATTACACCGCTTTTCAGCCGGTTGTAATAGATCACACGAACCCCGCCGCGCTTGCCTGTCCCCGCGCGACTCCAGCGCACCTTGCGACATCCGCCCGAACCCCGGATCACGTCGCCTGCGAGCGGGTTCGCGGCAAGCCATGCACAGAACTCGCCCCGCTCGTCCTCGGTCCAGATTGACTTGGCATCGGCACCGAACAGCGGGGTTTCGACGACGGTGTACATGAGCCCGATCATACGTCATTGACGTAGAACAGACCCTGCCGGATGCGACATCCAGGCACCTGTCGGGGTGATGATGGCGTCTCGCGGCACGTAGCGACTCGTTTGGGACGGCGCCCGAAGCCCCATGAAAACGGCCCCTGCATCGCTGCAAGGGCCGTCGTATCTGGCTCCCCGACCAGGGCGAATCTGGGCACTGGTTCGTCGCCACGGCCCTGTAGGTTGATGCCGGACCGGCCGGAGTGTGAACAATTATTTTGTGCTGACACTTTGTTTGACGCGACACTAGTCCGTACATACACTTTGAGTCGTGGACATCACGTTCGATCCCGCCAAAAATGCCCGCAACATCGAAGAGCGTGGGCTATCGTTCGAGCGCGCGGCTGAGTTCGACTTCGAATCGGCCGTTTTCGTGGAAGACACCCGCCGCGACTATGGCGAGCAGAGGTGGCGCGCCCTGGGGCTCGTCGGTGACCGCGTCGACGCGTTGGTGTTCGTGGAAACCGAAAGCGGCATCCGCGTCATCAGCTTTCGCAAGGCCAATGAACGCGAGGTCAAGAGCTATGAACAGAAAGCCAAGCCCTGAGAAGGTCGACAAAGACAACCCAGAGTGGAGCGAGGGGGATTTCGCGCGGGCCGTTCCGTTGGCCGGGTTGCCCGCGTCACTGCAGACCAAGCTTCGGCGCGTGCGCGGCCCGAACAAAGCTCCCACCAAGGAACGCATCACGATCCGTCTCAGCCCGGATGTGCTCCGTTCGTTCCGTGACAGCGGTGAGGGCTGGCAATCCCGCATCGATCTTGCCCTGAAAGACTGGCTCAAGTCCCATACTCCGGCGTGAGTCGCCCACCGCGCCCTCGTGTGCGACGCGCCAATTGATGTGACAGGTGCCATCACGTTGCCGCCAATGAAACGGCCCCTGCATCGCTGCAAGGGCCGTCGAATTTGGCTCGCCGACCTGGGCGAATCTGGGCACTGGGCGATCGCGCTGGATGCCCCGAACCTGGGCTCCGCCCCTCGCCGGGTCCCGTAGCGACGGGGCCTCATCAACCTGGCTAGGCTAGCCTAGACTAGAATAGATCCCTGATTTCAGCATTCGAGGAGGCGCCGTGCACACCGTCAACATGTTTGATGCCAAGTCTTCGTTGTCGCGCCTGGTCGAAGCCATCGAGCAAGGGCGTGAACGGGAAATCGTGATCGCACGCCCGACAGTCCCCGGCTCGCAACCCGTGCTCGAGAACTGATCAGTTCGCCGCGCTCGTCCGTCTGGATCAGCGCGGCGACGATCTGGGAAATCACCCTCAAGCACGGGCTCGGCCGCGGCGACATGCCCGTATCGGGCCACGATGCCCTGCGCTACTTCCTCGATTCCGGGTATCGCCTGCTTGCCATCGAGCCCGAGCATGCCGCTGCAATCGCTGAACTGCCGCCACACCATCAGGACCCGTTCGATCGCATGCTGATCGCCCAGGCGCTGACCGAGCCGATGCGGCTGATCACGCACGATGCCGTGGTGGCTCGCTACAGCGATTCGATCATCGCGGTCTGAAGCGGGCGCGCGCGGCTTGCCCGTGTCGGACAACCTCGGCAGGGGCCGTCTGGCAACACCGGACCGAAGGTATCCTCGCGCACCAGTTCGAAATCGGGCCGACCGGGGCCTCCCTGAATGGCCGTGCTTGAAATGGTTTCATCCGGGACTTGCGGTCGACAGCCACCAGCCCTCGCCGCAGCACCATGCGGTCGCGTCTGGCGGCGTATTGCGCCTGAGTGAACGTATACGCTCGATCGAATCGCACCGCAACGCGGCTGCCAGCGAGTTCGAGGTCACGGCGCGGCGTGCGCCGACGCAGGCAACGAAGCCGGCGTACAGCAGCGCCCGCGCCGCATAGCGGTCGGGCCCGGTGCGCGTGACCTTGAGCATCAAGCCGTTTCCCGAGTCAGTCGTCAAGGGAAACACAAGCCGACCACCGATGCGCAAGGCGTCCAGCCAAGCCGATGGTGGATCGGTGACCCCGGCGTTGACGTACATAACATCACAAGGCGGGATCGCGGCCTCCGTGGCCGACGCCGCACGCACGCCGACGTTGGCGCACGCCGCGAGGTTCGACCTCGCGCGCCGCGCCAGCGCCGCATCGACCTCGAAGGCGACAACCTCGCCGTGCGGCCCGACCATCTGCGCCAGTATCGCCGTGTAGTAACCCGACCCAGCGCCAACGTGGACCACCGTCTCGCCGAGGCAGAGTCCTGCCGCGTCGACGCAGCACGCGTGCAGCGTAGGCTGGCCGTTATTGATCGTCGCGCCAGGATCGAGCGCAACCAGAATGTCCTGGTAGAGCTGTCTGGGGTCATCGTCCGGGGTGCGCAGGTAGCCCCGCCCCACGCTCACAAGCCACGGCCCGGGGCCCACAAAACGCTCTCGGGCGACGCACGAGAATGCTTCGATCAAGCGCTCGTTTTCGGCGCCCGCGACGCGCACGACGTACTCGGCGAAGAACCTTCGGCATTGCTCAATCGTGCCCATATTCGCCATGTCTGCAAATTCCCGCGACTCGAGGACCTGGTGGAGCACCCGATCGCCAATCCCTTCTCGCCCGTGCGCTCCTCAACCGCTCCTGGCCCGAGATCACCCGGGGCACCGATGGCGCGATCGGCCGCAGGCAAAAAAATGGGCACCTTGGTAAAGGTGCCCATTTTCGACCATGTTTGGCTCGCCAACACGGACAAATCTGAGAACTGGCAAGTCGAAGTCGACGTTTGAGACTGGTCCTCGGCGGGTCCGTGTTCCATCAGCGCCGACAAGAACCCTGGGCAGAGCGGAACGCGCGGTCGCATCGAAGGTCATGACATCACGCGTGGACATGGCCGATTTCCTCCTGGACGGCCTTCAGGATGCTGGCGGGAATGTTGCCGCCTACGGCCTTCGCATCGATGACCAGCAGGACGATCACACCGCTTTCCAGCCGCTCGTCCATCAGCCGGCCAATTCCAACGTGGCGCCGTGGATTCGCAGCAAGCCCCGATGCTGCAGCGCTGCCAGGGTTCGGTACAGCGATTCGGGGGTCAGGCCCAGCTCGTCGGCCCAATCGCGCCGAGTGGCGGGAAGTTCGAACACGCCGTCGCTCCCTTCGGTCTCGATGGCGTGAAGCACCCGCTCGGCCGCGCTCCTCAGGTGCAATCGCTCGCAGTGCAGCCGGCACGCACGCAACTGCTCAGCAAGCCTGGCGGCCCACCACAGCGCCAGCTCCGGTGATCGCTGGAGCGCCCGCAGCAGTTGCTGCCTGGGGAACTGCCACACCACCGCTGTGCGCACCACCACGGCATCGCAGTGATAACGAGCAGCCTGCAAGCTGGCCTCGGCTACGAAGCCGGCACGCACACGTTGCGCCAGCATCGGCCGCCCCTGTCGTGAGATGCGCCGCAGGTGGATCTCGCCGGATTCCACCCAGAACATCTGTTTCGGCCGCTCCCCTCGGGCGAAAAGCATGCGGTCACGCACGAATTCGCAGCGCGAGCCGACACGGGCGAAGTCGCTCGGCCAGTCGGCGGGGGGAGCCTCGGACGGCCCCCAGGGCCGGGCCTGGCCCGGCCCGCTCCCCGTGGGGGTCAAGGGATCTTGGGGCGGCCCGGCGACTCCTTGCGAGCGCGTCTGCGACATGTCCGGAGGCTCCTTCACGATGCGGAGCAGCCGCGGGAACCGATCACGCCCCCCATACGTTGCCCGACATGATCGCGATCATAGCGGGAGGGCCGTCCTGCTGGCTAAGCTGGACCCGCCAGCCCGCCGTGGCTGTCCAACCTGGAGGCTTGTTTCGATGGCTTTTCCCTCGATGATCCGCCGTTTCGGCGTCGGCTTTGCCCTGGCGGGAATTTGCGCCCTCGCGTTCGCCGCGGACATGGACATGGACATGCACTCGTCGATGATGCATGGCAGCGCGTCGGCTCCGCAGGTGCCTGCGGGCGGCGCGCGCGTGGCCGTGGCCTTTCCCCCCCAGCTCAAGCGCGAGGTGCTGGCGACCATGCGCATGCACCTGCAGGGCATCGCCAACGTCCAGCAGGCAATGGCCGAAGGCAAGTACGACGAAGCCGCCCAGATCGCGACGATGGCGCTGGGCATGTCGTCCATGCACGGCGAACAGGCGCAGCAGGAAGCCCGCTACATGCCCCCTGGCATGCGTGCGCTGGGCGCGCAACTGCACATGCAGGCCGGTGAGTTCGTGCTCGCCGCGCAAAACGCCACCGCCACCGGCGATGTACGCAAACCGCAGCAACTGCTCGGGCGGATGCTGCAGACCTGCGTGGCGTGCCACGCCACCTATCGGCTGCAGTGAGCCTCCGCGGGCTGGAATCTTGCGAAGCGCAGCGCTAGGGCCGGCAGAACCAGCAGGGTAAGCGCGGTCGAACTGAACAAACCGCCGAGGATCACGATGGCCATCGGCCCCTCGATCTCCTGCCCCGGAAGGTGGGAGCCGATCGCCAGCGGCAGCAAGCCCAGCGCGGTGACCGAGGCCGTCATCAGGATCGGGGTCAAGCGGTTCATCGCGCCGAGCCGCGCCGTCTCCCAAGTCCAGGGCAGTCCGTCCTCGGTGACCAGGGAACGGTAGTGCGACAGGAGCATGATGGCGTTGCGCAGGGTGATCCCGAACACTGTCACGAAGCCGACCGCGGCGCCCAGCGATACCGGCAGTCGCGCGATCCAGATCGCCGCGACCCCGCCTACCAGCGCGAAGGGCAGGTTGACGGTCAGTAGCGCCACCGTGCGGCCGTCGCGCAGCGCGATGACCAGCAGGCCGAGAATCGCCGCCAGCGCCAAGGCGAAGTCCAGCGCCAGTTGCAGCCGGGCCTGGCCCGACGCCGCCGCCGTTCCGCCGATGCGCAGGTAGTCACCCGACGCCAGGGAAAGGTGCGCCAGCCTGCGGCGGGCCCGCGCCACGAACTGGCCTGCACTGCCGCTGACATTGGCGGTGACGAGTTGAACGCGCTGGGCCCCGCGGTGCAGGATGAGCGACTGGCCGGAGCGCTCGCGGATCCGCGCCAGCGCACCCAGCAGAACCACCGTGCCCTCGCGGTTGACCAGCGGCACCTCGGCGATGGCCGCCGGATCCGCGCGCAGCGCGGGTGCAAGCACAACCACGATGGGCACGGAGGCCCCGGCCGTATAGACGCGGCCGACCGTGGCTCCGCTGTAGCAGGTCTGGATGGCCTTGAGCACCTCCACCGGGGTGAACCCGTAGCGTGTCAGCGCGCCCCGGTCGAGGACAATGGAGAGCTCCGGGGTGCCCGGTGGCGCCTGCACACGCACCCCGGCCGAGCCCGGCACCTTGCGCAGCGCCTCGGCCACGCGACGGGCGTCCTCGTTCAGCGCGGAGAGATGGCGGCCAAGGATCGTCACCACCACCGGCGCGGTCACGCCGGAGAGAGTCTCGTGGATCCGCTCGGTCAGGAAAGTGTTCGCCCACCAGCGCACCCCCGGCGCGCCCCGGACGGACTCCAGGATGCGGCGCTCGGCCTCTGCGCTGTCGGCGTTGCCCTTGGCCGACAGGCCGACATCGATCTCGGCCTTGTTGGTCAGGGCGTTGCCGTTGGACAGGTGCGCGCGGCCGGCGTGCATCACCACATGGGCCACTTCGGGCAGGCGCTGCATGATCGCGACGGCCCGCTCGCCGATGCGCATGGTCGTGGCCAGCGAGGTTCCGGGCGCCGTCTGGAAATGCACGATAAGGTCGTTTTCGTTGAAGCGCGGCAGGAAGCTGGTGCGCATCAGGGGCACGCTGGCCAGGCCGGCGACCACGATCAGCCCCACCAGCGCCAGCACCGGGCCGGTCCGCCCGTGCACGGAGTCCAGCAGACGGCTGTAACCCCGCTTGGCTCGCGCAACCAGCGGGGGGTCCGCCGGATCCAGCGCGCGATGGCCGAGCAGCAGCATGGTCAGTGCCGGAGTCACCGTGAGCGCCACCGCCAGCGAGGACAGGATCGCGAACATGTAGGCCAGTGCCAGCGGTCCGAACAGGCGCCCCGCTACTCCCGTCAGGCGCAGGATAGGCAGGAACACGACGACCACCGCGAAGGTGGCGAAGATCACCGCCTTGCGCACCTCCAGGGTGGCGCGCAGCAAGACCTCGAAGGCGGGGCGTGGCTGCGCCAGCGCGCGGTTCTCGCGCAGGCGGCGATGAATGTTCTCCACCCCCACCACCGCGTCGTCGACCACCTCGCCCAGGGCGATCGCCAGACCGCCGAGCGACAGCGTGTTCAGGCTGAAGCCGAGGTGGTCCAGGATAAGCGCGGCCGAAAGCAGCGACAAGGGAATCGCGGCGAAGGACACGAGCGCCGTGCGCCAGTTGCGCAACGCCAGGTACAGCACCAGCACGATCAATACCGCGCCGATGGACAGGGAGTTGCGCACGTCGCGCAGGGCCGCGTCGATAAAGGACGCGGGGCGCAGACCGTCGGGCTGGACCTGGATCCGGTCGGGCTTGAACACCGGCGCCAGGCTCGCAAGCGCATGGTCGAGCCCGCTGGTGACAGCCAGCGTATTGGCGCCGTACTGGGAGCCCACGACCAGCAGCAGCCCGGGAGTGGTGCCCACCAGCGCCCCCCCGATGGCCGGTGGTGGCGCGGCCACCACGTGAGCGACCGAGCCCAGGGTCAGGCTCTGGTGCGCACGGCGCAGCAGCAGGCTGTCGGCCAATGCCGCGGGAGTCGTCGCCTGGCCGTGGCTCATCAGGAACAGCTGCTGGTTGGGCGTGTCGATCACGCCTGCGCCGAGCACTGCGCTGGACTCGGCCGCTGCCGTGGTGAGCTGGTTCAGGCCGATGTGCAGTCCGACGAGCTTGTCCGGATCGAACTGGGCCTGAAGCTGTTCAGGCTGCGCACCGAAAATCACCACCTTGGAAACGCCCGGTACGGCAAGCAGGGCCGGGCGTACGGTCCAGCGCGCGATCTGGGTCAACTGCATCAGCGAAAGCCTGGACGAGCTCAACCCGATGGACAGCGCCACGCCAGTGGACGATTGCAACGGCGCGATCACCGGCGTCGCTCCGCTCGGAAGCATGGCCGTCAGTGGGGCCACCCTTTGCGCCACGAGCTGCTGGTCACGATAGACGTCGGTACGGCCGCCGAACACCGCGGTGACCACAGACAGCCCCTCCATGGATTGCGAGCGCAGGTGTGCGAGACCGGGGATGCCGTTGACCGCATCCTCGACTGGCGTGGTCACCAGCGCCTCGATCTGCCGGGGCGCCAGGCCGGCGGCGTTGGTCACGACTGTCACCGAGGGCTGTCCGAACTCCGGAAAGACGTCATAGGGCGCATGGATCACCGCGACGATGCCCACAAGCGTCAGCCCGAGCGCTGCGAACAGGACCAGCCAGCGCTGGCGCAGGCAGAACTCGACGATGGCACGCATCAGCACTCCCCTTCAATCGTCGTCATCTTCAGCCTTTGCCGCCCTGGTCTTGGTCGTGGATGGCGCCGCCCGCGACGCCGAGAACACGAGCGCCGCGCCGCCGACCACGATGCGCTGTCCGGGCCGCAGCGCCGCAGCGGCACCCTCGGCGCCTTCGGCCACGAAGTAGCCTCGCCCGTCGGGTGTGGACGTCGGCACGGCGATCGCCGAGAAGTGGCCGGGGCTGCCTTGCCGAAACACCAGCGCCTGTCCGTCATGCCACACCACGGCGGCGGCAGGAACCAGCACCCCGGTCACGTTGCCCTGCCCGACGAGGGCGACCTGCAGAGGCGTGCCGATCGGCACCGAGTCCTGCGCCGCCATGAGGTAGTACAGGCTGGGGCCCGCCACCCCCGCAGCGGCCCGTGGCGCGGGGCCGAGCAAACGCAACTTCATGCGCTGCCCATCGGGGGTCGATGCCTGGGCAGCCCCCGGTGCAGCGCGAAGCGCCTGGCCCAGGGGCAGGCTCACCTCGACGATCTGCTGGATGCCGCGCTCCAGTTGGGGGAGCGGCGGGGCGCCGCGGGCCGCCGCCGTGGCGAGCCTGGCGCCCCAGTCGGCGCGGGCGCGAGCCAGCGCTTCGTCCAGTCCCACCTGTGCGCTGGCCTGGGTCGCCTGCGCCACCAGCAGGTGCGATTGCGCCGCCTGGTAGGCGGCCTGCGAGATGTTGTGCTCGGTGCGGTACAGATCGACGGCACGCGCCTGCTCGCTGTGGGCCAGCGCCGTCGCCGCCTGCGCCGCCTCGAGTCGGGCGCGCGCAGCGGCGATCCGCGCCGACAGGGTGATCAAGGGGCCGGGGTCGAGGATGGTGCCGAATGCCGCGACACGCGCAGCGCGCCGGACCGCCTGCAGCGCCACGGTGCGGATCCCCCCTGCCGCAATGGCATGGGCGTCGACGCCGACCCGGGCAAGTGGCTGCGCGCCGGCACTGCCCGCGCCGGCCATCGCGGCGACCGCCAAGGCGGCCCACTGGAGGAAAGTCCTGAGCATCACTGACTCCGTTTGGCAACCAGGAAGGGGTGGTCAAGCGCCGCTTCGAGTTGACCGAGCGCCTGGCGCGCATGCACCGCCGCCGCCAGTGCGCCCTGCTCCGTCTGCACGTCGGAGAGTTCGGCGCCGAGCAACCGCAGGCGCCCGATCTGGCCTGCGCCGAAGGCGGCGCGCTGCCGGACCAGCGCCTGCGTTGCCGCGCGGCGAAGCCGGCGCTCACGCATGCGCTCGGACTCGCTGGCACGCCAGTCCGTGCGGGCCTGATCGATCTCGGCCAGCACCTGGGCCTGGGTAGCGACAAAGGACTCGGCGGCAGCGTGCCGTGCGGCGCGGGCCTGGGCGATCGGGCCCTGGTTCTGGTTGAGGACGGGCAGCGGCAGGGAGATGGACAGGATGAACTTGTTGTCCCCCTGGTCGTAGTGGTAGCCGGGGCCGATGTCGATCGCGGGGTACTGCTGCGCGACCGCCAGGCGCAAAGCCGCCTCCGTGGCGGCGTAATGCGCCAGGGCCGCGAGCACATCCGGGCGCGAGCTGAGTGCTGATCGGACCAGGGGTCCGAGGTGGCCTGGCTGCCTCGGATGGGCGATTCCACGCAGGTCGAGGTGGATGCCCTCCAGCGCGGCGCTCGGCAGACCCAATGCGTCGGCCACCGCGGTACGTGCCAGACGGACGGCGCGTTGGCCGGATGCAAGCTGCAGTTGCGCCTGATTGAACGCGAGTGTCGCCAGGCTGCGTGTCGCCGCCGAGACCATGCCGGCACGGTAGCGCTGCGCGACCACCTCGCGGTATCGCTGCGCGAGGGAAGACCGCCGGGCTGCGAGCTTCGCGGACCGTTGCGCGGACCACAGATCGATCATGGCCGTGCGAACCCGGTCGCGCAGTTTCCAGGCTGTGGCGGCGATGACCTGCCGAGCCTGCTCGGTCCGTGCACGCGCCTGGGCGATGCGCGCGGGACGCGCGCCGTAGGACTGGATCAGGAAGCTGACGACGGGGCCGACCGTCCAAGGCGGAGCCGCGGTGGTCGTGTCATAGGTCGGCGCAAGCTGCAGGGTCGGGTTGGGCAGCGCCGCCGCCGTCGTCTCCGTGGCCCGGGCTTCCTGCAAGCTCGCCTCGGCCAGGGGCATGTCGGGGCGCTCGTACACGGCCACCAGCGACAGCGTGGCGAGATTCCAGCGTGGCGGGCCGACCTGATGCGTCTGGCTCGCCAGGAAGCGCAGCAAGCGGGGATCGGACAGCGTACGTCCCTCCAACGCCTGCGCGGTCTGGTCGGGATGCAGGGGCCGCGGCGTGTAGCTCGCGCATCCGCCAAGCAGCGCGCAGACGAGCCAGGCGGCCGGCAGTCGGGTCTTCATCGCGTCTCGGGCCTCGGGAAAAGCCCTGATGCTAGAGACCCCTGTGTCGTCAATTTGTCGTCGGCTCGGCCGGCTGGTTCCCGCGCGGGTGCAGATCCAAGCGTACCTGCAGTTCACCCGATTCGCCGTGCACGTAGGACAGACTCCAGCCCAGGCGCTCGCACAACTGCCGCACCAGGTACAGCCCGATTCCGGCGCCGCGGGCGCGGCCGGCATCCGCAAGGGCCAGCGAGCGGTACAAACGCGCGACCGCGCCCGCGTCCAGCGCCTCGCCACGGCTGTCGATGCGGAACACGCCTTCGTGCAGCCCGAGCTCCAGACGCCCGGCCGGGGTGTGCTCGATGGCGTTGCGCAGCAGGTTGCCGAAGATCATCGCGGCGATGGCGGGAGCCACGTGCACCGAGGCCGGCTCGATCTCCCCCAGATCCAAGCTCAGCGGCCGGCCTTCCAGCAGCGGACGGTAGTCGGCGATCAGGCCCGGCAACCACTCATGCAGCGCAAGGGGCGCCACCGCAACAGCATTCGAAGACTCCTTGGCAAGCTGCAGCAGGGCAGCCAGGGTATCCCGCATCGCCTCGGTGGTGAGGCGGATGCGCTGCAGGGCCCGCCGCCCGTCACCCCCTAGCGTCTCTGACTCCAGCACCTGCGCCGCTCCCGCGATCACCGAGATGGGAGTGCGCAGCTCGTGGCTCGCGGTGTCGATGAATTCACGCTCCCGCAGCACGAAGCCGTCGAGGCGCTGCAGAAAGCCGTTGACGGCCGTCTCCAGCGCCTGGATCTCTTGCAACTGGTACCCGGGAATCAGACGCGCATCACGCTGCGACGGGTCGAGTGCATGGACCGAGTCGACCAGACGAGATACAGGGCGCAGCAGCCGGCCGGCGAGCCACCACGTGGCAACCATCAGCAGCCCCAGACCGATCGCGACGATAGCGTCGAGCAGGTAGGCCAGACGGCGCTCCTGCGCTCGCTGCGCGGAGATGTCGATCAGCGCGGCCATGCGATGGCCTTGCACGTCGCGCACCAGCACCGCATAGGGCAGATCCTCCGGGTCGATGTCGTCGTACAGCCCCGGTCCGAGGCGGCGAACCTCGGCCGGCAGACTTCGCGCAGCCGGGGAATCGAGGTCGATCAGACGCACCTTGGGAGGGTTCACATCGCCGGCCGGAAGGTGGGCGGCGCGCAAATCGCGCACCATCACGTCGCCGAGCAGGCTCATCCACACCAGTCGCTCATGGCGGTTGTTCAGGAAGACGCCCACGGCGATCACGGCCGCGCTCAGCACCGCTGCGTACAGCAGCAGCCCGATGGTGATGCGGGCGCGCAGGCTATTCGTCTTCACCATCGTCGGAGCCCTGCATCGCGGCCAGCCGATAGCCGACACGCGCAACCGTGTGCAGCAGCTTGCATGCGAAAGGCGCGTCGATCGCCCGGCGCAGCAGGTGCATCTGCGAGCGCAGCAAGTCACGATCCGGCGGGTCGTCACCCCAGAGCGCGTCCTCCAGCCGATCCCGTGGCACGAGCGCAGGCGACGCACGCATCAGCACCTCCAGCAGGCGGCGGGTTGCCGGCTGCAGGGATATGGGTCGGTCTGCGCGCGTGACCTCAGCCTTGCGCAGGTCCAGCACCAGGTCGCAGACCTGCAGCCGGGTGTCGGCCACGCGACCGCTGGCGCGGCGGACCTGGGCGAGCAGCCGTGCCTCGAGCTCGGCCAGGTCGAAGGGCTTGACCAGATAGTCGTCGGCACCGACGTGCAGCGCCTCGACCTTGTCGGCGGTTTCCGCCCTGGCCGTGAGCATCAGCACGGGAACGTCCTTGCCCACGCTATGGCGCAGCGCCTGCAACAAGCTCACGCCGTCCATGCGCGGAAGCATCCAGTCCAGGACGACCGCATCGTAGCGGTTGTCGGCTGCCAGGCGCAGGCCGGTGACGCCGTCGGGCGCGGCGTCCAGCACGTGGCCGCGCGCCTCGAAGTAGGCGAACAAATTGGCCACCAATGCGTGATTGTCCTCGACGACGAGCAACTTCATGGTGCGATGGCGAGGGGTTGCGGCAGGCAGCCTGCTGGGGAGCCACGGGCCCGGCCAGGCGCCGCTCGGGTGCTCCAATATGGTAGCGCGCAAGAGCTCCCGCGCGACCGGACCCGAAACGCGTCCCTGCGACCGGGAACTCCCCGAACAGGCCGTGGAAATACCGAAGGGGGTCGCGTTGACGCAGAATCGGGATGATGGTCGTGCGCCGGATCTGGCGCGGGCTGGAC
>DAICZP010000017.1 GCA_027311065.1 Thiomonas sp. | reverse complement strand
GCCCCCACCACGACGTCCCCGGATCGTGGTTCAGCGGTCCGTTCTGATCGCCCCCAAACAAGGAGCAGCACCATGAGCAAAGTGCCCAAGGAAACAACGGATGTCAATCGGTTCGGTTTTGAAACCACGACATCGATTCCGGCTGACGCGCCGCTGTCCAACAATCCTGGCCACAAACTGCGCACATCCAACACCATCGTTGATCGCGCAGCACTGTCGGACGACAAGGCTTTGCTGGATCGTGAACAGGTGGAACGCGGAGCAGGCCAGAAAATCCAGTTCATCAGTTCTGGGAACCAGATCGGCATCATGCGGCTTTCGGATCAGGACGAAGCACCCGTTCCGAACCAGTTCACGGGCCCGAGCCTGCGTAATCCGCCGCAGCGATTCCGCTTCGACGGTCACAAGATGATGCACCACATCGACCGTGTGCTGGCCTGGCAACGCGGCGAGCGCTTCGCGCCGATCCACATCGACATGGGGCTGACAAAGTTCTGTAATACAGCCTGCCTGTATTGCTACGCTGTGGTTCAAAACATGACGCAGGGGAGCATGATCGCACCCGATGCGCTGATGCGCTACATCGACGACTGCGGCCGACTCGGCGTGCGCTCGATCGGTTTCATCGGCGACGGCGAGCCGACACTCAATCCTGCGCTGTACGACGCGACCGTGCGCGCGCGTGAACGCGGTATCGATACGTCGATGGCCACCAACGGCCTTTTGCTGGACATGGACCGCGCCCATGACCTGCTGCAGAACATGAGCTGGATCCGATTCAACCTTTCAGCGGGCACACCCGCGGGCTTCCGTCGTGTGCACCAGTCAAAGGAAAGGAATTTCGAACTATTGATCGAGAAAATCCGGGAACTCGTTCGCATCAAAAAGGAAAACAACTACCCGTGCACGATTGGTCTGCAGATGGTTTTGATTCCGGAATGCTTCGACGAGGTCTTGTCGGAAGCGCGGCTGGGGGCTGATCTCGGAGTTGACTATTTCGTCATCAAGCACTGCTCCGACTCGGAATACAAGGAGATTGGCATCCGCTACGAGGACTACCTTGAAATTGGCGACGTGCTGCGGGAAGCTGAAAGCTACTCGACGCCCGAGTACGTCGTTCAGGCCAAGTGGAACAAAATCAATGCAGCATCCGAGTCCTCTCTGTACAAGAATGGCTTCCGCAAATACGACGCCTGCTTTGGAACCCCGTTTCTGCTGCAGATCTCGGGCAATGGAAAAATTTATCCATGCGGTCCGTTTTTCAACAAGGAACGCTTTTACATCGGCGACTTGCACGAGGATTCGTTCTACGACCTGGTCATGGGCGACCGCTACTGGCAGGTACACAAGGACGTCTCGGAGTCGGTGGATGTGCACAAGGACTGCGCCGTCGGCTGTCGCCAGGACTACGTCAACAAGTTCCTCTGGGATCTGAAGAACCCGCCCGAGCACATCAATTTCATCTGAAAACCCTCCAACAAATCAAAATACCAGGGATCGGGCATGCCTCTCGTCTCCATTGCGATACCCACTTACAACTACGCGCGGTTCCTGGGCGACGCCATCGACAGCGTGCTGCGGCAAGGCGTGGACGACATCGAGATCCATATCTGCGACGATGCTTCGACCGACGACACGCCTGCGGTGGCGGCGCGGTACGCCGCGGATGCGCGGATTCACTACACCCGCAACGCAGAGAACCTGGGTGCAATCGCCAACATCAACCGCTTGATGGGGATGATGACCGGTGAGTTCGTGCTGCTTCTGGGTGCCGACGACTACCTGGAAGCTGGAGCCCTTCCGGCGCTGCTGCAGGCCCTGCATGACCATCCGGCGTGCGGTTTTGCGTACGGCCGCTACAACATCCTGCAGGCAGACGGCCGCATGCAGCTGCTGAACCACCCAGGCTGGGCGCGCGACACGTACTATGGAACGCGCGACGAATTCGCTGATCTGCTGCAGTTTGACTGCTACATCAACCTCGGCACCACCCTGTTCCGACGTCGTCTGCTGCAGGACACAGCGTTCTTTGACACATCGCTCGTATCCCTTCCGGGTGACGCGTTCTTCCGTGCGACCGACTGGGATCTGGTACTGCGGCTCACGCGCGACGGCGCGCGCAGCGCTTTCCTGAACCAGCAGATCTCGGTGTTTCGCGAGCACGCCGCCCAGGCCTCGGGCGTCGACAAATACGCCGTCAGCGGGTTGAGTCTGACAGAGAACATCGCGGTGCTCGAGCGTCACCTCACGACCGACAACCTCGCCTGTCTGCGCGGCGCGCTCACCGGCATATTCGACCGCGTTCATCAAAAATACGTTTTTTACAAGCAGTTCGGTCGTGCCGCCAGCGTGGAGATCGATCGCATGATCATCGGTCGCTTCAACCGGCTGTGCGTGCGTTTCCTCGAGCTGCTCGCGCACGATCCGACGTCGCGCTTTCCTTCCTCATGGCGGGATCTGCTGGACGCCGGCGCCGCGGCGGCAGCAGCAGAAGCGCTGCCACTTGTCTCGGTCGTCGTGACGACCTACAACCGCCCTGATCTGCTCGTACGCGCGATACAAAGCGTCAAACAGCAGACCTATCAGAACATCGAAATCGTTGTGGTCAATGACGCGGGGCCACAGATCGAGAACATCCTGTCCTGGCTTGGCCGCGACGCCAACATCCAATACATACGCCACGGCATCAACCGCGGCCCCTCCGCGGCGCGCAACACGGCCCTGCGCATTGCCCGTGGAGAGATTTTCACCTACCTCGACGACGACGACGCCTACATGCCCCACCATGTCGCCACGCTCGTCGACGCGTTGCAACAGCCCGGGGTGGAGTTTGCGTATACCGAATCGGAAAACGTGCTGGAGGCCTTGGTCAATGGCGCACCGCGTGAAATCTCGCGTCGCAGGGAGTTTGCATCGCAACCCTACTCGAAAGCGCGGCTGTTTGCGGCGAACTACATCCCGGTCAATACGTGGGGGCACCGCCGCAGTGTCCTGGAGCGCGATGGCAGTTTCGATGAATCACTGCGCGACCACGAAGACTGGGACTTTCTCTTGCGTGTGGCGACACGATGCGACCTCCATCACATCCCGCAAGTAACGGTCGAGGTTCACCACCGTCAACAAGCCGACAACCTCATGGTCGAGCGGGCCAGCAGCTTCGTCGACACGTTCACAAGGCTCTACGCGCGCCACGGCAACCTCGGGCAAGAGGCGGTCGCGCGTGCTCAGGCGCAAATGCTTGAAAATTTGCGTGGGTCGGTGCCGGCACAAAGCGGGATGCCAATCGTCAACAACGCTGAATCGCGAGTGGCGCCGCCGCCCCCCGCCAACGCGATGTGGATCCACGAGGGCAGAGCGACCGGAGCTTCCACGGCGATTCTGTTTCATCTGCATTACCCCGATCTCTGGCCCGAGATGGCGGACGCGATCCGCCGCGTCGGTCCCTGCGATCTCTATGTGTCGCTCACCACCGATGCGCTCGAGGTGGCGAGCACGATCGTCTCGACCTTCCCACAGGCCTACATCGCCACGCTGGACAATCGCGGCCGCGATATCGCGCCGCGTCTGGAATTGGCGCGCAGGGCCCGGAGCGGTGGCTATGCGCAGTACCTGTTCCTGCACGGCAAGAAATCACCCCACCTGCGCGACGTCGCGCATATCGGCATTCCCTTTCTTGCCCACCGCGACGGCGATCGCTGGCGGCGCGAACTCATCGACGCGCTGGTCAGTTCTGCGTCGCGCGTGTGCGAGCGCTTCGCGGCGTCGCCCAGGACCGGCCTTGTCGGCCCCGCCAGATTCTGGTTGCACCTGCGCGGAGACCCCAACACGCCGCGTGTCGAAGCACTGGCTGCGCGCATGGGCCAAGCCATCGATCCGATGCGCGATGGGTACTTCGCCGGTTCCATGTTCTGGTGCCGGCCTGCGGCCCTCGAGCCCTTGCTCGCCCTCGACCTGCCCCTGGAGGCTTTCGAATCCGAGGTTGGACAGACCGATGCCACGCTCGCCCACGTTGTCGAGCGCCTTTTCGCCTTGAGCACGGCACGCGCGGGGCTTGAAGTCAGCGACACCGACGGAACGGTGATGACCCGCCCCCCGGAAAAGATCCTTCCGTGGCTGCTTGATTTCCGTTCGGCACCAGGAGAGCCGGACTGGGTCAGGGAAACGGTTGCGCGCTGGAGCGAAGCCGGGGCTCTGCCGCGGCTGGCGCTGGCCGCGCTGTCTCATCGCACCTTGTCGATCGAGCCGACCCTTCTCAGCGTGGCCGCGCAGTGGATCCATGTCGACGTCGCGGAGGTGCCGGGTACCGGCGCGGACATGCTGGCGCGGACCAATGAAGTGTTGCTGGCTACCGAGGCCGACTGGGTCGGCCTGGTCGACGCCGGTGACACCCTCGCCGCTGATGCAATGTTCCGCCTGACCCGCGCAGTGATGGATCACCCCGAGTGGCAACTCGTCTACACCGACGAGGATGCCGTGACGCCCGACGGTCAGCACGCCAACCCCCACTGCAAGCCCGATTTCAACCTCGATTACCTGCGCAGTCTGCCGTACATCGGCGGTCTTCTGCTCATCCGCCGGGATCTGTTCGACGCGCTGGGCGGCTTCGATACGGCGTTCGAGGGTGCCGAAGACTACGACCTGCTGCTGCGAGCCTGGGAACATCTGCAGGCAACCGGCGCTGGCGATGGGGCCATCGGCCATGTCGCCGAAGTGCTGTACCACCGATTGCAGGGGTCGGGGCACAGCCGTCAATCCATCCCCGAAATCCTCGCCGCCGGTCAGAGCGCCCTTCAGGCCCATTTCCAACGTCTCGGCATCGCCGTCGACGTCCAGCCGGGCCCCTTCCCGCCATCCTTCCGTGTGCGCTGGCCGTTGCCTGAGCCACGCCCGCTGGTGTCCATCCTCATCCCCACACGCAACCAGCTCGGCTTGCTGCAGCGTTGCATTGAATCGGTGATCGAGAAAACCAAATACCAGGCCTACGAAATCATCATCATCGACAACGACAGCGACGACGCTGACACCTGTCAATACCTTGCCACGGTGGAGTCGAAGGAAGCCGAACTGGGGGGCCGCCTGCGCGTGCTGCGCCAACCCGGCCCCTTCAATTTCTCGGCCATGAATAACGCGGCCGCCGGCCTCGCGCGCGGGGATTACCTGCTACTGCTCAACAATGACACCGCGGCGCTCCACGACGACTGGCTCGACGAAATGATGGGGCATGCCGTACGCCCGGATGTCGGCATCGTTGGCGCCAAGCTGTTGTTCCCCAACGGCAAGATCCAGCATGCCGGGGTCATCCTCGGCATGCGTGGACCCGCCGAGCATCCGTTCATCAACCGCCCCCCTGAGGACCGCGGTTACTTCGGTCGCGCCCAGCTCACGCAAAACCTCTCGGCGGTGACCGGCGCCTGCCTGCTGATCCGCAAAAGCCTCTACGCACGAGTCGGCGGCCTCGACGAAGAGGCATTCAAGGTCTCCTACAACGACATCGACCTGTGCCTGAAAGTGCGTGAGGCTGGCTTCCGCATTGTGTTCACGCCGTATGCCCTGCTCCTCCACGAGGGCTCTGCGAGTCAACGCGGACAGATCGAGGAAAAGCCCGATGCCGCCAAAGCCAAGCGCTTCGCCGACGAAAAAGCGGCCATGTACAGCAAATGGCTGCCCGCCATGGCATTCGACCCCGCGTATAACCGTCACCTCAGTCTCGCCAGCACTGAATTCCTGCTTGAGGATCAACCCCCGTTGACCTGGGACCCGGCCTGGCGCCCGCGCCCGCGCATCCTGGTTCACCCCGCCGACCGCGAAGGCTGCGGGGAGTATCGCATCATCGCGCCGATGCGCGCCCTCATCCGCGCGGGCCTGACCCAGGGGTGGGAGACGATGCGTCTTTACGAGCCCGCGGAAATGCAGCGCATGGATCCGGATGTGCTGGTGGTGCAACGGCAGATGGAGTGGCCGCAAATCGAGGCCATCGAACGGCATGGAAAGTTCAGCCGTGCATTCCGGGTGTTCGAGATCGATGACCTGATCACCAATCTGCCGGTCAAGAGCGTGCACAAGGGGCAAATGCACAAGGACGTTGCCAAGCGGTTTCGCAAGGCCGTTGGCTTGTGCGACCGGCTGGTGGTGGCGACCGAGCCGCTTGCGAAAGCTTACGCTGGCTATGCTGACGAGGTGGTGGTGTGCCAGAACACCATTGAGAACGCACGCTGGGGACATTTGCGTCCCGCGCGCGCCGAGCGAGCGAGGCCGCGTGTCGGTTGGGCCGGGGGTATCGGGCACACAGGTGACCTCGAACTCATTGCCGACGTCGTGCGGGAGACCGCGGGCGAGGTCGACTGGGTGTTCTTCGGCATGTGCCCACCCGCGCTGCAGGGTGTGGTCAAGGAGTTTCATCCGGGTGTTGTCCTCGATCAATACCCCGCGAAGCTGGCCAGCCTCGATCTGGATCTGGCCGTGGCGCCGCTGGAAGACAATCCGTTCAACGAAGCCAAAAGCCACCTGCGCTTGCTTGAATACGGGATTCTCGGCTACCCGGTAATCTGCTCGGACCTCACGCCCTATCAGGGAGATTTTCCGGTGACCCGTGTCATCAACCGCTTCCGCGACTGGGTTCGCGCAATCCGCGAGGCCGTGGCCGATCGCGAAGCCTTGCGCGCGCGCGGCGACGCACTGCGCGAGGTGGTGCGTGAACGCTGGCTGATGGAAAACAACCTGGATACCTGGCTCAAGGCATGGACGCACTGAACAACGTCCGGGCAGGCGCGAGCACCGGCGCCTGCTAGCATCGAATGCGATCGAACCACGTGCCCGACCACGGCCGTCACAGCATGCAAGACCGTGCCACTCCGGACGCCACCGCTGAAGCCAGCGGCGACGCCTACATTTATATCGCCCGCCAGCCCATCGTCGACCGCCAGCAGCGCATCGTCGGCTATGAGCTCCTGTCGCGCGCGTCCGCCACCGCGACTGCAGCGCCGTCGGAGCACACAACGGCGTCGGACACGGCGCTGTTGTTCAACGCGCTCTCCAATATCAGTTCAGAAAATCTTTTTGGAGACAAGCTCGCATTCATCAACGTTCGGCTGGAAGACCTCGCCGGCGAGCATTTCGACATTGTGTACCCCGAGCGTATCGTGCTGCAGCTGCCTCGCGCGGTGGGCGACGATCCGGTCCAGATCGATGCCGCGGTCACAGCCATGCAAGCCTTGCGCGAGCGCGGGTTCCGGCTCTCGGCCGGCGCGTTTGCAGCGGCTGGCCTCTATGCCGCCTGGCTTCCGCTGATCAGCTATCTCGAGGTTGACGTCAAGGCTCTGCCGGCAGGCGTGCTTCCGGCATTGATGCGCAAACTGTCCCCTTTGCCCAACGTGAAACTGCTGGCGGTCAAGGTGGAAACCATGGAAGCGTTTCGCGAGCTCTTCGACGCCGGCTTCCATCTGTTTCAAGGTTACTACTTCGCCCACCCGCAAACGATCACCGCGAAAACGTTCAATCCTGCCTTTTCAACAGTCCTTCAACTGATCGACCTGGTCAACAAGCAAGCCGAGATTCCGCACATCGAAGCGGTGCTCAAGCGTGATCCGGCACTGTCATTCAAGTTGCTGCGGTACATCAATTCGTCGGGCTTCGGCCTGATGACCGAAGTCACGTCGTTCCGGCACGCCGTGATGATCCTCGGCTACAAGAAGTTGTTTCGCTGGCTCGTGCTGCTCATGGCGACCACGCCGACCAACAGTGCCGCGTCGGCGCTGGCGCGCACGGCCATCATCCGCGGGCGCATGATGGAGTTGCTCGGGCATGACCTTCTGGCTCCGGAGGATGCCGACAATGCGTTCGTGACCGGCGTTTTTTCGCTGCTGGACGTCATGCTGGGCGTACCGCTGACGAAGGCTCTGGAGGAAATCACCCTGGCGGAACCCATTGTTCTGGCGCTGACGCAGCGCGTCGGGCCGTTCGGTTTTTATCTCCAGCTCGTCGAAGCGTGCGAGAGCGACGACTGGAGCCACATCGATGAACAGGCAGCGCTGCTGGGGCTGGATCGCCGCAACATCGCCACCGCACACCTCGAAGCGCTGGCCTGGGCTGAAAGCCTCGGACTTTGAACCATGCAGGACCTGGCAGCACGACTGTTCCGCGACGAATTCTCCATTCGTTCCCAAGCGAAGGCGGAACATCTTCTGAATCGGCTGGTCGCCGGGCACGAGCTGTTGTCAGCGACCCCGCTGGATGAACAAACCCCCTACGCGTCGATGCTTCTTGCGGTCGACCGCCCGCGCGGCCACCTGATCGTCGACGAGCTCAACCCCGATCGAGGAAACATCCGGCTTGCCCAGGGGATGCCGATGTCCTGCCTGGGTCGTGCGGACGGCGTGTATGTCGGTTTCAGAAGTCACCTTCTCGAACGCGTTGCCTGGGAAGGCTATGGTGCGCTGCGTATCGCCTATCCGGACAAGGTGCAGTATCTGCAGCGACGCGCGCTCCTGCGCGTGGTCGCCAGCGCCACCGATGTCGGGCAGGTGGAGTTGGTGCGACGCGGCGCACGGACCGTCTTCGGTCAGTGCCTGGACCTCAGCGGTAGCGGCATGCGGATACGCATCGCCTCACCAACCGACTTCGCCATGACCGAGGGTGAAGTGCTGCAGCAGATGCGGTTCTCGCTTGCCGGTTCCGAGATGCAGTGCGAGGCGCAGGTACGCTTCATCCGTCAGGCCCGGGGAGCGCGCGAGCGTCTTCCCCAGCGCACCCTTGGACTGCGGTTCATGGATCTGCCTCCGGCACTCGAACAACGCATCCTCAGCTACGTGCAACGGCGTGACCGCGAGTTGCTACGCGACGGTCGTCTCTGAGCGCTGACCCGCAGGAAGTATTTCCACCATCCGAGACGCCCATGGACCCCGCGGAGGGTGCGCGGCCTCATCCCGCCAACGCCCGTCCCCGAGCACTTGATCGGGTTCGAACACTTGCTGGATGAACGTTCCGGCCTCGACATTGAACAGCAATGGTGCGAGTCGGTGCACGCGCAGCACCTCTCCCGGGTGCCGTGGGACGATTACCATCACGCAGGCCGGCGGAGCGTCATCGGCGGGATCCAGCCCCTCGTAGCGAAGCCCGAAGCAGGCGGCATCGACGAGCAGGAACGCCAGATCCGGCAGCTCCAGCGATTGCAACCAGAGAAAAGGCCCCTGCTCGGGCGCGTGCAGCAGCGCGAACAGCCGCAGATCGTCAAAGCCTCCCAGCGGTTCGGCGCAAGTCCAGCGTTGTGACTCGACGACGTCGACGCCACCGAAACGGGTTTGATGTTGGGTCACGTGCATCTCTGATCACGGCGCCTTTTCGGCCTGCAGCCAGGCCTCGAGAGCATCGCCGTCGGTGGCTTTTGCCTGCTGGTTGAGGTCGATCACCATATCGTACAGTTCTTCCCGAAGAATCCTGGTGTTCTTGGGTCCTTCGATGCCCAGCCGCACTTTGCCGCCACCGACGTGAATCACGACGATGCGGATATCAGCACCGATGCGAATCGCCTCGCCCGCATGACGGCTCAGGATGAGCATCGGCGCGCCCCGTCAGGCGCTGGCCAACGGCTTCGTCGCTGACGACGCCGTCGCTGCCTGTCCACGGGGGCCGTACACCGACCCACCGTCGGTGAGCGGAATACCACGAAGGATTGCCAGCGCCCCCTGCGCATTACGCATCAGCGTGGCCACCACGGCGCCATTGCGCTGGTTGGCCTGCGCGACCCGCTGCGTCAGTTCCCGTACCTGCTCCGAACGCGCATCGGTCATCCCTCCGCACGCAAGCAAACGCGCCTGTTCACATTGCTCGAGCTGGACGCAGAGTGCCGTCTTTTCGTCTGCCAACGACGGCAACAACCCGGCATCCCCGCCAACCAGAGCATCGAGTTCAAGTTGCAGCAAGGCATCGAGCCGCTCGAGCAGGCTTTGCTGCGCTTGCAACGCGCGCTCCAACGCGTCGGCTCCCTGCATGGCCTGTCCCGTGCGCTCAGCCCGCGCGACCACGCGACGCCGTGACTGCTTGCGCGCTCGTCGTCGTGGAGCCCTGGCCACCGGAACCGTTGCTCGCATTCTGGAGGGCGCGACTGTCGCGCACCAGACCCTTGGCGATTTTCTGCGGGTCGATCTGGTACGTGCCCGATGCGATCGAGGCTCTGAGTTCCGCAATGCGTGCCTCAGGAACCCCCGAGACAGAGGCCGCGGCAGCGGCGTTGAGTTGGCGGGCAGAGCTTGAAATCGACACCGTGTCGCTGCCGGGCGCGGGGGCTCCCGCTGGAGCAGTGGCGCTGGTCGATGCCGACACGCCACTCCCCCCGACCGCCGCATTGCGACCGACGCCTGCTTCCCCTCGCGACGGAACGCCGCCGACGGGATTGTTGGGCGAATTCTGAATCGGGTTCATTGCTGTCTTGCTCCTGTTGGTTGCAGTGACGACACAACCCTCAGAAAACTTGAGGCCTTTTCAAGAATGTTTCATTTTGTTGCATTGAGCGGTTGCAGCGGCACTCCGCTCCCCGCTTGCGCCGCACTGGCGGCGCCGATCTGCGCCTGTGCCTGCGACGCCGTACTTGCCAGCTGCACCGCGCCCTGATCCGAAACAATGCGCTTCGCTGCCTCCTGTGTCAGGACGACGATGCTGACCCTCCGGTTCAACGATGCCGTCGGGTGTTGGGGATCATACGGCGCTTCGGAACCCATGCCCACCACCCGCAACACTTTCGCCTCATCCAGGGACGACTGCACCAGAATCTGCCGCACCGCGTTGGCGCGGTCGGCGGAGAGGTTGTAGTTGCTGTAGCCCTTGCCCTTGTTCTGATAGTTCAACGCATCGGTGTGCCCAGTGATACTGATCGAATTCGGCAGCTGGTTCAACGTTGGCGCAATGTCCTGGAAAATGGTGCTCGCGTAAGGCTCCAGATTGGCTCCACCCAAGGCGAACATCGGGCGTTTGTCACTGTCGACGACCTGGATGCGCAAGCCGTCGCGGGTGATATCGATCAGCAACTGGGAGCGGAACTCGTGCAGCAGCGGGTTGGCATCAATCTGCGCATCCAGGGCTTTTTTCAAGGCCTCAAGGTTCTTGCGATCGAGTTCAGCCGCCGCCCGGAGGATCGTGGTCGCATTCGGGGCCACTGTCTTGCCGGGCGTCGCACCATTGCGTACCTGGCCGACGGTCTTCGTCATGTCGGTGCCGCCGCCATGGATCAACGACGTCGCTGAGCCGGCACCTTCGCCGCCCTCGAGCGAAACCTTGGTCGGGTTCTGAAAGTACTCAGCGATTCCCTGCAGTTTGGCCTTGGTCGAAGAACCCAGCAGCCACATCAGCAGGAAAAATGCCATCATGGCAGTCACGAAGTCGGCATAGGCGATTTTCCATGCCGCGCCATGCCCCCCGCCGACGACTTTCTTGACCTTCTTGATGACAATCGGTTGCGGCTTGTTGTCGGCCATGACTTACTTCCCCTTGGCCTCGCGCAAGTGCGTCTCGAGTTCATTGAAACTCGGACGCTCGCCGGAAAACAGCACCTTGCGCGCGAATTCCACCGCGACCTGCGGCGGATATGCGTTCATGGTTGCCAGCAGCGCGACCTTGATGCATTCAAGCATCTTGGTTCCCTCATGCGCGCGGTCTTCCATGCGTGACGCCACGGGGGCCAGAATCGCGTAGCCGATCAAAATACCGAGGAAGGTTCCGACCAGCGCCGCGCCCACGAGCTCGCCGAGCACGGATGGCGGCTGGTCAACCGATGCCATCGTATGCACAACCCCCATCACCGCGGCGACGATGCCGAATGCGGGCATCGAGTCTGCCGTCTTGGTCATGGCGTGAATCGGTATCTCGGCTTCACGGTGATGCGTTTCGATGTTGACGTCCATCAGGTTTTCCATTTCCATCACGCCGAGATTTCCGCCGATCATCAGGCGAAGGTAATCAGTGATGAACTCGAGAACGTGGTGGTCCCCAGCGATGTGCGGGTATTTCTTGAATATTTCACTGTTGTGCGGATCCTCGACGTCGCCCTCGATCGCCATCAGGCCATTCTGGCGCATGCGCGTGAAGAGATCGTTGAGCAGCGACAGCAGCTCCATGTACGCCTCTTTCGAGTACGTTGAACCTTTGAGCGCCGTCGGCAACGCCTTCATGGTCGCCTTGAACGATTTCGGAAAGGTCGAGGCGAAGAACGCACCGAAGGCGCCGCCACCAATCATCAACAGCTCAAAAGGCTGGATCAGCGCGCCGATGTGGCCGCCTTCGGCCACATAGCCGCCAAAAATTGCTGCGAGGGAAATGACGTAACCGATCAGGAGGAACATGGCGGCCCGAAGAAAATGAGAAAAATCTCGCGCCCACCCGCCGCAGTTCCCTGCCCGCGCATGCGGTGACGCGTCCCTGAGCACCCATGGTACCGGCTCCCGCGGCAGGCTCTCCAGTTTGTGCGCTCCTGGCGTGCGGTACGCTGGACAGGTGGTGTATCGACGCGACATGCCTGCCAGTGCGACGGTGCGTGTCCCGATCATTCACAATGGTGGCACGCGAATCCATGCGGCCCTGGTCGGCGTAGTGAAATCCGACCGCTTGGCATCAAGTGCGTGTGCGTTGTGTCGTCATGGCAATTAAGCCCTCACCAGCTTTCTCTTTTGGAGCGGTTCTTGAAATTCCTCGTAGTCGACGATTTCCCGACGATGCGACGCATCATCCGGGGCCTGCTGATGCAAACCGGTCACGTCACCGGCAGCATCGATGAGGCCGAGGATGGCGTGCAGGCGCTCAAGCGCATCGAAGCCGGGG
>DAICZP010000015.1 GCA_027311065.1 Thiomonas sp. | reverse complement strand
TCCATGATCCGGACGCGCGCCTTCATGACCCACCCATGACCACCACTGCTCTCTACGCCGTGCTCGGCAACCCTGTCGAACACAGCAAATCCCCCCGTATCCACGCGCTTTTCGCGCAGCAATGCCGGCAGGATTTGCGCTACGAACGACGCCTGATCGAAATTGGCGCGTTCGAGGCCGGGGTGACAGCGTTTCGGGCTGCCGGAGGACGGGGCTGCAATGTCACCGTCCCATTCAAGTTCGACGCCGCGCGCGCGGCGCGGCGCCTGTCACCGCGGGCGGCGCGCGCTGGCGCGGCGAACACGATCGGGTGGGATCCCGATGGCACCCCCTGGGGCGACAATACCGACGGCATCGGGCTGGTGCGTGATCTCGCGCGCATCTTGGGACGGCCGGTGGACGGCTTGCTGCGAGGACACACGATCCTGATGCTCGGGGCCGGCGGTGCGGCCGCCGGCGTGCTGGGCGCGCTGATCGATGCCGGTGCCACCGAAATCGCCATCTGGAACCGGACCACAGAACGCGCGCACGACCTCGTCGCGCGCACGCGCGCATTCGCGAACAGCCGCGATTGCCTGCTGCGCTCCAGCGTGCTGGCCAAAGACGAGCACCATGACCTGGTCATCAACGCAACCGCGTCCAGCCTTGGCGGGCAGACCATCGACTTGCCGCCAGGCCTGCTCGGCCCTGGCGTGCTGGCCTACGATCTGATGTACGCGCCGGCACCGACAGGGTTTGTCGCCAAGGCCCGCGAGTACGGCGCGCACGCGGCCGACGGGCTCGGCATGCTGGTGGAACAGGCGGCGGAAAGCTTCCGCCTCTGGCGTGGCGTGGCGCCGGATACCGCGCCGGTCCTGGCCACGCTCGAGGCCGAACTTCGCACCGCCCCGTCACCCGGCCGGGTCGATTGAGCGAAGGGTCAGCTCCGCGATGTCCCGATTCCTCTCAACCCTGCCGCGCGCGCGCTCCATCGTGGCGCTGGTGTTCGTGGCCGTCCTGGTGCTGCAGGCATATTTCGCCTTGCGCATCGCCCTGTGGGCGGTCATGCCGGTCGAAAGCACAACCTTCATGCGGACATCGCAATGGCGTCTCATGCGCGACGGCGACACCATCGACTGGCGCCACGACTGGCGCAGCGACGCCGCCCTCAGTCCGTGGATCAGTCGCGCGGTGGTAGCCTCGGAAGATGCCACCTTCATGCACAACGATGGTGTGGACTGGACCGCCATCCGCGAAGCCTGGATGCGCAACCACAGCCGCAGTGCGGAGCGGCGGCACAAGGTGATGGGCGGATCGACCATCACCCAGCAACTGGCAAAAAACCTGTTTCTGTCACCGCAGCGCAGCTACCTGCGCAAAGCCCAGGAGCTGGTGATGACCTTCATGCTCGAAGGCATCATGGGGAAGCGCCGCATCCTGCAGGTCTACCTCAACAGCGTCGAATGGGGCAACGGGATCTACGGTGCCGAAGCCGCCGCGCAGACCTATTTTCATACCTCGGCCCGCCGCCTCGGACATGACCAGGCGGCCCGGCTCGCGGTCATGCTGCCGGCACCAAGGCTTTACCAGAAGCACTTTCACGGCCCCTACATGAACGCACGCACTGGCGTCATCGCCGCGCGGGCGGTCCAGGTCGACATCCCGCGCTGACCAAACCCGCTGCCGCCGACCAGCCGCACCGCTCAGGCGCGAGCCAGGCTGGCGAAAGCAGCATCGGCCGCCTCCAGGGTCGCGGCGATCACGGCATCGTCGTGCGCGGCGGAGACGAAACCCGCCTCGAACATGCTGGGGGCGAGATACACGCCACGGTCGAGCATCGCGTGGAAGAACCGCTTGAAGGCTTCCAGATCGGCCCGGGCAACGTCGGGGTAGCTGCGCGGCAATGTCTCGCTGAAATAAAACCCGAACATGCCGCCTTCGCAATCGGTGCGCAGCGTCACGCCGTGCCGCGCCGCAGCTTGCTCGAAGCCCTGCATCAAGGCACGGGTACTGGCCGCAAGCCGGCTATGGAAACCTTCCTGCCGGATCAGGCGTATCTGCGTCATTCCCGCAGCAACCGCCACGGGATTGCCCGACAACGTTCCCGCCTGGTAGACCGCACCGAGGGGCGAGAGGCATTGCATCACGTCGGCACGTCCCCCGAAGGCGGCCAGCGGCATGCCACCGCCAATGACCTTGCCCATCACCACCAGATCGGGACGCATGCCGTAGACCTGCTGGGCACCGCCGAGGGCAACGCGAAAGCCCGTCATCACCTCGTCCCAGATCAGGAGCGCGCCATGCTGGGTGCACAACTCGCTGACGCGCTGGTGCCAGACCGGGTCACCCCGCACGAAGTTCATGTTGCCGGCAATCGGCTCGACGATGACGCAGGCAATGCTCGAACCTCGCTCGGCGAACAAGGCTTCGACCTGCGCGATGTTGTTGTACTCGAGGACCAGAGTGTCTTTCGCGACGTCGGCAGGAACACCCGCCGAGCTCGGGTTGCCGAAGGTCAACAAGCCAGAGCCCGCTTTCACCAGCAAGCTGTCCGCATGGCCGTGGTAGCAACCCTCGAATTTGACGATGGCGTCGCGGCCCGTGAAACCGCGCGCCAGGCGCAGCGCACTCATGCACGCCTCGGTGCCGCTCGAGACCAGTCGAACCATTTCAACGGCCGGCATCAGTGCATTGATGGCTTCGGCCATCTCGACTTCATCCACCGTGGGCGCTCCGAACGATAGCGATCGCGTGGCGGCGCGCTGCACCGCCGCAATCACTTCAGGGTGCGCATGACCAGCGATCATCGGCCCCCACGAACCGATGTAGTCGATATAGCGGTGTCCCTCGACGTCGACCATGTAGGGACCCTCGCCCCGGTCGATGAAGCGTGGGATGCCACCCACTTGCCGGAACGCCCGCACAGGCGAATTGACACCGCCGGGAATGATGCGCTGCGCGCGGTCGAAAAGTTGTGAATTGCTCGCCATTTGCCGTGAATAGGAAATCGAATACTTGCGCTGGGCGGCCTTACTGAAGGCCGACCGGGGAAATCGTCTCGGTCTCACCTTCCGGGCTCGACTGCGCCCAGAAAAAGCGGTCTGGAACGAGGTGCCCCATCCCGGGCCGATAGGCAAAATCGAGGCTTTGATCGAGGAACTCCAACGCCTCGTGCACGGCCTGGTCGAGCTTCGCGCCCGTGCCGAGCAATGCTGCCACGGCCGCCGACAGCGTGTCTCCGGCGCCGGAGAAGCCGGCATCGAACAGCTCGAACCTCTCGCGCAACAACTGCCTGCGCGGGCTCATCAGAACGTTCTCTACATGGTTCTCAGGTACGAGAATGCCGGTGACCAGCAGGTACTGCACGCCGAATCCGTGCGCCTGCTTCATGATGGCTTCGAGCGAGGGTGGCTCGTCGCGCTCGCCCTCGCCAAACAGAAACTGGATCAGCGAGGTCACGTTGCCGCACAACACGCGCGTCTGCGGCAGGACAAGTTCCTGCATGGCCTTGACATATTCCTCGGCCTGGGACTCTTCCAGCGCCTGCAGTCCGCCGATGTACGTGACCAGCGGGACCTGCGCGTAGTCCGCCAGCAGCTCGGCCACGGCCCCAACGACCTCGACGTTACCCAGGAATCCGACTTTCCAGGCCGCGAGTTCGACGTCCTCCAGCACGGCGCGCGCCTGCTCGACCACGGCGTCGGCATCGATGTCGACCACGTCGAAGATCTCGGCGGTGTCACGCACCCAGATCGACGTCGTGACCGGCAGCGCGTGGCAGCCTACGGCTGCACACACGCCGATATCGGCCGCGAGCCCGGCCGAACCGCTGGGGTCGGCCGCGTTGAGAACCATCACGGCTGGCGGAGATTCGGGAGCGTCGTTCGGAGTCGGCATGATGGAAGTTCGGGGAAATCGCAGCCCTCAACAGGCTGCGGAACATCGGCCCGCTGGGCGGGGTGGTCGGCGGCACGCCACAGTTGCGCCCGCGCAGTTCTTAGAATGCGTCAATCGAATGATTGAATCTTATGCCAGAGGACGATACGCTGTGACACAACCTGAGCTCAAGACGTGGATGTGTTTGATCTGCGGTTTCATTTACCAGGAGCAGCATGGCCATCCAGAATCCGGCCTTGCGCCCGGCACTCGTTGGGCTGATGTCCCTATGAACTGGACATGTCCGGAGTGTGGCGCGCGCAAGGATGATTTCGAGTTGGTCGAGATCTGATCTGCTGCCCATTCTGCGCCAATCCTTCCGCTTTTCCACACTTCCTTCATCCTGCCCCGCATCGAGAACATGGTCAATGCAGCGTTCAAGGTGCTGGTGATCGACGATAGCAACACCATTCGCCGAAGCGCCGAGATCTTTCTCAAACAGGCCGGCTACCAGGTTCTGTTGTCCGAGGACGGGTTTGACGCCTTGTCGAAAGTCAATGACGCCATGCCCGACCTGATTTTCTGCGACATCCTGATGCCGCGGCTCGATGGCTACCAGACCGTGGCCATCATCAAGCGCAGCCAGCGCCATGCGCGCATCCCCGTAGTGATGCTGTCCTCCAAGGACGGGGTGTTCGACAAGGCACGCGGGAAAATGGTCGGGGCGGAGGCCTACCTGACCAAACCCTTCACAAAGGATCAGCTGCTGCAGGCTGTGGACCGCTACACCCAGGCCGCCGGCTTCTCGCCGGGGGGCGCTGCGTCATGAGCATCCGCAAGATCCTCATCGTCGACGATTCCCGCACCGAGTTGTATTTCCTCTCGGACCTGTTGCACAAGAACGGGTACCTGGTCACCACGGCCGAGAACGGCGAGCAGGCCATGGCCGCGCTGGCGGTGGACCGGCCCGACCTGGTGTTGATGGACATCGTGATGCCCGGGCAGAATGGCTTTCAGCTGACACGCCAAATCACCCGCAACCCGACGTTCAAAACCCTGCCGATCATCATCTGCACCAGCAAGAATCAGGACACCGACAAACTGTGGGCGATGCGCCAGGGCGCTCGCGACTACGTCACCAAGCCGGTTGACCCGCATGACCTGCTCAGCAAGATCATGGCGCTGAATTGATGACCCATCCCCATCCCGACGTCCATGAGCCGCGGTAATCTGATTCAATTTCAGGAGCGTCTTGCCAAGCGTCTGAACGAGGCGCAACAGGCCGAGGCGGAATCCCGCTGGCTTGCCGTCGTGGCGGGTGGTGAGCACATTCTGCTGCCACTGGCGCAGGCTGGTGAGATCTCCAGCAGCGTCGACACATTGACCCCGCTGCCCCACGCGCACGCCTGGTTCGCGGGACTGGTGAACTTGCGTGGCGTGCTTTGCGGCGTCGTCGATCTGGGGCTTTTCCTCGGCGCAACCCGTAGCCCCCGTACGCCCGGTCATGCGCGATTGGTGCAGTTCTCACCGCGTCTGGACATCAATGCGGCGCTGCTCGTGGACCAGCTCGCGGGACTGCGGACCCCTGATCAGTTCGTGCTCGATCCGCACGCGCCGGTGGCCCAACCCCCATGGCTGGGTCCGGGGCTGCGCGACGCCACCGGCCAGGCCTGGCGCGAGCTCGATCTTGCCTGCCTGGTTGATGATCCCCGTTTCCTGCAGGTGGTCTGAGCCTCGCGCCCCGATCCCCTTCACCGACTGCCCCAAACCGCTCGTACCACGCCGGAGTCCCTATGGCACTGTTTTCCAAGTTCGGTTCAAAGAGCCCACGCGAAGGCTCCACCGTGCTCCCCGAGACCAGCGTCGAGATGTCGTCGATGATGCAGATCACGCACGAAACCGCCGGCACGCACGAGCCGCGCGCCGCCGGTGCGCTGCCGCTCATCGGTGGCATGCCGCTCGTACGCCAGCAGCGCATCTTGCTCATCGTGCTGATCGTCGCCCTCGCGCTGTTGGGAACTGGCATCGCCCTCACCTTGCGCGCAGCCACCGGGTCGGCGTCGCTTCTGGACAGTTCCGGAGACGCGCTGATGCAGTCCCAGCGCGTCGCCAAGTCGATCAGCGCCGCGCTGCTGGGTTCCGACGCGGCCTTCGGTGAGTTGCGTGACAGCGCGGCCACGCTGGACGCGGATTTCAACGACATGCAACGCAGCGCGGCGCTGGGCAGCGCCGCGGGCGCCCTGGCGCAACTCCGACCGGCGGTGACGGACATGGTCAAGAATGCCCGCGCCGTCGTGACCCTCGCGCCGCTGCTGTCGGCCACCAACAAATCACTGCTGGCGGTAGCCTCGCAAAGCAATGCCTTGCTTGACACCACCACCGCCTTGACCGATGCTCTGGTCCAGCAGAATGCGCCTGCCGCGCAGGTTTCCGCAGCAGCCGAACTGGGCATGCTGACCCAGCGGATCGGCAAGTCGGCCAATGCCTTCATGTCGCTCGACGGCGTCAGCGCCGCCGCGGTGTTCTCACTCGGGAAGGATCTCGACACCTTCGACCAGGTGTGCCAAGGGCTGGTCCAGGGCGACCCCGCGCGCGCGATCGAGCCACTGCACGATGCGCAGACCCGGGCGCAAGGCCAGGCGCTTTGCGCCGCCTTCGGCACGACACGCGCAATGACCGGGGGAGTGTTGTCGAACCTTCAATCCATCACCGGCGCGCGTGCCGCGCAGGCGGCCGTGCTCAAGGATGCCGCCACGGTCCTCAGCGGCCTGGAGGCCATGCGCCACCGCGATGCCGCTCGCGCCAGCGTCGGTCTGCCGGTCCTGGCCTTCATCGGGGCCACCGGTTTCCTGGTGTTGCTGGCGCTGGCAGGTCTGGCCCGGCTCTATGTGCATGAAACAAGGCAGCGCGCGAAGCAGTCCGAGCGTCAGCGACATCAGGCCGAACGCCTCGAACTCGAGGCGCGCCGCAGCAACGAGGCGAACCAGGCCGCCATCCTGCGCCTGATGAATGAGCTTCAGAGCGTTGCCGAAGGTGACCTGACGCAGCGCGCCACGGTCACCGAGGACATCACCGGCGCGATCGCCGACTCGGTGAACTTTACCGTCGAGGAACTCAGCAGTCTGGTGTCCCAGGTCCAGGCCACCGCCGATCAGGTGGGCCGGGCCACCGCTCAGGCGCGGACGACCTCGGCCGAACTGCTGCAATCGTCCGAACAGCAGCTCTCGGAAATACGTCAGACCGGTCAGTCGGTGCTGGATATGGCGGGTCGCATCAATACCGTGTCCTCGCAAGCGCAGCAATCGGCCGACGTCGCGCGCCAGTCTCTCACGGCTGCCGAGCAGGGGCTGTTGGCCGTGCGCAACTCGATCGAGGGCATGAACGCGATCCGCAGCCAGATCCAGGACACGTCCAAGCGCATCAAGCGCTTGGGTGAATCGTCGCAGGAGATTGGCGAGATCACCGAGCTGATCTCGGACCTGACCGAACAGACCAACGTCCTTGCACTCAATGCCGCAATCCAGGCCGCCTCCGCGGGCGACGCCGGGCGCGGCTTTTCAGTCGTCGCCGAAGAGGTGCAACGTCTGGCCGAACGCTCGGCCGAGGCTGCCAAGCAAATCGCCGCGCTGGTGCGCACCATCCAGACGGATACCCAGGACGCGGTCGCCGCGATGGAAAAAAGCACCCAGGGCGTGGTTGAAGGCGCGCGCTTGTCAGACAGCGCAGGCACCGCGCTGAGCGAAATCGACCGCGTATCGAGGCAGCTTGCCGAGCTGATCCAACGCATTTCCGAACAGGCCCAGACCGAGGCGCGCTCGGCGAACGAGGTGGCCGACAATATTCAACACATCTTCGTCGTGACCGAACAAACCAGCGCTGGCACGCGATCGACCGCCGAGCTGGTGAGTGAACTGGCCCGCGTTGCGGAAGCGCTGCGCGAATCGATCGCGCGCTTCAAGATCGACTGACCCGTTCCGCCCGCATGGACTTCGCCACGTATCAATCGCGCTTGCCGGCCGATCGCGCGCCCCTGGCCTGGGTCATCGACCAGGTTCGTGACAATTTGCTTGCCGCCCTCGCGGCGCTTCGACAGCAGGCCGATGCCGGAGGGGATCCCGCCACACTCGCGCGCGCCGGGCACCTGATCCATCAGGCCGCCGGCGCCATTGAACTCCTTGGGCATGCCGGCGCTGCACGGGTCCTGCAAGCGGCCGAACGCGCGGCGACACGCGGCACCGATATCGGCGCAACGCTTGACACCAAGGCACGCTCTGCCATCGAGGCGGGACTCCATGCCGCGCTTGACTATCTCGACGCCCTGCTCAGCGGCAAGGACGAGCCGGCGTTGAAGCTGTTTCAGCAATATCGCGCGCTGGCGGAGGCAGCTGGTGGCGAACCAGCCCACCCCGCCGATCTATGGGACCACGACACGATTTGGCCGCGCCCCCCGCGCGACGCCGGCGCAGCCCCGCTGGTCGCCGCCGATCGGGTTGCCTACGAGCGCGCACTCCTTGACATCCTGCGTGGGCGCGACGTTCCGCGCGCCGCCGCCGCCATGAAGGCAGTGGCGGCGCGCG
>DAICZP010000013.1 GCA_027311065.1 Thiomonas sp. | reverse complement strand
TGCGCGCGAGCGCCTGCGCGAGCTGCACGCGCGTCACCATCCGCGAGGCTGAGCCATGGCCCATGGCAATTTCTGGTCGGCGCTGACCGTGCTCGTGCTGGTGCTTGATCCGTTCGGGAACCTGCCGGTTTACCTGGCGATGATGCGTCCTGTGCCGCCGCATCGACGCCTCATCGTGACCTTGCGTGAAAGCGCCATCGCGTTTGGCGTGCTGCTGGCGTTCATGTTCGGTGGGCAGCACTTTCTTGCCGCACTGGGACTCGAGCAGGCAGCACTGGCAGTGGCTGGGGGCGTGATTCTGCTGCTGGTCGCGATCAAGATGATCTTCGCCAGTTCGGAGACCATGTTCGGTGAGATTCAGGACGGCGAGCCGCTGATTTTTCCGCTGGCAGTGCCGCTGCTGGCCGGGCCTTCGTCGCTGGCCACGGTGTTGTTGTTGTCTTCGGGGCAGCCCGGCCAGCTGTGGACCTGGATCGGCGCGTTGAGCGCCGCATCCGCGTTGACCTGTGGACTGCTGCTCGCAGCAGATCGATTGCTGCGCCTGTTGGGCGAACCGATGTTGCGCGCGCTGGAAAAACTCATGGGCCTGATCGTTGCGGCGATTGCCGTGAACATGATGCTTGGCGGCGTGAAAGCGTATTTTTTCGGCGCGTGATCGTCGATCCCGATGCTGGCTCAGGATGACAGCGCGGCGAGTTCAGCTTCGCTGAACCCCGCGGCCCGGCGCGCCTCGAGGTTGAAGGGGCCGCGCAGCCGCGGCGCCTCATGCGCGCGCACAAGATCGGCGTAGGTGCGAAGGGGGTCAAGGCCGCGCTGCGCGCAGAGCCAGGCGAACCAGCGATTGCCAGCGGCCACGTGGCCGATTTCATCGCGCAGGATCACGTCCAGGATGGCGCCGGCGCGATGATCACCTGCGCCGACGAGCTTGGCCCGCACGGCGGGTGACGCGTCGAGCCCACGTGCCTCCAGCGTGCGAGGCACCAGTGCGATCCGCGCGAGCACGTCGCCGCGCGTGCGCTCTGCCATGTCCCACAAGGCATTGTGCGCCGGGAAATCTCCGTAATCGAACCCCATGGCAAGGAGGTGCGTGCGCAACAAGTTGAAATGCTGCGCTTCCTCAGCGGCGATACGGGTCCAGTCGGTGTAAAACGCATCGGGCATGGCGGTAAAACGCCATACAACGTCGAGCGCAAGGTCGATGGCGTTGAATTCGATGTGGGCCAGGGCATGCAGCAGGGCGGCCCGACCCTGGAGCGTGTTCAGCGGCCGCTGCACCAGTTGGGTGTGGTGAACGAGCTGCGGGCGGGCCGGTCGCCCAGGCAGCGGTGTCGTTGCCTCCAGCACCGCATGTGGATCGACGGGCCCTGGCGACGCCGCCAGGGCCTGCGCGCCGTGGGCCTTGCGCTCGGGATCGGGCTCACACACGACCGCAAGCGCGGCTTCGCGCAACCCCGGGCACGGGGCTGCAATCCATGGCGTGGCCATCATGCGGCGTGCTGACTTGCGTTGGGTTCGAAGCGGAACGAGCGTCACCGAGGCGCAAACCCTCAGACGCGCTTGATGACCGCCATCGCCGATGCGATCAAACCTGCCGCCTGGCTCATGTCGCCCGGGACAACCAGCGTGGTGCTGCTTTTGGCCAGGTTGCCATAGGCGTCGAGTGCCTGCTGCGCCACCTTGAGTTGCAGCGCGTCCATACCCCCCGGTTTGTCCAGCGCCAACGCCACCACTTCAAGGGCATGCGCGGTCGCGTTGGCCACCGCCTCGATGGCAGACGCCTCGCCCTGCGCCCGATTGATCGCCGCCTGCCGCTCACCCTCCGAGCGCTCGATGAACGCCTGCCGTTCGCCTTCGGCTTGATTGATCTGCTGCTGACGGGCGCCTTCAGAGGTCGCGATCACGGCGCGCTTTTCACGCTCTGCGGTGATTTGACGCTGCATTGCGTGGAGAATTTCAGCTGGCGGGGTCAAGTCCTTGATTTCGTAGCGCAGGACTTTCACGCCCCAGGTGGCTGCTGCCTCGTCAAGCGCCGAGACGATGCTGTGATTGATGAACTCCCGCTCCTCGAAGGTCTTGTCGAGCTCGAGCCTGCCGATCACCGAGCGCAGCGTGGTTTGCGCCAGTTGCGAGATCGCCAGCACGTAGTTGGAGGAACCATAACTCGCCCGCATGGGGTCGGTGACCTGAAAATACAGGATGCCATCGACGGTGAGCTGGGTGTTGTCACGGGTGATGCAGATCTGGCTCGCGATGTCCAGCGGCACTTCTTTGAGCATGTGCCGATAGGCGACCCGGTCGACAAAAGGAACGAGGAAGTTCAACCCGGGCACCAGGGTGCGGTCGTACTTGCCCAGGCGCTCGACGACCCAGGCATGTTGCTGAGGAACCACCTTCACACCCCGCGAAATGATGATGACGGCGATGACGGCGAGGATGAGTGCAATGTTCATCTGAAAATCTCCATGCATGGGCGCAAACAAGGGATCAGCGCCCGGATTGATCGTCCGCCTCGGGTTCGAGCACAAGTGTGCTGCCTTCGAGGGCCTTGATGCGATAGGCACCGGGTACCGGCACCGTGCCGCCCGCATGACGGGCTGACCAGTCCGTGCCGCGCCAGCGGACGCGCGCATGGCCGTGCGGATCCCATGCGTCGACGCGGACGCTGGCGCCGACGTCGAGGCTGATGTCGGCGTTCGGTGGCGGCGACGCGCGCTGCCGGCCGTTGCGAACCTTCCACAGCACACCGGAGGCACCGAGGCCGAGCACCGACGCGCTGACCCATTGCCAGGGCTGGGTCAGCCC
>DAICZP010000006.1 GCA_027311065.1 Thiomonas sp. | reverse complement strand
GAGCTGGCTGGGGCTGCTCGCGCAACAAGCCCTGGGCTTTACCGGGAGCGCGCTCGTTCTGCTGGCCGTCTTTCTGATGGCCTTGTCCTGGATTGCGCACCTGAGCTGGGCCGACTGTGCCGAGCGCGTTGGCGGCGCGCTGGAGGACGGATGGCGGGCACTGGCGGCGCGCCGCGCCCGCACCCTCGATCAGGCGCGTGACCGGCAGGCGGGCATGCAGGCGATGCAGGAGCGCGAGGCGGATGTCGGGGTCGAGCTGGCGCGGGAAGCCGGCGACGTATTCGCACCGGTGTACATCGAGCCACCTGTGGTGCAGGTTCCGCAGTCGGCACGGGTCGAACGCGAGCGCCAGCAGCCCTTGTTCCGTGACATGCAGAACGGGGCTTTGCCGACGCTGGATTTGCTCGACCAGGTTGCAGCCCAGAAGGATCCCATCGGCGCCGAGACGCTCGAATTTACTTCGCGGTTGATCGAAAAAAAGCTGAAGGATTTTGGTGTGTCGGTGCGTGTGGTGGCAGCGTCGCCAGGGCCGGTCATCACCCGTTACGAGGTCGAGCCCGAGCCCGGAATCAAAGGCTCCCAGGTCGTCGCGCTGTCGCGCGACCTGGCGCGGGCGCTGTCGTTGGTGAGTATTCGCGTGGTCGAGACCATCCCCGGGAAGAACACGATGGCGCTGGAGCTTCCGAACGCCAAGCGCCAGACCATCGGGCTCTCGGAGATACTCGGCTCGCAGGTCTACCACGATGCCCAGTCGATGCTCACCATGGGTCTGGGCAAGGACATCATCGGCAATCCAGTCGTCGCGGATCTGGGGCGCATGCCCCACCTGCTCGTCGCTGGCACGACCGGTTCGGGAAAGTCGGTCGGCATCAACGCGATGATCCTGAGTCTGCTCTACAAGGCAGAGGCGCGTCATGTCCGCATGATCATGATCGACCCGAAGATGCTGGAGCTCAGTGTCTATGAGGGTGTTCCGCACCTGCTCGCTCCCGTCGTCACCGACATGAAGCAGGCAGCCCATGCGTTGAACTGGTGCGTGGCTGAGATGGAGCGCCGCTACAAGGTCCTGAGCAAACTTGGTGTACGCAATCTTGCCAGCTACAACACCCGTATCGCCGAGGCAGCCGCGCGTGGCGAGCATGTGCCGAATCCGCTGTCGCTGACGCCGGAAAGTCCGGAGCCTCTCCAGCACATGCCCTACATCGTCGTCGTCATCGACGAGCTCGCCGACCTGATGATGGTCGTGGGCAAGAAAATTGAGGAGCTCATCGCACGGCTGGCGCAGAAAGCCAGAGCCGCGGGCATCCACCTCATTCTGGCGACCCAGCGTCCAAGCGTCGACGTGATCACCGGGCTGATCAAGGCCAACATTCCCACCCGCATGGCGTTCCAGGTTTCGAGCAAGATCGATTCCCGCACCATTCTCGACCAGATGGGCGCTGAGAGCCTGCTGGGCATGGGCGATATGCTGTACCTGCCACCCGGGTCGGGGTCGCCGCAGCGCGTGCATGGGGCTTTCGTCAGCGACGCGGAGGTGCATCGTGTGGTCGAGCAGCTCAAGTCACAGGGCGAGCCCGATTACGTGCCTGGACTGCTTGAACCCGAAGGCGGGTCCGATGGCGATCTTTCCGGAGGCTTCGAAGGACCGGCGGACGCCGAGGCCGACCCGCTTTACGACCAGGCGGTACAAATCGTCCTGCAGAACCGAAAAGCGTCGATTTCGCTGGTACAGCGCCATTTGCGCATCGGATACAACCGGTCCGCGCGGCTTCTCGACCAGATGGAGAAGGCCGGACTGGTCTCCCCGCTGGCGAGCAACGGCAACCGCGACATCCTGGTGCCGGCGCGCCCCGAGTCCTGACCGCCGCGGCGCAGGCACCTCCACGTTTTGATACTCGAGGAACCGTCTTGAAGATTTCACGTCGCCGCTTTGCGGCATTGCTGCTCGCCGCTGTTGCGGTCTCGCCGGTCGAGGCCGCGCCCGCTGCCGCCGATGCCGGCGTCGCTCTGCTGCATCGCTGGCTGGGTGATACCCGCGGCGGTCGCGCCTCGTTCACGCAGTCAGTGGTCGACGCCAAGGGCCATGCAGGTCCGCCCGCGGCGGGGAACTTCGAATTCGAGCGGCCAGGGCGCTTTCGCTGGGCCTATACCCGCCCCTACGCACAAGACATCGTTAGTGACGGGTCCACCATCTGGACTTTCGACAAGGACCTGGACCAGGTCACGATCAGTCATCAGTCCAGCGTGTTGCGCGGCACCCCGGCGTCCTTGCTCGCGGGCGCCGATGTCGACCGTTTGTTCGTCCTCACTGCCATGCCCGATGCGGACGGCCTGCATTGGGTGCAGGCTGTGCCGCGGGCCCAGGACAACGCTTTCGCCTGGGTACGGATCGGCCTGTCCGAGGGGGCTGATGGGCCTGTGCTCGCGCGCATGCAGTTGCGTGACGCGTTCCGCAGAACAACGACCATCGTCTTTGCACAGACCGTTCGGAACCCGCGTTTCGCGCCAGGGTATTTTCATTTCGACGTCCCCAAGGGGGCATCGGTGATCGATCAGCCCTGAGGCAGCACCACAGGCTTGACACATCGACCATGGATGCCACCGGGCGCTGGCACGATTGCGCTGGCGTGGTGGACCGACGCGCGCTTCGCAGCGTTGGCGGTGGCGATTTTCGCGCGACCAGATCGTTCCACGGAGGCAAGCCATGCCTGACCTGTTTGCACAAGAGCCTGCCGCACCACTCGCCGAAGCGCTTCGCCCCAGGACCCTGGACGAAGTGATTGGACAGTCGCACCTGCTGGGGGCAGGTAAGCCGCTGAGACTGGCCTTCCAGTCGGGCAAGCCGCATTCCATGATCCTGTGGGGGCCACCCGGTGTCGGCAAAACGACCCTGGCGCGGCTCACGGCCTCCGCCTTCAAGTGCGAGTTCATCGCTTTGTCGGCAGTTCTGTCGGGTGTCAAAGACATCCGGGAAGCAGTGGAACAGGCGAGGCAATACCTTGGTCGGGGCAGGAACACGATCTTGTTTGTCGACGAAATTCACAGATTCAACAAGTCTCAACAAGATGCCCTGCTGCCGCATGTGGAGTCAGGTCTGTTCGCTTTTATTGGCGCGACCACCGAGAACCCTTCATTCGAAGTGAACTCGGCATTGTTGTCACGGGCGCAGGTCTATGTCCTGAAGTCGCTGACGGATGCCGAATTGAAGCTGTTGCTCGAGCGCGCACGCGAAAGAGCCCTCGGTGACCTGGAGTTTGAAGCGAGGGCGGTGGAGACCATCATCGGGTATGCAGACGGTGATGCCAGACGGTTCTTGAACCTGCTCGAACAATGCAAGACGGCTGCCGGTGCCGCGGCTGTCACGAAGATTGATGCCCAATTCCTCCAGAATGCATTGACCTTGAATGGTCGGCGTTTCGACAAGGCAGGGGACAACTTCTACGACCAGATTTCGGCCTTGCACAAGTCGGTTCGGGGCTCACATCCTGATGCTGCCCTTTATTGGCTGACACGAATGCTGGATGGGGGGGCTGATCCTCGCGATCTATCAAGGCGCATTGTGCGTATGGCCTGGGAGGACATTGGCTTGGCGGATCCGAGGGCCATGCAGATCGCCAACGATGCTGCCTTGACCTACGAGCGGTTGGGCAGTCCTGAAGGTGAGTTGGCCCTTGGGCAAGCGGTGGTCTATCTGGCGGTCGCCGCCAAGAGCAATGCGGGTTACAACGCCTTCAACGCTGCCAGAGCTTTCGTGAAGCAGGATCAAAGCCGTGAGGTGCCTGTTCATCTTCGGAATGCTCCCACGAAGCTCATGAAGGAGCTTGGCTTCGGGCATGAATACCGATACGCGCATGACGAACCCAATGCTTACGCTGCGGGCGAAACCTACCTGCCTGACGGCATTGCAGAGCCTGGCTGGTATCAGCCAGTGCCAAGAGGCTTGGAGATCAAGATCGGCGAGAAACTCGCCATGTTGAAGAAGTGGGATGAGGAGGCAGGTCAATCGTGACGGCAATTGGCTCTCTCCAGCGCTGGTGTTGCTCCTCACCGGGGATGCCAAGGTCTCCCTTCCGCCAGCGGCGTGCGGGATCCTCCCGTCGCGGGCGCCAGAACCTGTTGGGTGGCGGCGATTCGTGGCCGATCATGGCTGTGCACCAGTGCCCGCGCACCTTCGCAATGCACCGGCGCACCTGACGCGCCAGCGTGGTGCGCAGACTGAACCAACCCGCGCGCGCCGGCTCGAAGCGAACAGGCGACTGACATGTGTTTGCAGTCAGTTCGCTGTGAATGCCGTTTTGGTGGTTATTATTCGCGGCCAGACGGACAACAACGCAGACAGGGCTCGGCACATGGCTCGTCATGGAGACGCATCTCGATACACCCCGGAACCTGGTTCCGTGCAACATGAGGTCGTCCCGATCCTTTGCGTCGGGTCCGGCATCGACATGTCGCGCCAAACCCTGGCGCGCATGAAACTTGCTTCGAACACGCCACCCGCGACCCACAAGGATCGCGCGGCGTGGATGGCCTGCAAGCCCCTTTACCCATAAGGACCTCCGGGATGGAAACACTCATACAACAGTTGGTCAACGGGCTGGTGCTGGGAAGTATGTATGCACTGGTCGCGCTCGGCTACACGATGGTTTACGGTATCGTCAACCTGATCAATTTTGCGCACGGCGACGTGATGATGATCGGGGCGATGACCGCCTATTCCCTTTTCAAATTATTTGCCTACATTGCCCCCGGCATGCCGGGATGGCTCACTGTCATCGTTACCACAGCCCTGGCCATGGTGGTGTGCGGAACGTTGAACTATTTCATCGAACGCTTCGCCTACCGCCGGTTGCGCAATGCACCGAAGCTGGCTCCGCTGGTCACCGCCATCGGCATGTCCATCCTGCTGGAAACGCTCGCCATGGTCATCTGGGGTCGCGACTACAAGGTCTTCCCCAACCTGCTGCCCAGTCAGATCATCAATATCCACGGTGTGGTGATCACGCCGGTGCAGGTGATGATCCTCATCATCACAACCGTGCTGCTGATCGGGTTGACGTTGCTGATCAACCATACCCGGCTCGGACGGGCCATGCGCGCCACGGCTGAGAATCCGCGGGTCGCGGGGCTCATGGGCGTCAATCCGAACATGGTGATCTCCGCCGCGTTCGTGATCGGCGCGTCACTCGCGGCCATTGCCGGGGTCATGTGGTACGCGAATTTCGCGACCGCGAACTTCTACATGGGCTTCACGCCGGGTCTGAAGGCCTTCACCGCCGCCGTGCTCGGTGGTATCGGCAACCTCAGCGGGGCGATGCTCGGTGGGGTGCTGCTCGGCGTCATCGAAGTTCTGGGAGCCGGTTACATCGGTACCCTGACCGGCGGCATGTTCGGCAGCAACTACCAGGACATCTTTGCATTCATCGTGCTGATCCTCGTGCTGACGCTGCGACCGCAGGGTTTGCTCGGCGAGCGCGTCGCCGATCGCGCCTGAACCGGAGGATCTCATCATGGAAAAGACCAAATCCCGTCTGGCCATCTTCCTGGTCAGCGCCGCCGCGCTGTTGTTGTTTCCGCTCGTGTTGCAGACCGTTGGTGATGCGTGGGTGCGTATCGCGGCGTTCGCGCTTCTTTACACGATGCTGGCTTTGGGCCTGAACATCGTCGTCGGGCTCGCTGGCCTGCTCGATCTGGGTTACATCGCGTTCTACGCGGTGGGCGCGTATATGTTCGCGCTGCTGGCGTCAACACAACTGACGGATAATTTCGACGCTCTAGGCGCAATGTTCCCGCATGGGTTCGACGTTTCGCTGTGGCTGGTGATTCCGCTCGGCGCTGGCCTTGCCGCCTTGTTCGGCATCATGCTGGGCACTCCGGTGCTCAAGCTGCGTGGAGACTATCTGGCGATCGTGACCCTGGGATTCGGAGAAATCATCCGGATCTTCATGAACAACCTTAACGCCCCGGTCAACATCACCAACGGGCCCCAGGGAATTTCGGGAATTCACGGCATCCGACTGTTCGGCTGGCATCTCAACCACAACATCGAGATCGGCTCCTACACCATCAATTCCGTGACCGAGTATTACTGGGCGTTCCTGCTGCTTGCAACCCTGAGCGTGATCGTTTGCTACCGACTGCAGGATTCACGCATCGGGCGCGCCTGGATGGCCATGCGGGAGGATGAAATCGCGGCCAAGGCGATGGGCATCAACACCCGCAACATGAAGTTGCTGGCGTTCTCCATGGGGGCGACGTTCGGCGGTGTGGCGGGGGTCATGTTCGCGGCCTTCCAGGGCTTTGTCTCACCCGAGTCGTTTTCATTGATGGAATCGGTGAACGTGCTTGCCATGGTCGTCATCGGTGGCATGGGTAACATCCCCGGTGTCATCCTCGGGGCGGTGCTGCTGTCGGTGCTGCCTGAGGCGCTGCGCTACCTGGGTTTCATCTCCGACTGGCAGCAGGCGACCTTCGGCCACGTCTACATGGACAGTGGGATTCTTCGCCAGTTGATCTATTCCTTGTCCATGATTCTCGTGATGCTGATACGCCCCAAAGGCTTGTGGCCTGCCCCCGAACACGGCAAGGGTCTGGCGGCGCTTGGTGCTGGCCAGCGCGCCGCGGCGGCAAAGGAGGGCGCATGATGACGGACAACGCACCCGTGACGCTCAAGGTTGCCGGCGCATCCAAGCGTTTCGGCGGCCTGCAGGCGCTCTCTGACGTTCGCATTGAAATCCGGCGGGGCCAGATCTATGGGCTCATTGGCCCCAACGGCGCCGGCAAGACGACATTCTTCAACGTCATCACCGGCATGTACACGCCCGACGGTGGCGAGTTCTCGCTCGAGGGCCGCGGCTATCGCCCACAGGCGGTGCATCAGGTCGCGCGTGAAGGAATTGCGCGGACTTTCCAGAACATCCGGCTGTTTCCCGATATGACGGCGCTGGAAAACGTCATGGTGGGCCGCCACGTCCGCACCGGCAGTGCATTGTTGGGTGCCATTTTCCGCACGCGCAAGTTCAAGGCGGAAGAGCACGCGATCCGTACGGATGCGTACGCGCTGCTGCAATACGTCGGCATCGGGCACTACGCCGATTTTCGCGCCCGCACCCTGTCCTATGGCGATCAGCGCCGGCTGGAAATTGCCCGCGCCCTGGCCACGGACCCGAAGCTGCTGGCACTCGACGAGCCGGCGGCAGGAATGAATGCCACGGAAAAAGTGCAATTGCGCCAGTTGCTCGACCGCATCCGGGGCGATGGCCGCACCATCCTGCTGATCGAGCACGACGTGAAACTGGTGATGGGCCTGTGCGACCGCGTGACCGTGCTTGACTATGGAAAGATCATCGCCGAAGGCGTTCCAGCCGACGTGCAAAAGGATCCAAAAGTGATCGAAGCGTATTTGGGAACAGGGGGGCATTGAGATGACGAGCACGACGCACGGCACCGCCGAAGGTGTGCTCGACTCCCCCTTGGAGTCGGGGAATGCGCAGGGCGCGCAGCAGCGGGAGGCATTGCTGCAGGTCAAGGGACTGAAAGTCGCATATGGCGGCATCCAGGCCGTCAAGGGTATCGATTTCGAGGTGCGCAAGGGCGAGCTGGTTTCGCTCATCGGTGCCAACGGAGCTGGCAAGACCACAACGCTGAAGGCGTTGACCGGGATGCAGCCTGCGACGGGCGGAAGCATCAGCTACGCGGGCAAGGAAATCCAGGGTCGGGGTTCGTTCGAGTTGGTACGGCGCGGGCTCGCGATGGTCCCGGAGGGGCGCGGGATCTTCACCCGCATGACCATTGTTGAAAACCTGCTGATGGGTGCGTATATCCGTGCTGACAAGCAGGGTATCCTCGACGACATCGATCGCGTGTTTCACACGTTTCCTCGCCTGAAGGAGCGGCGTGATCAACTTGCCGGCACGATGTCGGGTGGCGAGCAGCAAATGCTTGCAATGGGGCGTGCGCTGATGTGCCAGCCCAAGCTGCTGCTGCTGGACGAACCTTCAATGGGCCTGTCCCCGATCATGGTCGACAAGATCTTCGAGGTTGTCGCCGACATTTCCAGTCAGGGTGTGACGGTGCTGCTGGTCGAGCAGAACGCCAAGCGGGCCCTGCAGCTTGCCCAGCGCGGGTATGTCATGGATTCCGGATCCATCACCATGACTGGCTCCGCCGAAGAACTTCTGAACGACCCTCGGGTCAGAGCCGCCTACCTCGGTGAGTGAAGCAGGCACGGGCCGCGCGACGCACACCGTGCGCAGCGCGGCCCGCTCTGCACCCTCATGTGGCTGGGGTGAAAGCGTCCGAAAAGAATTGATTGGCGGGAAGCGCGCAGCGGGTGGTGAATTCACGCTGAGCCGCTTCCACCATCACCGGAGCGCCACATGCATACACGGCGTGACCAGATAGATCGGGGAAGTCCTGCATGACAACGGTGTGGACGAGCCCCGTGCGCCCGGACCAGGCATCGGCAGGATGCGGCTCTGACAGCACCGGAACGTAGCGCAGCCACGAGACCGCAGCGGCAAATTCCTCGACCCAGGCGTGCATGTACAGGTCGGACTTCGTGCGGCATCCCCAGTACAGCACCACAGGTCGGCTGCTGGCAGTCTGTCGCAACTGCTCGAGGATGGCCTTTGCCGGCGCGAATCCGGTTCCCGAGGCCAGCAGGATCATGGGGCGCGTCGGCGCATCGTCGTTGAGGTAAAAGCTTCCGAATGGCCCTTCGATTCGGAGAATATCCTTCTCCTTCATCGTGCCGAACACCGTATCGGTGAAACGGCCTCCCGGCATGTGACGCAGGTGCAGCTCGATACGGCGTTGTCCGTCGGGCGCGTTTGCCATCGAATAGCTTCGCCGGCTCCCGTCCTGCAGCAGGAATTGAACGTACTGGCCGGGGTGGTAGCGGAACTCGTCATTCGATGGGAGCTGCAGCAGCATCACCATCACGCTGGGTGCAGCCTGGCGCATCGAGACGACGCGGCAGGGAAGTTTCTTGACCGGGAACACGCCGGCCGCCGGCAGCTCGGGGCATGAGATGACCATATCGCCGAGCGGAACCGTCCTGCAGGTGAGAATGAGACCCTGCGTACGCTCGGCCTCGGTCAGGGCCTTTGGCTGGTGAGCACGCAGCGTGAATGCGCCCTCCAGATGCGAGCACTTGCATGAGCCACATGCACCATCCTGGCATCCGTAAGGCAAACCGACGCCCTGTCGGATCGCTGCGGCGAGAATGGTTTCACCCTCGTCGACCTGGAATGTATGCTTGCTAGGTAGAACCTTGACACTTGATTGCATGGGATCCCTGCTTGTATGTTGCCATCGTGCTTTCGTAAACCCCGCCTGCTGATCATCGGCTGCGGTGATGTCGGTCTTCGGCTCGCCGCGTTGGCGCGGCCGCGGTTTCGCGTGCTGGCACTCACATCGAGCGACCACCGGCTGTCCGAGCTCCGGGACGCAGGCATCGTGCCACTGCGCGGCGACCTCGACAGCGTCGCCAGCCTGTGGCGTCTGGCGGGGCTTGCACGCTGGGTGGCGATGCTCGCGCCTCCACCGAACGCCGGGAACGACGATCCGCGCTCACGCCACCTCGCCAACGTGCTGCGCAGACACATGATAGGTTCTGCGCGGCACGCGCCCACACGTCTGGTCTACGCGAGCACCAGCGGGGTGTACGGCGATTGCAACGGCGCACTCGTGCATGAAACCCGGCGCCCGGCGCCATGTACGGCGCGCGCTCGCAGACGCCTCGATGCCGAGCGGTGCTGGCGCGGTTTCGGCCAGACTCCTGGCGCGCGCGTGGCCGTATTGCGTATTCCGGGTATTTACGACGCGGCGACACGCTCGCCACGCCGCAGACTCATGCAGGGGCTGCCGGTGCTGCGCGCCGAGGACGATGTCTTCACCAATCACATTCATGCTGACGATCTGGCACGTATCGTGTTGCGGGCGTTGTTCGTCGCGGCACCGAACCGCGTCTATCACGCGAGCGATGCAAGCAGACTTCAGATGGGCGCGTATTTCGATTTTGCCGCCGATCTATATGGTTTGCCGCGTCCACCCCGCGTGGCCCGCGTCGTCGCCGAAGCCGGCGCAGCGGGGATCTCCCTGCAGGCGCTGAGCTTCATGCGGGAATCCCGGCAACTCGATAACCGCCGGTTGGGTGAACTCGGGCTCGCGCTGCGGTACCCGGACGTTGTCGCGGGTCTCGCACCAGGCTGAAGCAGTCGGGTCGGCAGCGGCGGCCCGGCGCGTTGGCGCGCCGGGTCTGGTTCAACGGTCGGCCGCGTTTTCCGGGATGTCCAGAACGGGAAGGTCCTTGCGCGTCTCCACGAGCAGCAGCGGCCCTTCGTCCGTGACGACGGGCGGTTTGCGCTCACGCGGGGCCTGTTTCGTACCCGCCTGCTGACGCGTCGATCGGCGCGCCTTTTCGACGCGTCCGGCATCCGACTGCACCCATTCCAGCCCTGCCGAGGCCACCACCGCTTGCAGTTCATGCACCGCCAACGGCTCGAGGGTCACAGGTGTCACGCGAGAAACCGCGACTTCAGCAGCCGGTTCCGGCGCCGGAACCTGAATCGGTGTCGGTGCCACGTGCTCGACCGGGATGGTTTCCACGCTCGGCAACGCAACAGCCTCCGCGTTGGCAGAGGCCTCGGCGATCACTGGCGCTGCTTCCACCGCAGCGGGATCTCGCGTCAGGTCCAGTGGTACCGACGGCAATGCTTCCGGCTCCGTCGACGATGCGACGGCTTCCACCATTTCCACCGTGTCAGCGGTTTCCAGGGCCTGGGCTGCATCGGCCGATTCAGCAGAGTCGGAAGACTCGCCGCCATCGGTGCCCGCGCCATCCTGCGCGCCACGTCCGCGGCCGCCACGGCGACGTCGACGGCGTCGCGCCGGTTCTGCGGCTTCGACGCCATCATCCGTCGTCGAGACCACCGGGCTTGCTTCCACCGGGGTGAGCTCCGCATCGACCGCAATCGCCGCGGGTGCGACGACTGCGGGCACAACGTCGGCAGCAGCGGCATGCGCTGACAATGCCGGATTCTGGGTGGTCAGTCCAAACGACTCCCAGGTATCGAGCGCAGCGTCTGCAGCGTCCGGGACGACCGGGCGTTGCGGGCGTGCTGCGCGCGGCGGGCGTTCCGATTTCGGTTCAGTCGCGGTGTTGCGGACTTCCGTCGCCGCGACCTCGTCCTTCGCGGGGCGCTGGGGGCGCTCAGGCTGCTCGACGCGTGGCGGGCGTGTCTTGCCGGGATCGGTGCGGCGCGCTTCGTTGCCATGGGTCGCATCGCGCTGGGGTCGATCGGCACGCGCCGTGCGCTCGCCGCCTCGTTCCGCACGTTCGCCACGCTGCTCGACATTGGTGTTGCCATTGCCATTGCCTTTCCCGCGTCGGCCGCGCCCGTTGCGAGGGCCACGCGTCGTATCGCCTTCGGGGACGGGGGAGGGTGCAGGAGGCGTCGTCTTCGTGGATGCTTCCGACGGCACTGGCTCGCCGCTGAAAACCTTGCGTAACCACCCGAGAAGCCCGGAACCTGGGGATGGCGACACGGGGGCTGGCGCCCGGCTCTGCGGTGCTGGGGTGGGCGTGGCGGCCTGGACGGGAGCGGGAGCCGGGGTTGGGGCTGGACCTTCCGGAGTGATGCCGCGCACCAGGGCTTCCTGGCGCGGCCGTTCGTCCTTGCTGCTGCGAACGATGGTCGTTTCCTGCTCAAGCACTTCAGCCATCTGGTAGCTGGCAGGCAGATTTTCGAGTCGCGGATCGTCGTGCTTCAAGCGTTCGAGGCGGTAGTTCGGCGTCTCGAGTTGTTTGTTCGGTGCCAACAGCACGGAAACGCGCTGACGCAGTTCGATCTTGGTGATTTCAGCGCGCTTTTCGTTCAGCAGGAAGGAGGCGACCTCCACCGGCACCTGCACGTGCACGGCTGCTGTATTCTCCTTCATGGCCTCTTCCTGGATGATGCGCAGGATTTGCAGGGCGCTGGATTCAGTGTCGCGGATGTGGCCGGTGCCATTGCAGCGGGGGCAGGTCACATAGGCGCCCTCGGACAGCGCCGGGCGCAGGCGCTGGCGCGATACCTCGAGCAGGCCGAACTTGGAAATCTTGCTGGTCTGCACGCGCGCACGGTCCTGTCGCAGACAGTCGCGCAGGCGATCCTCGACGGAGCGCTGGTTTCGGCTTTCATCCATGTCGATGAAGTCGACGACGATCAGCCCGCCGAGGTCGCGCAGACGCATCTGGCGGGCGATTTCCTCGGCTGCTTCCAGATTGGTGCGCAGGGCGGTGTCTTCGATGGCGGTGCCACGCGTCGAGCGCGCCGAGTTCACGTCCACCGCGACCAGGGCCTCCGTGTGGTCGATCACGATCGCGCCACCTGACGGCAGGTTGACCGTGCGTGAATACGCGGTCTCGATTTGATGCTCGATCTGGAAACGCGAGAACAAGGGCAGATCGTCGCGGTAGCGCTTGACCCGTCCGACATTGTCAGGCATGACGTGCGCCATGAACTGATGCGCCTGATCGAACACATCCTCGGTATCAATCAGGATCTCGCCAATGTCGGCGGTGAAGTAGTCGCGGATCGCGCGAATCACCAGCGACGATTCCTGGTAAATCAGAAACGCGCCTTTCTGGGAGTTACCCGCTTCCTCGATCGCACCCCAGAGTTTGAGCAGGTAGTTGAGGTCCCACTGCAGTTCTTCGACGCTGCGCCCGATGCCCGCGGTACGCGCGATCAAGCTCATGCCGTCGGGGTGCTGGAGCTGGTCCATGACCTCGCGCAACTCCTGCCGATCATCGCCCTCGATGCGACGGCTCACGCCGCCTCCGCGCGGATTGTTGGGCATCAGCACGAGATAGCGGCCGGCCAGGGAAATGAAAGTCGTCAGCGCCGCGCCCTTGTTGCCGCGCTCTTCCTTCTCGACCTGGACCAGCATTTCCTGGCCCTCGCGGATCACGTCCTGGATGCGTGCCTGTGATGGCGACACACCTTCCTTGAAGTAGCGCCGGGAAATTTCTTTGAACGGCAGGAATCCGTGACGTTCTTCGCCGTAATCGACGAAACATGCTTCCAGAGATGGTTCGACCCGGGTGACCACGGCGCGGTAGATATTGCCTTTGCGCTGTTCGCGGCCGACCTGTTCGATGTCGATGTCCAGCAGCTTCTGTCCGTCGACGATGGCAACCCGCAGCTCTTCGGCCTGGGTTGCGTTGAACAACATGCGTTTCATACCTGAATCTCCATCCCGCCCAAGAGGGCGGGCTGCTCGTTGGCGACAGGGTCACGGGGGACCCGACTCGCGACGCGAGCCCGAAGCAGGACTGAAGAGTGACCACGCAGCGGCAGGGCATGGCGCCTGCCGCCACGCTTCAGGACAACAAGCCGATGAAGGTGCCACGCCGCGCGCGTGGTCCGCAGCGCGGACCGGGTGGCAGGGTGGCTGGATGCTTGTCCACACTCCACAGCCCGCGCGACGGGG
>DAICZP010000001.1 GCA_027311065.1 Thiomonas sp. | reverse complement strand
CGCGCGGGAGTGGCGTGCCACGCCCGCGCGAGGGCATCCCACCGCGAGCACGCGGCCGCGGCGTGGCGCGCCTTCACGTGGCCGAACCCACGAATTCCGGAGGGAACCTCGGCAAGCTGTACGGCGAGGTCGAGGTTTTCGGGCGTGAGTCTGGCGCAAAGGTCATCCACGGTGGCAAGGTAGCGCGTGATGAGTTCACGCTCCATTCGGCGTTCGGCGGTGTGCCCGAACGGGTCGAACATGGTGCCCCGGAGGAATCGCAGGTGACGCAGCAGCCGGAATGCGGTGCCGACCCAGGGGCCGAATTCGCGCTTGATCAGTTCGCCTTTGACGTTGCGCTTGGCCAGGATTGGCGGCGCCAGGTAATAGTGAAGCTTGAAATCACCGTCAAACGCCTCCTTGATTTGCGCCGCGAAGGCGTCGCCAGAATGGAGTCGCGCCACCTCGTACTCGTCCTTGTAAGCCATCAGGCGGAACAGGTTGCGCACCACGGCGTCACGCAGTCGACTCGACTGCAGCGGTGCTTCAGCGCGCTGTACGCGTTCGACGCAGTCCTGGTACCGACGCGCGTACGCGGCATTTTGGTACTCGCGCAGGAAGTCGGTGCGGCGCTTCAGTGCCTCGTCCGTTGACTCGCGACGCACGAAGGCGATCGTCTGGCGAGCCGCCCCGAGTGCCGCGAATGCCTCCGGGTCGGCAGCGGCACGTCGCCCCCACTCGAACGCGGCCTTGTTCTTGTCGACGGCCACGGCATTGAGTTCCATCGCGCGCAGCAGCGAAGCGCGCTGCAACGGCAGCCAGCCTTTTTGCCAGGCAAATCCGAGCATCATGGGGTTGGTGTAGAGCGCGTCGCCAAGCAGTCTTATCGCAGCGCCTTCCGCGTCGAATCCCACGACGTTGGCGCGCCCGGCGGCGTGCTCGATTGCCGCGCGGCATGCGGCCCCCGGGAATTGCCAATCGGGCTGATGCACAAACGCAGCGGTCGGCGTGCCGTGGGTGTTGAGTGCGACAAAAGTGCGACCTTCGCGGATGCGCGAAAGGGTTTCCCGATCCGCGGCGACGATGGGGTCGCAGGCGAGGATGAGCTCAGCTTCAGCCATCGCCACACGTGTGGTGTGGATCTGTTCCGGACGATCGGCGATGAGCACGTGGCTCCAGGTTGCACCGCCCTTCTGCGCCAGGCCCGCCGCATCCTGGGTGACGATGCCTTTGCCCTCGATATGCGCCGCTACCCCGAGCAGCTGGCCGATCGTGATCACCCCGGTGCCACCGACGCCCGCCACGAGGATGCCGTAGCTTTCTCCTCCTGCACGGCCCGCCGCCATGGGTGAAGGGAGCACCGGGTCGGGCAAGGGCGCGAGGTCATCCAGGCTTGGGCCGGGAAGGGGCGCCGGCTTGCGCAGATTGCCGCCCTCGACGGTGACGAAGCTGGGGCAGAAACCCTTCAGGCAGGACTCGTCCTTGTTGCAGCTGCTCTGGTTGATCGTGCGCTTGCGCCCGAACGGTGTTTCCAGTGGCTCGACAGCCAGGCAGTTGCTTTTGTCGGAGCAGTCGCCGCAGCCTTCGCAGACCAGAGGGTTGATGAACACCCGCCGGGCCGGGTCCGTCATCAGGCCGCGTTTGCGGCGGCGGCGCTTCTCGGTGGCGCAGGTCTGGTCATAGATGAGAACCGTGGTGCCGGGAAGCTCGCGCATGCGAAGCTGGATGGCGTCGAGTTCGTCACGGTGGTGCACGGTTGTCCCTGGCGCGAGATCGTGCACCTCGGCGTATTGGTCGGGCCGATCCGTGACGACGACGATGCCGCGCACGCCCTCGGCGTGCAATTCCCGCGAGATTTGCGCCACGCTGAGTTGACCTTCGACCTGCTGGCCGCCGGTCATCGCGACAGCGTCGTTGTAGAGAATCTTGTAGGTGATGTTCACCTTGCTTGCGATGGCCTGTCGAATCGCGAGCAGCCCGGAGTGGTAATAGGTACCGTCACCAAGGTTGGCGAACACGTGGCGGTCTGTGCAAAACGGTGCCTGGCCAACCCACGCGACGCCCTCGCCGCCCATCTGGCTGAACGTGTTGGTGCTGCGGTTCATCCAGACGACCATGTAGTGGCAACCGATGCCGGCCATGGCCCGCGAACCGTCAGGCACGCGCGTGCTGGTGTTGTGCGGACAGCCGGCGCAGAACCAGGGCGGCCGGCGTTCCGAAGGCGCCGCCTCGGCCAGTGCGCGTTCCTTCGCGGTGATCAGGTCGATGCGCTCGCGCAACTGGCGTTGCAGGTCCACGCCGGCGTCGCGCAGCAAGCCGGTGCGCTCCAGACGAGCGGCGATGGCACGGGCGATCACAGCGGGGTTGAGGTCGGCCTTGGCGGGCAGCAACCAGTTGTCGGCTGGATTGGGTTGACTCCACTCGCCGCCCCGTTCGTCAAATTTACCGACGACGTTCGGTCGAACATCTTCGCGCCAGTTGTAGAGTTCTTCCTTGAGCTGATACTCGATCACCTGGCGTTTTTCTTCGATGACGAGTATTTCCTGAAGCCCCGTCGCGAATTCGCGGGTGATACTTGCCTCGAGAGGCCAGACTACCGCGACTTTATGCAGCCGAATCCCCAATCGGGAGCACATCGAATCGTCGAGGCCGAGGTCAGCCAGGGCCTGGCGCGTGTCGTTATAGGCCTTGCCCGATGCCATGATCCCCAGGCGCGCACGCGGGCTGTCGATCACGGTGTAGTTGAGGCGGTTGGCACGCACATAGGCCAGAGCGGCATACCACTTCACGTCCATGAGACGCGCTTCCTGCGACAGCGGATCGTCGGGCACGCGAATGTGCACGCCATCCGGCGGCAACGCAAAATCCTCTGGAAGCAGAATGCGCACGCGATCCGCAGAGACGTCGACTGCGGCGGACGATTCGACGACTTCCTGGATGGTCTTCATGCCGGACCACAGGCCGCTGTAGCGGCTCATCGCGAATGCGTGCAGACCGAGGTCGAGGATATCCTGAACGTTGCTGGGGAAGAAAACCGGAAATCCCACAGCTTTGAAAATATGGTCGCTTTGGTGCGCTGCGGTGCTGCTCTTGGCAGCGTGGTCATCGCCTGCGACGGCAATCACACCACCATGGCGGGCCGTGCCGGCCATGTTTGCGTGCTTGAACACGTCGGCACAGCGGTCGACGCCGGGGCCCTTGCCGTACCAGATGCCGAAGACGCCATCAAACTTCTGACGCGCAGGCTCGAGATCGAGTTGCTGTGAACCCCACAGCGCCGTTGCTGCAAGCTCTTCGTTCACACCGGGCTGGAACACGATGTGATTGGCGGCGAGAAGTTTGGATGCCTTCCACAGCGCCTGGTCGTAACCGCCCAGCGGCGAGCCGCGGTAGCCCGAGATGAAGCCGGCAGTGTTGAGGCCTGCGATGGCGTCGCGTTTGCGTTGCAGCAGCGGCAGGCGCACAAGCGCATGAATGCCGCTCATGAAGGCGCGGCCGGTGTCGAGTGTGTATTTGTCGTCGAGACTGACGGTCTCGAGCGCCCGGCGGATCGCTTCGGGTAGGGGTGCGTTCATCGCGCATGTCTCCTCGCGCTGCGGTGGGCAGGTCGTACCCCGTTCCGCGAGCGGCGTGCTGTGTGTCGGTTCGGACCGTCGGGCGGATCACGCCGTCGGGCGAGGTCGCGCCTCGTGGGCGCGTGCTGGAATAATCAGCCAGCCGATGCTAACGCGCGCCTGCCCGCGTGCCAAGCGGGGGAATACGTGACCACGTCAGCGTTGTTCGATGCACAGGGTCTTCGATCCGGGATGCGTGAGATTCGTCACCGTGGCTTCGCGGCCCTTGAACCAGACCTGCAGATCGCCGTTCGAGTAGCGTGCACCGTCGGCCGACAAGGTCTGCTCGAGCTGAATGACCCCCAGGGTGGTACTCAACATCACACTGACGTCGCCAAAGACCGCCAGGAATGCCGTGCGATCGGTACAGACGTAGCGCACGGCGTCGGCAGGCGTGGCTGGAACCGCGGGAGTCGCCACCGGCGTCGATCCCGCGGGTGCGGGGGCGGAGGCTGGTGCAAACGGTGTCGACGCCGCGGGCATCGGCGCGGACGCCTCCGACCCTTGCGGGGCCGAGGCCATCGGGGCTGGCGCGAGTGGTTGCGCGTGAATTTCCGGCGCCGGCGCCAACGGTTGCGCCTGCGCCGGTTGGGCATCAGGCGCAGGCGGAACGCTATGCGTGGTCCGTGGGGCCGGTGGCGTCGGCGTCGTGGCGGGCGGCGCTGTCAAGGGCACCACCGGTGCCGGGGTGTCCAGCGGTACAGTGTCGCAGCCGGCGAGTACGAGCGCGGCGAGCGCAGCGCCGCAAGCGGCGCTGTAACGGGAAGCGTGGAATGGCTTTCTGGTCATCGGTCTGTCTCCGGTGCAGCTTCATTACACCAGATCGGGGCGACCACGCTGTCGCTCACGACCGCGGCGGCGCCGTCACGCGGGGGAGCAGCACCCAGAAACGGCCCTGGGACTGCATGCGTCCCGCACGGTCGCCAGCTTTTGCTCCTGTGCCGAAGAACAGGTCGGCGCGCAGCGCGCCGACGATGGCCCCCCCCACATCCTGCGCGAAGACCAGACGTTGGAGCGGGCGCGCGTCCGCACTGGTGTCGAGCCAAAGCGGCGTGCCCAGCGGGACTACACGCCGATCGACAGCCACGATGCGCAATGGCGTCAGCGGTACGCCCATGGCGCCGGTGGGGCCCCGCCCGGCATCATCGAGCGGCGCGGCGCTGAAGAACACGACACGTGGATTCGCTTCAAGCATGTCGCGCACCTGATCAGGGTGCATCTGTGCCCAGGCACGGATGATTTGCATGGTGACCGTACCGCGCAGTTTGCCGCGGTCGAGCAGCCAGCGCCCGACGGAGCGGTAGGGCCATCCGTTGTCCCCGGCGTAACTCAGCCGCAGGGTGTGACCGTCGGGAAGCGCCACCAGGCCGGAGCCCTGCACCTGCAGGAACAGCGCATCGACGGGGTCGTCCAGCCAGACGACGATGTTGCGCGCCAGGTCTGCCTGGGCGCGGGGGTCGGCGTCGATCTGCGCACGGCTCCAGAACGGTGCTACCACCGTACCGCCGGCATCGTCTTTCACGATGCGACCGCGCGTAACACCGTCGCCGGGGTCGGCGCGGTCCACCAGCCCGGCCGGCAGGCCGTAGATGGGAACCACGTAAGGCCATCGACGCTGCAGCGCGCCGTGCAGGACGGGCTCGTAGTACCCGGTGACCAGACCGGTGTCGTGCCCGTCAGGGCTGCTGGCCTGCCAAGGCTGAAACCAGTGCTCGAAAAAGGCTCGCTGCGCGGCAGCGTCGTCGGGTGGGACTGCCACGGATGCCGCGCATGCCCCCGCCAGGGCGGCAGACCGGGCGGCGCATTCACGCCGCCACGCTCCCCAGGCACCAGCGAGGTCGTCTCCACCCCACCCGGGGAGCTGATCAAAGCTCGCTGGCTGCAGACGCAGCCCCGGGAGCGTGACCGCGGGCGGTGCGGATCGGCGCGATGGCAGGGATGGGTTCGGTGCCGACGGTGGGGCGGCGCATCCCGCCAGCAGCAGCGCCACCAGGGCGAAAGCGCCAACGACGCCTGTCTTCCGCAGCCCCATCCGCACGTCAGTGCAGGGTGACGCCAGGCGGAATCAACGCGAATTCGGCGATCGGCGCATCGAAGCGGTCGCCGGATTCGGTGACGCAGAAATAGCTGCCTCGCATGCTCCCCGCAGGGGTCGCCAGGCGGGTCCAGCTGGTGTATTCGAACGATTCGCCGGGCTGGAGCAGTGGCTGGTGGCCCACGACACCCAGCCCCCGCACTTCCTCCACGCGCCCCGTATCGTCGGTGATCACCCAGTGCCTGGCCACCAGCTGCGCCGGAACACTGCCGGTATTGCGAATGCGGACCGTGTAGCTGTACGCCCACACGCGCTTTTCGGCGTCCGATTGATCGGGAAGGAATTCGGGTGTCACGGACACCGAAAATTGATAGGCATTCATCGTCGCGTCGATTGTAGGCATACGCGTCCGCGCGTGCGCGGGGCGGGCCATAAAATGCGACGCCATGAAAACCTACCGTATCGCTCCCAGCATCCTTTCCGCCGACTTCGCGCGCCTTGGCGAGGAAGTCAAAAGCGTCATTGACGCAGGTGCGGATTTCATCCACTTTGACGTGATGGATAACCATTACGTCCCCAATCTGACCATCGGCCCCGGCGTTGCGCAGGCCATCAAGCCCTGGTGCAAGCGCGCCGATGGCACCCCGGTGCCCCTGGACGTGCACCTCATGGTGGAACCTGTCGACGCGCTTGCCCAGTCGTTCGCCAGGGCCGGCGCCGACCTCATCACCTTCCATCCCGAAGCAAGTCGCCATGTCGACCGGACCTTGCAACTCATCAGGGATGCCGGCTGCAAGGCCGGCCTGGTGTTCAACCCGGCGTCCAGTCTCGAAGTGCTGGACTACGAAATGGACAACCTTGACATGGTTCTGATCATGAGCGTGAACCCAGGCTTCGGCGGGCAGGGTTTCATTGACGAGGCCTTGCGCAAGGCGGCGCGCGTGCGGGCGAAACTCGATGCCTACAAGGCGCGTACCGGCCGCGACGTGCTGCTGGAAGTCGATGGCGGAATCAAGGCTGACAACATTGCCCGGGTGGCAGCTGCGGGTGCCGATACGTTCGTGGCCGGTAGCGCGATCTTCGGTCAGAAGGACTACAAGGCGGTGATCGACGTCATGCGCGCCAACCTCGCGGAGGTGAAGTGACCCCCGCGACGCGCGTCGCGGGGGTGCCGGTGCGCGCCGCGATCGTCGATCTGGACGGCACCATGGTGGACACGCTCGGGGATTTCCATGCGACGCTCAACCGTGTCCTGCCCGAATTCGGATTGCCAGAGGTGTCGCGTGCCGAGGTCGAAGTCCGCATCGGCAAGGGATCGGAGTACCTTGTCGCCCAGACCTTGCGCATCCACCTCGCCGACGCGGACGCTGACGTCCTGTACGGCCCCGCACTCGATGCCTACCAGCGCCATTACGCGGAGGTGAACGGGCATCATTCCGCCGTGTTCCCGGGCGTGGCCGCTGGCCTGCTCCGGCTGCGTGAAGCGGGGCTGATCCTGGCATGCATAACCAATAAGCCGACGGTCTACGCGCGCGAACTGCTGCGGCAGAAAGGCCTGCTCGATGCTTTTGCCGCGATCAATGGGGGCGACGCCTTTGCGCGCAAGAAGCCCGATCCGATGCCGTTGGTGGAAACGTGTCGCCAGATTGGTGTCGCTCCAGCCGACACCCTGATGATCGGCGACTCGCAGAATGACGCCGCGGCTGCGCGCGGCGCCGGGTGCGCCGTGGTGCTTGCCACATACGGCTACAACCACGGCGAGCCCATTCGTGCGACTCCCGCCGCAGCCTACTTCGACCGCCTGGACGCGTTGCATATCCAGGCCGGGTAACACCGTGAAGGTGGGTTGACCTCAGGTCAGTCCTGCACCGATGCGTCGCCGAGCAAGGCTTTTTTCAGGCGCTGGTCAGCCGGAGAAGGACCGAGCCAGATCTTGAGCAAGGCGTTGAAGAATCCGGGTTCCGGGTAGGGAGAACCGGCTGGCAAGCCGTCGATCACGATGCGCATTCCGTGGCCGGGCGTGTCCTGCAGGATGACCGTTTCGCCCGTCTTGAGCTGGCGTTTCTGTGCGAACAGCCCGCCCAGGCGCGCCAGTGCGGGCGCCAGCCGCCCGAAGTCCGCCAGTGACACATTGTTCTGGATGCCCTCGGTCAGTTTGTCCCCAAGCTCCTTGCCGCTGACGTCGCGCAGCATCACGAGCCGCAACTCGCGCGCACCGGGCATGTCGAGCGCCTGTTGCGCCTGGGTGGTCCTGTGTGGAAGATACAACGCCGCGACATAGACTTTGAACACAAGGAAGTAACGCGTGCCCGCGCCATTGAGCACGAGCGTCTGACTGCCGGCCTGCAGCGTCGGTGCGACCTGGACGCCGTGAATCTCGACGGCTTTCGCGGGCAGTGTGACGGCGGCGGTGCTCAACAGGAGTGCCAGCGCCCATTGGCGCGGGTGGAACATTGCGGACATCGTGATCTCCGGTGGCGGAAATGTGGCGCAGTCTGCATGAGTGCGCGCGGCTTGGCAATGGGCATATGCGTCGCCAATGCGGGATTTGCTAAAGTGCCGCGACACGGGCCCGCGCGGCCCGGAGGCGCGGCGTTTCGCGGTGCCCACCCCAGTCCAGCCATGACCGAACTCGAATTTCAAAACCTGGCCCGGGAGGGCTTCAACCGCATCGCCGTCGTGTCCCACGCGCTCGCGGATCTGGAGACGCCGCTGTCGCTCTATCTCAAGCTCGCGTGTGACGCGGGTGGCGGGCGCAACACGTTCCTGCTGGAATCGGTGGTCGGTGGCGAGCGCTTCGGGCGTTACTCCTTCATCGGCTTGTCCGCACGCACGGAATTGCGCGTCAAGGATGGCATCACACGTGTGTTGCGCGACGGGGTGGAGGTCGAGCGCTCGGAGGCGCCGCCGCTGGACTTCATCGAGGCCTTCCGGGCGCGTTACAAGGTGTCCTTGCCCGCAGGCATGCCCCGCTTCTCCGGAGGGCTGGCTGGCTATTTCGGGTATGACGCGGCGCGTTACATCGAGCCCAAGCTGGCAGCATCGGCGCTACGCAACCCGCGGGCTGATCCGCTAGATCTGCCGGATATTCTGTTGTTGCAGTGTGAAGAACTTGCCGTTGTCGACAACCTGGCGGGCAAGCTGTATTTCATTGTCTATGCCGATCCGTCCCAGCCCGATGCGTGGAGCGCGGCCAATGCACGGCTGCGTGCGCTGCGCAACAAGCTTCGCGTGCCGGTGTCCGTGCCAGAACTGCGCGCGTCCATTGTGACCCCGGTGGAGCGTGAATTCGACAAGGCGGACTACCTCGAGGCGGTGGAGCGGGCGAAGGAATTGATCGCCGCCGGGGATTTCATGCAAGTCCAGGTGGGGCAGCGCTTGCGCAAGCGTTTTCCGGAGTCTCCGGCGGCGCTGTATCGCGCTTTGCGCGCGCTCAATCCCTCACCGTACATGTACCTGTACGACTTCGGTGATTTCCAGGTCGTGGGCTCGTCCCCCGAGATTCTTGTGCGACAGGAATCGAGCGCCGCGGGTGAGCGCGTCACCATCCGCCCATTGGCGGGAACCCGTCCACGCGGGGCCACGGCCGAACAGGACGTCGTCAACGAGCGCGAACTCCTTGCAGATCCGAAGGAGCGTGCAGAGCACCTGATGCTGATCGACCTCGCACGGAATGACCTCGGTCGCATCGCCCGCATCGGCTCGGTGAAGGTCACCGAGGCGTTCGCGATCGAGCGCTATTCGCACGTCATGCACATCGTCAGTCATGTCGAGGGACTGTTGCAACCGGGGCTCGATGCCATGGACGTACTGCGCGCAACGTTTCCTGCCGGCACGCTGTCCGGGGCACCGAAGATTCGGGCCATGGAAGTGATTGATGTGCTGGAGCCGACGCGGCGCGGGCTGTATGGTGGTGCTGTTGGTTACTGGAGCTTCGCCGGCGACATGGATCTGGCCATTGCGATACGCACTGGCATCATCAAGCAGGGCTGGCTGTATGTGCAGGCCGCCGCCGGCATCGTGGCCGACTCGATTCCTGAAATGGAATGGCGGGAAACCGAGGCCAAGGCGCGCGCGGTGCTGCGCGCGGCCGAGTTGGTCCAGGAAGGGCTGGACAGCGACTGAGAGCGTTTGCCGCGATGTCAACCATGGAATCGATCAATCCGCGCCGATTTATCGGTATCGTCACCTGGGGATTGACGGGTCCGCTGGCGTTTGCCGCGGCGCCGACCGTTGCTCCGCTGCGGCAAGCCACGGTGGTGGTGACCGCCAACCTGCTGGTGACCTGGCTGTGGACGCGTTCCCGCGGCCTGCCCGTGTTCGGGCGCCGTGATGCATTGTTGCCAGGACTGGGCATCGGTCTGCTGATGAGCATTCGCTTCGGACTCTGTGCCGTGGCTGCCGCCAGGCTCGGCGGGAGCGGATTCCTGGTCCTGACCCTGGGTCCGCTGGCATTGTTGCGCGCCGGCGTGCGCAAGAACGTGGTCGCGGCGGCGGCGGCCACGGCCGCCATGATTCTCGGGCTGCTGGGGCATGCGCCGCTGGCTGCCACGGTGGGCTTGCTGGGCGGTGCACTCTGGGCGGCAGAAGTGACGGTTCGCGGCTCAGCGGCCATGATGCGGGTGTCCGGCGGGGCGTGGCTCGACTTGCATGAATTGGTCATCGCGGCGGTTGTGATGCCGGTGGCATCGGTGATGGCGGGAGATGACTGGCTCGCATCTCCCGGGTCGTTCGGTTGGACCATGCTGGCACTCGAAGTCGCGGTTGGCGTTGCGTATACCGCCATTCGCTGGTGGGAGCCCGCGCTTCGCCGGGATCCACTGCGCCATGTCTTGCCGTTCGCGCCGCTGTTGGCGTTGGCAGTGGGTTACCTGGTTGGAACTGACCATGGCCCGGTAGTGATGAGCGCGGCCGCGCTGCTGAGTCTGGCCGGGCTGTTGTTGCTGCGTCCACGCAAGGTGGCCGTGAATCCCGCAGAGGCAGGGGCTTGACCCATTGCCTTCGTCTTTGGCAATCACAAGGAGATTCTGATGAAACTGTATTTCAGCCCTGGCGCATGCTCGCTTTCCCCCCATATCGTTCTGCATGAACTCGGTCTGCCTGTCGAGACCGTGAAAGTGGACTTGCAGAGCAAAGCCATGGCGGGAGGTGGCGATTTCCGAACCGTCAACCCGAAAGGCTACGTTCCAGTTCTGCAACTCGACGATGGCGGCATCCTCACCGAAGGGCCAGCCATCGTTCAGTATCTCGCCGACCTGAGGCCCGAGGCGGGGCTGGCGCCTGCGAATGGAACCTTGCCCAGGTATCGTCTGCAGGAATGGTTGAATTTCATTTCAACGGAATTGCACAAACAGTTCAGCCCATTGTTCAACCCGGCGTCGACCGACGCCGTGAAGGAGTCGCAAAAGGTGCGCCTTGGTCAGCGCTTCGACTATCTTTGCGAGACCCTCGGGCACCAGGACTACCTGCTGCCCAGCGGTTTCTCCGTCGCCGACGCCTACCTGTTTACCGTGTTGAGCTGGACCGCTTTCGTGGGGCCCGACCTCGCGCAATGGCCGGCACTGAAAGACTACGTGACGCGCGTCCAGGCGCGTCCGGCCGTGGCCGCAACGCTCGTCGCTGAACGAAACGCACGACTGGGCTGAAGCGCAGGCGGGCCGCGCACGGGTCAGCGCGGACGTTTGCGGCGTGGTGTGAAACGCCCGGTGCGTGCGCGGTAGGATGCATATTCGGGCCAGCGCCCCGCCAGCAAGCGCTCTTCCATCGCGGATTTGCCCCAGAGCACGAGCAGGAGCACCAGCCAGAGCATGGTTTGCGCCACGGCGTGCGCCGCCAGCGCGATGGCGCCGGCTCCACCCAGCAGCGACACATACATTGGATGTCGCACGAAGCGGTACGGCCCGCCTGTGATGAGCCTGCCGCCAGGCCGCGGGTCCGGACGGATGTTGAAATTGCCCGGGCGGTTGTAGAGCAGCACCCAGGCCGCTGCCGCGGCGGACAGCGCGCCCAGTACGAGCGCCGGCAGGTCGATGCGCCAGGGCGCTGGCCAAGCGACCATGGCGGCGAGTACGCTGAACTGCGCGGCGACCCAAAGCCGGGAGCGCAGTCCGCCGCGCGGCGTCGATGCGGTGGTTTCGGAGACGGATCGATCGTGCGTGTCGGGGTCCATGAGAGCGATGTTAGATCGGCAACGCCAGCGGCGAATGATTACAGCGTGTTTCGAATCAGGGTTTGCCCCGATCCCTGCCGATCGGCGAGAATCGAGCCTTGCAAGAATCGAGGTGCCCATGGGTGACAACGCTGCGCTGCAAGACCGGCTCAAGCCGGGAGAGATCCTCATTCTCGGACGCACTCTCGAAGGGCGCGCCTTCCGCCCGAGCGACTGGGCCGAGCGACTGGCGGGGGTGATGGCGCAGTTCCGGCCGTTCGAGGCGCGGCATGCCGAGCACCATCTGTGTTACTCGCCGTTTTGCATGCCCACCTTGGTCGATGGGGTGCGCAGTGTCGTCGTCCACCGTGGGCTGGCAGAGGTGTCGCCCCAGGCGTGGGCCTTTGTGTTGAATTTCGCGCGCGACAACAATCTCGAGACCGTTGAGGCCTGCATTCTCGAGCACGACGGCGCGGCGCAGGCGCGGCAGCGCCGCGCCTGACCGTTTGCCGGCTCCACGCCGGCGTAGAGCAGGGTGCGACCGCCTGTCAGAGGCTCATGCGGAGGCTTGCCACCAGGCAGCTGCGAGCAGGATGAGTACCGTCGCCGGGCCAGCGGTGCCGGGAGCAAAGCGGGCCAGGGCCTGTGCCGCGACGAGCGCGACGGCAACCGAGAGCACGTTGCGGATGTCACCAAAGACGAGCTGGAACAGTTTTTTCATGCTTGCGCTCCCTTGACCCCGATCGCGGGGCGCCGCACGGCGGCCGCCACGCCGCGCCCGGCTGCAAAAAATACGACGAACAGCGCGAGAAGGGTGATATCACCCAGCGGCCACGCGCTGGTTTCCCCGATCAAGCCGGCCAGACTCCAGAAACTGCCGAACGACAGTAGGGCACTCGCGACCAGGAATTTCATGGTGTTTTCCGGCACGCGGGTGAGTGGTTGACGCAGCGCGAAGCCGGCGCCGATGACAGCCACCAGTGCCGCCAGTGCGCCGCCGACTGCCTGTACGTCCGACAGCGTGCGGCCCAGTGCCACGACGAGCAGCCAGACCTCGAGGCCTTCGAGCAGGACCCCCTTGAATGCCACCGCCCACGCCACGCGCGCTTCCGCGTGGTCCACTTCAGCGCGCGTGTGCGCGAATTCAGCAGCTTCGTCGTGCAAGGCGGTACGTCCGGCGTAGCGACGGATGGCCTTCACGTACCAGCGCAAGCCAAACAGCAGCAGAAACACGCCAATGGCGGCACGGATGAGCTGCATATCCATGGGAACCGCGGCAAGTCCGAGATCGGTGAGGGCGATCAAGGCGGCGACGGTTGCCAGCGCTGCTGCGGCGGCGCTTCCGGCGCGACGCCAGCCGATGCTCAGCGCGACGGCCAGAACGATGGTGAACGCTTCGACCCATTCAACGGCCGATGCGAGGAATACGGCGGCGAAGCCGCCCCACTGTGCTGCATTCATGCTTCTTGGTTCTCCTGATCTGGATGACTGGACATTGGCTTGGAAATCAGTTTGAAAAGCGTTGATCGAGGTTGCACCGATCCCGCAGGATGGCCGCATCAGGCATGGACCGTGCCGGCGTGCCGCGCCACCACCGCGCATGCCGGCGCACGCGCCAGCGCTTCCGGGGTATCGATCTGGAGCAGGCGACCCTCGTCGATGACGCCGACGCGATCCGCGAGCTCGAACGCTTCGCGCGGGTCATGGGTGATGTAGAGTGCGGCAAGTCCGTTTTCGCGCACCACGTCACCAATCAGGGTGCGCAGTTCCGCGCGCAGGCTGCTGTCCAGATTGGACAGCGGTTCGTCACAGAGCAGCAGGCGCGGACGCACTGCGAGGGCGCGCGCCAACGCCACGCGCTGCTGCTGGCCCCCGGACAGCTCATGCGGGCGCCGCGCTGACTGCGATTGCAGTCCGACGCGCGCGAGCATCGCCATCGCCAGCGCATGCGCGTCGGGGAGTCGGCGCGCGCGGAGCGGTAGCGCAATATTTTCCAGAGCACTCAGGTGTGGCCAGAGCGCGTAGTCCTGGAACACCATGCCCAGGCCCCTGCGCTGGGGAGGCACGTGGGCGGCAGCGGGTGCGTCCACGGTCACGCCGTCGATGTCGACACATCCGGCGTCGATGCGCTCCAGACCGGCGACGACCCGCAGCAGCGTGGTCTTCCCGGAGCCCGATGCACCGAGCAGGCAGACAAACTCGCCATGGCCGATGTCAAGGCTGAGATCACGCAGCGCATGATGGCTGCCGAACTGCTTGTGGATGTGCGCGATGTGCAGGAGGGTCATGCGGTTTCGACGACGCTGGGTCGGGATTGCGGTGCCGCGCGAGGGGAGAACCCCCCAAACGCAAGGCGAGCGAGCAGCGCAAACAGCACCAACAGGCCGATGCCGATCAGCTGCAGGCGTGCCTGGAGGTGCAACTGGAAGCCAGCTGCGGCATTGAGCAGGGCCACGGCGAGCGGCGGGTGGCCGGCAGGATACAGCAACTCGGAAGCCGGCAGCTCGAAAGCGACATGCAGGACTGCCAGCAACCACGCCGAGAATAACGGCACCGCAAGGATTGGGGCGTCGATGTAGCGAAGGCGCTGCAGGCGCGTCAGTCCATGCACCGACGCCGCTTCAGCCAGTCGGGCGTGCAACTGCGTCACCGGGCCCTGGAGCACCTTGGCGGTGGCTGGCAGCGCCACGGCGACATAGGCCATTGCCAGCAGGCCGCTGCCGCCGTAGAGCGGCGTCCATGGCTGGTTGTAGGCGAAGACGTAGGAGCTGGCGAGCACGACGCCGGGAAGCGCGAGCACGCCAAGCATGGCAGCGTCGAGCAAGCGGCCGAACTTTCCGCCGCGGCCGGCGATCGCTGCTGCGGGCCAGGCCAGCGCAACGGTGATGGTGGCGGCGGGAATCGCCAGCTCGAGCGAGTAGGCGAACGCCCTCAGTACACCGGCCTGTGCGCCGGCGTGGCTGCTTCCGTGAAGCGCAAGGCTTGCGGCGGCGGCGATCGGCACACCGAGCGCAAACGCAGCCAGCGAAGCGGCACCGAGGGCGTGCAACGTGGATGCCGTGCGTGTGAGTCGTCGCTGCGGCGTCGGCCGATGCCGCGGGCCGAGGGTTCGGGCGGCGTCGCGCGCGCGGTTGGCGCGCGACTGAAGCCACAGTGCGGGTGCCAGAAGCAGGAGCAACATCGCCGCCCCGGCGGCGGCGCCCGGAAAGTCGAGCGGCATGGCATTCACGGCCTGCTCGATGGCATACGTGCCGAGCATGAAACCGCTGCCCGCCCCCAGCGTGGCTGCAACTGCAAAATCGCTCAGCGATTCGGCGAATGCCGCCGCGAGTCCCGCGCCGAGGGCGGGGAGAATGCTCGCTGCTGCCAGGTGCAGTCGCTGCAGCGGTCGCAAGCCATGCACCAGCGCGGCTTCCATCGGTGCGGCGGACACCTGCGCCAGTGCCGGCTTCAAGGCGAGAAAGACAAATGGCAGTGCCTTGAGGGTGAGCACGAGCACGATGCCGGGCGGCCCGAGCAGCAGCGTGGCGGCCTGCTGCAGGTCTGGCCACGCGGCGAGTGGGCCGATGGGGGCGGCCAGCAGCATGAAACCGGACGCCAGAAAATACCCCGGCAGCACCAGCAGCAACCAGACGCTGACATCGATCCACCCCGACCACCACAGGCGTGCGCGCGCGCTCAGCCACGCCAGCCAGGCTCCCGCTGGCAGTGCCATCAGGGCAGCAAGCGTGGATACTGTCAGCGAGTGCAGGAGCGAGTACGCCATGCCGCCTTGCAGGGCCCGTGTCAGCGGCGCCAGCGAAGGCGTGAATACACCGCGCGGCAAACCTGGAAACACCGCCTGCAGCAGGAACGTCGTCAAGGGCCAGCCCCACAGTGCCATGGCGGCGATCGCGGCAAACCCGCCGCCCGCCAGTGAGCCCGTCGCGATGCGTGCGATCCAGGCGGCGTACGTGCGCCGCCGTGTGTTCAAGCCCTCGCCCGTCCTTGAGGGCGGATCAACGCACGACATGGTCGGTGAACCACGCATCCAGGGCCGACTCCCGGACGCCCCAGCGCGCTGGATCGAGATGCTGGACGCCCGTTGGATGCAAGGTCGCGACCGCCGCCGGCGCCGCAACCCCGGCGATGAGTGGCTGTGCGTTGGAGTCCGCGTCCGGGTCCCCGCTTTGCAGCGCGTGCTGCCCAGCGGGCGAGAGCAGGAATGCCTCGAATCTGCGTGCGTCGTCGAGCGTCTTGCCCTGCACCTGAGCGCCGATGCCGATGTCAGATGCCAGCGCCGTGCACGGCGCTGGCATCACGAGATGCAAATTGGGCCGCCCACGCGCGAACCCGAGTGCGGCGGAGCTTTGCACGACAGCGACCGCAATCTGATGGTACTGAAGCGCACGCAACGTCACGCTATTGGTCGGGAATACTCGCAGGCCGTTGTGCTTCAAGGCTGTGAAGTACGCCTCGCCGGCAGCATCCCCCCGCTGCTGGAGCATGCCCGCCACGAACGGAAAGGTCGGTCCGGAGATGGCAGGGTTGTTCATGCCGACGCGGCCGCGCAGTCGCGGCGCTGCCAGGTCGTCCCAGGTGCGCGGCCAGGCAGCGGCGGGAAGTTGCGCTGCGTCCACGAGCATGGTGGCAGCGTAGGTCGCAGCGACCGGCGCGTAGCAATGGTCGGCAGGCACCAGCGCACGCCCGGCGATGGTGTAGTTCACATGCGGGGTTGCGCCGCAGCGCAACATACGTCGGTCTGCGAAGGCGCGCATGGCGAGTTCGCCATCAAACCACACCATGTCCCACTGCGGCCGCGACCCTTCCGCCTGCACACGGGCCAGCAGCGGACCGGTGCTGAGGTGCACGAGATTGACCGGGATTCCGGTGGCATGGGTGAAGGCACTGACCACTGCCTGGTCGTAGCCCATTGCGGCGTAGATGGTCAGCGGCGCCGCGTGCACGGTGAGGGTCGGGGCAAGTAGCGCGGCGCTGGCCCAGACGCGGAAACGACGGATCATTGGGTGTCGATGTGAAAGCGAACCCAGATGTCGAAGGACAGCGCGCGACCCGCGAGCCCCGACGGGGTCGGTGGGTAGGGCGCGTTACGCACGGCGGCGATGGCGGCCTCGTCGAGGGGTGCGATGCCGCTCGAGGTCACCACGTGGATCCCGCTGACTTGTCCATCCCGAAAGGTGAAACCGACCAGCGTGCGGCCTTGCAAGTGCATCAGCCGGGCCGCTTCCGGGAAATGCACTGCGGCCTGAATGGCCTCGCGCAGGGACGCTTCAAACGTCAACTTCACTTCTGCAAGGTCGGGAGTCGTCACCTTTGGCGCCGGAGGGGGCG
>DAICZP010000142.1 GCA_027311065.1 Thiomonas sp. | reverse complement strand
GTATCAGGACCGTGACGATGCATGCGCCTGCGCGGCGCCAGCATGGAAACATCGACCCCGCGCGCGCGGCGGGCCGGATGAGAAGGTCGGAAACGGCGGCAGCGTGGGGCATCTTGAGCGGAAACAATCGGGCGAACCTGCACAAGGTCTTGCATCTTGCGACCCAAGAATACTGCAAGCGATTCGCGCGCGCGGCGGCGTTCATGCGCATCGACCCGAGCTCAGCGCGACCTGACAGACGCCCCGTGTTGCCGGTCACATGGTCTTAACGCCGACATGCAACGCGACGACCCCTGCGGAGAGGTTGTACCACTGCACGTGCGCAAAGCCTGCCTGCTCGAACATACTCTTGAGCGACGCCTGATCAGGGTGCTTCCGGATGGACTCGGCCAGATAGCGGTAGCTGTCGGCGTCCCCCGCCACCAGCCTGCCGAGCCGAGGGAGGATGTTGAACGAATACCAATCGTAGGCGCCACGCAACGGTGCCCAGGGACGCGAGAATTCGAGCACCATGACCTTCCCGCCCGGCCTGAGCACCCGTGCGAACTCGGCGAGAGCGCGATCCTTGTGGGTCATGTTGCGCAGGCCGAAGGCACAGGTGACACGATCAAAGGTTGCATCGGGGAACGGCAGCCGCTCGGCGTCGCACTGGGTCACCGGCACGCACAGGCCCGCGTCTTCAAGGGCGGCACGGCCCTGCTCCAGCATGGTGCCGTTGATATCTGTCGCCACGACCAGGCCACTGACGCCCACCCGTGGCGCGAAGGCGCGCGCGAGGTCGCCGGTGCCGGAGGCAATGTCCAGGATGCGGTGCCCCGGACGGACGCCCGCCACCGCCACGGTGAAAGCCTTCCACACGCGGTGCAGGCCCGCGCTCATCAGGTCGTTCATGACGTCGTAGCGCGGCGCTACCGCGTCGAATACCCGGGCGACGCGCCGCGCCTTCTCCGTTTCGGGAACGGTCTCGAACCCGAAATGCGTGGTGTGTTCCTGTTCCATCGTGGTCATCCTCAATGTGCGTGGCCGCAGGACGGCGATGCTCGCGATGTCATCGACGCATCGCGATCAATGCCGGCGGCCGCCAGGCGGGCCGCGTAGGATTCCCAGAGGGCTTCCTTCCTGGATCCGAGTTCGTAGAGTTGTTCCCAGGTATAAATCCCGGTGTCGTGCCCGTCGGAAAAACGCGGCTGAACGGCGTAGTGGCCGACCGGTTCGAGCGCATCGATCAAGACGTCCCGCTTGCCCGTCTGCAGCACCTCCTGGCCTGGGCCGTGACCGCGCACCTCGGCCGACGGGGAATACACCCGCATGAGTTCAAAGGGAATGCGAAACACCGCGCCGTCGTCGAATCCGATCTCGAGTTCGCGGGTGCGACGATGGACGGTGATGTGCGTGGGGTGGGGCGTCGGCGCGGTCATGATGGAACGGGAAGCAGATCGCGCATTATCCGACACCGCCCCAGCGGTCGTCAGCGCAGCCCTGCTTCGACCCCGGAACGCCACACGAGCGATTTCGCCTGCAGAGCTTCCAGGGTGCTCTGAACGTTGGGGACATTGACTTTGTCAACGCGATGCGGATCCAGCTGGGCCAACTGCTCGGAGCACGCCTTGCGCGACGCGGCCGCGCAATCGGTGTCGCCGACTGCCTTGTCGTGGCGTGAGCGCCAGCACGGCCTTGCGCATGGCCGCGTCGGATTCCTCGATCGCCGCGGCCAGGAACAGGCCGGAGCGCTGCCGGCCGGGGCCATTGTGCATCAGAGACATAATGGCGCACATCCCCAAAAAAAACCCGGGCATTGCCCGGGTGAATTGCACACTCTCTGAATGGACCATGAAGGCCCGGTGACATTTTGATACCTGCTGCTCCTGCTGTCCAGCCGCACCCATCCACGAAATATGAGAATTTTGACATTTGCCCATATTGCGGGCGAACATGTCAGGGTTAACACCAACCTTTGGCCACGACGATGGACAAGCACTACCTGACCCCGCTGTTGTCCCCCCAATCAATCGTGGCATTTCTACCGCCAGCCGAGGCGTCCGACGCGCCCGCCCATGCCGATGCGCTGCGCCATGCATTGGCGTCGCCCGGCTTCAGGGGACGTCTGGTGATCGTGGAAACAGCGATGAACGGTATCGCCATGCCTTCGGCGCCTGTCGAACCCACCGATCTGGCCCTGATCGCGCTGCCGCCGGCGCAGATCGCCGCCGCGCTGGAATCGGCGGCACGCCTGGACTGCAAGGCCGCGGTGGTGCTCGGCAGCGGCATCGGCGCCGACCATGCCACTGAACTCAAAGCGATCGCGCAGCGCGAAAACATGCAATTGCTCGGCCCGAACACATTGGGTTTCCAACGTCCGGTGCTCGGCCTGAACGCAAGCGCTGCCGGGCCTTTGGCGAAGCAGGGGCCACTGGCCCTGGTGTCGCAATCGGGCGCCTTGACGGCGTCGATGCTGGACTGGGCGGCGAAGAACGGCGTGGGGTTCTCCACTGTGGTCGGGGTCGGCCCGCAAACCGGCGTGGACCTGCCGGACCTGCTGGATTTCCTGGCCAATGACGCGCAGACCCACAGCATCGTCATGTATTTCGAGGGCATCAGTGACGCCCGGCGGTTCCTCAGCGCCTTGCGTTCGGCAGCGATCGTCAAGCCGGTTGTCGTGCTCAAGGCGGGGCGCAAACCGGCGGGCAATGAAGCGGCGCAAACCCATAGCGCCACCATCGTCGGCACCGACGATGTGTTCGATGCCGCGTTGCGACGCGCCTGGGCCGTGCGGGTGCGATCCTTCGTGGAACTGTTTTCGGCCTCGAAGTGTCTGGCATCGCGCTACCGACCGGTGGGGCGGCGGTTGGCGGTGATCACGAACGGTGGGGGGCCGGGTGTGCTGGCGGCCGACTGGATCAGCGAAATCGGACTCGAGCTTGGCAAACTTGCGCCCGATGTCGCGGCGGCGCTGCAGCCACGACTGCCACCGCAGGCATCGCTGACCGACCTCGTTGACCTGTCAGAGGATGCGGGTCCGGACCATTACCGCGCCGCGCTCGAGGCAACGAGCCACGACCCGGGCATTGCCGGCGTGCTGGTCATTCACTCGCCCAAGGTCGGCGCAGACTCCGAGGCCTGTGCGCAAGTGCTTGCCGGGGCGCAGCGCAACATCGGCAAGCCGCTGCTGTCATGCTGGATGGGGGATGCCTCGATGGACGCGGCTCGCTCCATCCTCGCCAGCGCCGACATTCCGAGCTTCCGCACACCCGAAGCCGCGGTGGGTGCGTTTGGCAACGTCGCCACGTTCTATCAGAACCAGCAACTGCTGCAGCAAACACCGCCACCGCTTTCCGCCTTGGCCACCCCTGACCTGGAATGCGCGCGGCTGGTGATCGAAAGCGTGCTTGCGGAGCGCCGCCACGTGCTGACCGAAATGGAATCCAAGGCCCTGCTCGCAGCGTTCCACATTCCGGTCACGCACACGGCGCTGGCGCGCAACGCCAACGAGGCCATGCTCCTGGCCAGTCAGATGGGTTTTCCAGTCGCGCTGAAAATCGATTCACCCGACATCAGTCACAAATCGGACGTGGAGGGTGTCGCGCTCAACATCGTGAACGGCGCCAATGTGCGCGACGCCTTCGAGGACATGATGCGCAACGTCACGCGCCTGCAGCCGACGGCACGCATCAACGGCGTGACGGTGCAGAAGATGGCGCGCGCGCACCGCGGACGCGAGATCTACGTCGGCCTTGTCACCGATGCGCCGTTCGGGCCGGTCATCACCTTCGGTGCTGGCGGCACCATGATCGAATTGCTCGCTGACCGCGCGATGGAATTACCCCCGTTGAATCAGTTTCTCGGTCGCAGCCTGATCCAGCGGGCACGCGTGGCGGAGACCTTGGGCCCTTGGCGCGGCGCACCGGCCATCGCCATGGAAGCACTGGAACAGTTGCTGCTGCGCGTGTCGGAAATGGCATGCGAGCTGCCGCAGTTGCGTGAAATGGACATGAACCCTGTCATCGTCGACGAAAGCGGTGCAGTGGCCGTGGACGCACGCATTGTGATCGGACCTGCGCATGGAGGCATGCACGGCGACCACGGACGTTACGGCCATCTGGCCATTCACCCCTACCCGGCCAACCACAGCGAAATCGTGCCGCTGCACGGCGGGGGGGAGTACATGGTGCGCCCAATCCGCCCCGACGACGCCGAGATGCTGCGCGACATGGTGCGCGATCTGTCGCCTGAAAGCCGCTATTTCCGTTTCGTCTCGTCGCGCGCCGACTTGCCCCCGACCATGCTCGCGCGCTTCACCCTCATCGATTACGACCGCGAGATGGCGCTCGTGGCAGTGCTGCGCGAACGCGGGACCGGCGAGGCCGGGCACGAGGGGGAACGTGAGCGGGTGATCGGTGTTTCCCGCTACGTGACCAACCCCGACCGCACCAGCTGCGAATTTGCGCTGGTGGTCGCTGATGAATTCAATGGCAAAGGCATCGGCTCGCGCCTGATGCAAGGCATCATGGATGTGGCACGGGAGAGGGGGCTGCGCGAAATCAACGGCATGGTGCTCGCCAACAACCCCGGCATGCTCAAGCTGATGCGCAGCCTGGGCTTCTCCATCCACCCCTATCCAGAGGACCCGGACTTCCGCCTGGTGGTCCACGCGCTATGAGGGGGTGCATCACGCCCGACACCGCTGTCGCGATGCAGCAATCCAGAGGCGGGTAGCGCCTCTGTTTGCCAGGCGTTGTTGTTGGTGGTGCCGCTTATCCGAATCGACAGTTTTCTCGTCCTGGTGGTCGAGACCTCAATGCGCATGGGCGAGTTGATTGGGTTGACCTGGCGCCATCTCGATCTCGCACGCAGCCACGTCGCGCCTGTTCGAGCAAGGGCTCGGTGTGATGGAGGTCGCATCGATGATGGGGCACAAGAGTCTTGCGATGCTAAAGCGCCCACAGACGACCACGAGGAGCTGTCAGCTGCGGACGAACGCCAGCAGCACCCGATAGTCGCCGCGGTCTGCCGCTCGCAGAGCCGCCAAGTACCGGTCTCGGACCTCGTTGGCAGCGACCAGGCTGCCGCCACCGCCCCAAGAGAACACTGGTTGGCCAAGGCTACGCAAAAGCGCATCAGCCATCATGCGAGAGTGCCGCCCGTTCCCATTCGGAAATGGATGAATCCAGACCAGATCATGGTGAAAGCGCGCGGCGATTTCGTCATGGGGAAACACGGCGTTGTCGACCCACCACCGTGTGTTCCCGAACAGCTGGGCCAGCTTGACTCCTACCTGCATCCAGTCGCAGCCGATGTTCTTATCCGACTTGCGAAACGTGCCAGCCCATGCCCAAGTCTTACCGAACATCTGCTTATGCAACTCTCGGCAGAACTTCTCACTGAGGACATCCGGCGCACGCAACCGCTTCAGCCAGCGTAGGGCGTGCAGGATGTTCTCTTGCTCCCAGTCGTTCAGATCTGCTTTGGTGGCTGGGTGCTGCGGAATGAGCCCGGTCTTCTCGTTCGGGTCCAGTGGGGTCTGGCCATCCTGCTCGTCGAGGTCTATCGCCATAGGTCGGACCAGCGACCGCGCAGCAGCTCATCCGTCCTGCGCTCCACCTGTTTGCGCAGACGTTCGGCACTCGGACGCTGGTCCTCCAGGCCCATGGTGTGGGCTACGCCCCCAACCTCTTCCACGGCGATGGCGCGGGCGCGTTCCTGGACGACCTCCGTGAGCGGCCGCCGGGGCACGAGGGCGTAGACCAGCTCGCAGTCCAGCCCGTCGGCAAGCTTTCTCAGTTGCCCGAGCGTGATGCGGTCATCCGCTTCGGACTGCTCAGCTTTGTGCAACGTCGGCCCGGTGATGCCCATTCGCTGAGCCTGCTGGCGTTCCGTGCGCCCCAAGGCCTCTCGAATGAGCTTCAGCCATCCCCGTGATGGAGCCTGCCGCTTCACCAAGTCCGCGTAACTGGACAAGGTGGCTTGAAGTTGCTCGAGTCGAAGTTGGTTGAGGTCGGGTGACATTGCTAGCTCGCAAGCTGCTTTTTGCAAAAGCAATGCTCGCCTATGACGAAGCAAATGTCAATGCCTAGCTTCTTATGAATAAAGCATGTTTAAGATTTTTGCTTCTTTTGAAAGAAGCAAATAAATACCTCTTGCTGCACCATGATCAAGCGAATTGCCTTTAGCATGGCCACGCCAGGCTTCTGCAGCGGTGGTCAATTTCCATCCAGCCAATGGGGCCGATCTGAGCCCTTAGCACCAATGCCTGGGACTTCTGAGGGACAAACAGCGTGTCCCAGAAGGGACCTTTTGGGACACTGGGGGGACACCGAGGGACAAAATTCGCCCCAAAATCACGCTAGAAAACGAACGCGAAATTCTGAATGTTCTCTCTAAGCTATTGTTTAAGAACGAATTTTTTGGTGCCGCTTATCCGAATCGAACGGATGACCTACCGCTTACAAGGCGGTTGCTCTACCAGCTGAGCTAAAGCGGCGTCTGGATGCGCATCGTGACCCTGGCGAACCGAGTCACTTGACGCGTTTGAGATGGGACCCGGAGGGTCGCGTCGGAGGAAGTTCGGGAGGCGGCTCAGACGCGGAATCGACCGCGGGTGCCGCCGCTGGAACATCTCCCGAAACGGAGTTTGATGCGCCACCCTCGGCGGTGGGCACCTGCTCCCGTGGCTCGGGCGGAGGAAAGGCCATGCCTTGACCGTTTTCCCGCGCGTAAATCGCCGTGATGTGGGTGATGGGGATCAGAATGTCGCGCGCCACGCCGCCGAAGCGTGCCTTGAAACTGATGTCCTCGTTGCCCATTTTCAGCGCGCTGGTCGACTCGAAGCTGATGTTGAGGACGATTTCACCATTCTTCACGTGCTCGCGCGGAACCCGGACGCTGGCGTCGACCTGCACCGCAAGGTACGGCGTGAAGCCGTTGTCGGTGCACCATTCGTACAGAGCCCGCAACAGATACGGCTTTGTCGGAATGATGGTGTCGTCGCCTTTGCCCATGATCACCTCGCGCTTACTTGCGCATCACCTTTTCTGACGGCGTGAGCGCCTCGATGTAGGCCGGGCGCTGGAAAATACGTTCCGCGTACTTCGACAGTGGCGCAGCCGACTTCGGCAGGTCGATGCCATAGTGGTCCAGGCGCCAGAGCAGCGGGGCGATGGCAACGTCGAGCATGGAAAAATCGTCGCCCAGCATGAACCGGTTCTTGGTGAAGATCGGAGCGAGCTGGGTCAGACGGTCACGGATCGAAGCGCGAGCTTTTTCCATCACTTTCTCGTTGCTCTTGGTCACCCGCGACTCCAGGGCAGAAACGTGGACGAAGAGTTCTTTCTCGAAATTGAACAGGAACAGCCGCACGCGCGCGCGCGCCACCGGGTCACCAGGCATCAGTTGCGGATGCGGAAAACGCTCGTCGATGTACTCGTTGATGATGTTGGATTCGTAGAGGATGAGGTCGCGCTCAACCAGAATCGGCACCTGGCCATAGGGGTTCATCACAGCGACGTCTTCGGGCTTGTTGAACAAGTCGACGTCTCGAATTTCAAAATCCATGCCCTTTTCAAACAGGACAAAGCGGCAGCGCTGCGAAAAAGGGCAGGTCGTGCCAGAGTAAAGCACCATCATGAGGGGCGACTCCCGAAAAAGCGAAAGGAGTGGACCAGGATGTCCACCCCTGCCGCGGCCAGCCCGGGCGGGAGCCCGGTGGCTAGTTCACATCGTTCCAATATTCTTTCTTGAGACGCCACGTGATGAACGTGAAAGCCACGAGGAACAGCATCACGAAAACGCCGATGCGTTTGCGCTCGCGCTGCCCGGGTTCCGCCATCCACTGCATGTAAGCGACAAGATCGGCAACGTCCGAATCATACTGCGTCTCGGACATCGACCCGGGTGCCAGCGTTTTCCAGCCCACGAACCGGACGACGGTGCGCGCTGGATTCGAGGAGTCGGGTCGGGCCTGGAATCCTGGCCAAGACCAAGGCGCTGGAGATCGAAACTACTGTATTTCGTGGCTCCAACGCGCACACTTTTTCCTTTGATCATTGAATTCAGATTAAATTCCCGATCATCAGTCGTAATTTCGGAGAGACCCTATGAGCTTCCTGCAAGACTTCAAAGAATTTGCCGTCAAAGGCAACGTGATCGATTTGGCCGTGGCTGTCATCATCGGGGGTGCGTTTGGCAAGATCGTCGACGCTCTCGTGGGTGACATCGTGATGCCCTTGGTTGGCACGGTGGTGGGAAAGATTGATTTCTCCAACCTCTTCGTCGTACTCGGACCGGTTCCTCACGGCGCCGTCATGACGCTGGCAGGATTGAAAAAGGCCAACGTCCCTGTCCTTGCCTATGGCGACTTCATCACCATCGCCCTCAATTTCCTGATTCTGGCGTTCGTGATTTTTCTCATGGTCCGATCTATCGCCAAGCTCAAACGCGCCGAGCAGGCGCCGGCCGCCGCCCCCGCGGCGCCTGCGCCGGAACCGACACCGGCAGAAGACATTCTGCTGTTGCGTGAAATCCGCGACGCTCTCAGGAAGTAAGCACTGCCGGCGCCGCGGATCCCATGCGGCGGGCCATCGCGATCGCCGCCGCCAGACTGGTTGGGTCGGCCATGCCGCGGCCGGCGATATCAAAGGCCGTACCGTGGTCGGGGCTGGTGCGGACGAAGGGTAGGCCGAGCGTGACGTTCACGCCCTGCTCCAGCCCGAGATACTTCACCGGGATCAAGCCGTGGTCGTGCAGCATGGCGACCACGACGTCAAATGCTCCCTGATGGTCAGGCGCGTTGCGCGCACGCATGAACACGGTATCCGGAGCGTATGGTCCGCTGACGTTGATGCCCTCGGCGCGCGCCTGTGCAATGGCAGGGCCGATGACCCGAATCTCCTCGTCGCCGAACAGTCCGCCCTCGCCGGCATGGGGGTTGAGGCCAGCCACGGCGATACGCGCCTGCGGCTGGCCCCAGGCACGCGCGGCATGCGCGGTGATACGCAGCGTCTCAAGCACGGACTGAATCGTGATGGCATCGATGGCGTGACGCACGCTGGCGTGAATGGTGACAAGCACCGTCCGCAACGCGTCATTGGCCAGCATCATGCGCACCGGCACGCCACCGCACAGGCTTTGCAGCAGCTCGGTGTGCCCGGGAAACGGGACACCTGCAGCATGCAGGGCCTCCTTGTGAATTGGCGCGGTCACGAGCCCCGCAACCTCCCCGGCGAGCGCCGCGCGCGCCCCCGCGACGATCGCCGCATATGCCGCTGCACCGGCGCGCGCGTCGATGCGGCCCGGTTCGAGATCGCGCAGCTGCGCCGGCGTGATCCCCGCAGCCTGAAGCACGGGAATCACGCCTGCCGGCAACGCAGCCGCCGCCCCTGCATCCACGACCCGTGCGACAACGGGTGCCTGCGTGGCGGGCGCCCATGGCAACGCGCGCACCGCGGCGGCGATGATCTCGGCGTCTCCAAACACCACACAGCCGTCGGCAAGGCCGGCCGCAAAAGCCTTGACGATGATCTCGGGGCCGATGCCGGCTGGGTCGCCCATTGAAACGGCAAGTGGTTTGACGTTCATGCGGGATTGTCCAGGTCGATGAAGTGATGGTCGAGATCGAAGCGCTGCGCCAGGTGGATGCCAAGCGCCTGCACGCCATAGCGCTCCGTGGCGTGGTGGCCGCAGGCAAGGTATGCCACGTTCATTTCGCGGGCGTAATGGGCCGTAGGCTCGGAAATTTCGCCGCTGATGTAGGCCGTCGCACCAGCGGCGCCAGCCTGGGCGATCCAGTCCTGCGCGGCGCCCGTGCACCAGGCCAGGCGCCCGACCGGTGCATCCGGGTCGCCCACCAGCACCGGTGCGCGCCGCAGCCTCGCCTGCAAGCTGCGCGCGAGCTCACCCAGGGTACGGCAGCCCGGCGCGTGGCCGATCATGCCAAGGTCCTGGCGGCCGAAATGGCCATCCACGACCCACCCCATATGCGCGGCCAAGGTCGCGTTGTTGCCAAACCCCGGATGCGCATCGAGTGGCAGATGATAGGCCAGCAGATTGATATCGGCTCCCATGAGTGCACGCAGGCGGCGTGCCTTCTGCCCCACCACGCGCGCGTCCTCGCCCCGCCAAAACCAGCCGTGATGGACGAGAATCGCGTCAGCGCGCAACGCGACAGCGCGTTCGATCAACGCCAGGCTTGCGGTGACGCCACTGACGAGCCGGAGAATCGTCGGCCGTCCTTCGACCTGGAGGCCATTGGGTCCATAATCGTCGAAACGTTCGGGTTGCAGGATCTCGCCTAGCTCAGCGAGCAGTTGTTCGCGATTCACCATGGTGTCATTGCAGAGAAATATGCGTAGGTTGTGGTTGATTTTCGCTCAGGCGACGACCATCGCGATGGCGGTGATCATCGTGTTGCGGACGTTCGCCCCCGAATGGTTCGCGACAGCAAACGCGCCGGCGGCGCGCATTGCCATCGCCCCGGTCCCCGCCAGCGCGTCCTACAGCGGCGCCGCGCGCAGGGCCATGCCGGCAGTCGTCTCGGTCACCTCCACCCGGCTCGTATCGGGTCGTGCGGGCAGCGAACTCGACCAATTGTTCGGGCTTTCCCCGCAACGCCCGCGCGTCGGCCTGGGCTCGGGAGTCATTGTCACCCCCGACGGTTATATCCTGACGAACAATCATGTGGTCGAAGGTGCGCAGGAAATCGAGGTCCGCCTTGCCGACCATCGCGAAGCCGCCGCCCGGGTGGTGGGACGCGACCCGGATACCGATCTGGCAGTGCTGCGCATCGATCTGCACGACCTTCCAACCCTGACCTTCGCAGACGACACGCGCGCGCACGTCGGCGACGTGGTGCTGGCGATTGGCTACCCCTTCGGCGTCGGCCAAACGGTGACCCAGGGTATCGTCAGCGCGCTCAGACGCAACGACTTGGGGATCAACACCTACGAAAACTTCATTCAGACCGACGCGGCGATCAATCCCGGCAACTCCGGCGGGGCACTGGTCGACGTCGAAGGCAATTTGCTGGGTATCAATACCGCCATTTTTTCCCGCTCCGGTGGATCGCTGGGCATCGGCTTCGCGGTGCCCGCATCCATTGCACACAACGTGCTGCGGCAACTCATCGCCTCGGGTCACGTGCTGCGGGGCTGGATCGGGGTCGAGCCCGTTGCGATCGATCCTACGCGCGCCCGGACGCTGCGCCTGCCGGCCGGCGCCGACCTCGAAATCGCTGCGGTGCTGCGCGGTGGGCCGGCCGACCGGGCGGGCGTGGAGCCGGGCGATGTCGTGGTCGACGTCGCCGGGCATGCGGTGCACGACACGGGCGAGCTTCTCGACACGGTGGCGGCGCTTCAACCCGGAAACACGGTCGATTTGCGCGTCATACGGCGTGGGCGCCAGGAAATCCTGCGGGTGAAGGTTGCCGAACGGCCTGCCGATGCACCCCGTGCCAACGATGGAGGCGGTGAATTCGGCGCTCCGATCGGGACGCCGGATCCGTCTCAATCCCCCGACTTCACCGTCTCGCCGCCGGACGCGGCATCGTCCGCATCCGCCGGGGGTGCATAGCGCGCCAGCAGCCGCGCGCCGATGATGCCCACCTCGTAGAGCACGATCATGGAGATCGCCAGGCTCGTCTGCGAGAACACGTCGGGCGGCGTGATGACCGCCGCGATGATGAAGGCGACGACGATGAAGTATGAGCGCCAGGCCTTGAGCTGATCCAGGCTCAACACGCCGAAGCGCACCAGCAGCATCAACACGATTGGTACCTCGAAGGCGCTGCCGAACGCCAGGAACAACGTCAGCACGAAATTGAGATACGACTCGATGTCCGGCGCCGCTGTGATGACCTTGGGCGCCACCGCCTGAATGAAGGTGAACAGGCGCCCCAAGACCACAAAGTACGCGAACGCCACGCCGAGATAAAACAGTAGCGTGCTGAGAATGATCAGCGGGACGACGAGACGCTTTTCGTGCGCGTACAAGCCTGGCGCCACGAAAGCCCAGAGCTGATAGAGCACGAGGGGCAGCGCCACCATCAAGGCCGACAACAGTGCCAGCTTGAGCGGCACCAGGAACGGGGTGATGACCCCGATCGCGATCATCGTTGAACCATGCGGCAAATGATCGATGAGGGGCCGGGCGAAAATATCGAACAGACCCGACGGGCCTGGATAGGCCAGCAGCACCGCAAAGACGACGCCGACGGCAATCAGCGCCCGGATGAGACGGTCGCGAAGCTCGATCAAATGGGTGACGAAGGGCTGCTCGGCGTCGACGTCGGCGTCTGCAGAATGCTTGGAGTCGTTCAATTGGCGGGCCTACGCGGATGATGCGGGGATGGTCAGCGATGCGGACGGTGGCGCGCAACACGCGCAGCGCCCGACAGCGCACGGGTCCGTACCCGCGCCTGGCGCCGGTACCATAACGGCAGCGCGTGACCCGTGGAGCGCTTGAGGCGCTTCGCGCTTGGCACATCGATCAGATAGGGGGTGGGGCCCTGCACCGCGTCTGACGGTTCGGCACCCGGTTCGCCGTGCAGACCGGCGGTGGCATCCTTCCAGGCAGATTCGAATTCCTGGTGAATTTCGCCCGCGTTCCGCGCGACTTCTCCTTGCATCTCACGCACCGACGACTCGAAGCCTTCCTTCATGCTGCGAAGCTCGGTGAGGTCCATCTGGCGGTTCACCTCGCTTTTGACGTCGGCCAGGTAGCGCTGCGCGCGGCCCAGCAGCGTCCCCACCGTGCGCGCCACGCGCGGCAGCCGCTCGGGGCCCAGCACGATCAGGGCCACCACCCCGATCATGCCTAGTTCGGAAATGCCGATGTCAAACATGCCTGTCTGGCCCTCACGTCCGGGAACAAAAAGGCCGGCTCGCACGCCGGCCCTCGCACGTCCTTGCGGGGTGCGTCAGTGCTTTTCCTTCGCCTCGACGTCGATTGCATCCTTGGCAGCGACGTTTTGTGCCGGAATTTGCCGATCGGGAGCAGAAGGGGGGGTATCGGAATCGCCCTCACGCATGCCGTCCTTGAAGCCCTTCACCGCGGCGCCAAGATCCGTTCCGATGTTCTTGAGCTTCTTGGTGCCAAAGATCATCACGACGATCGCCAACACGATCAACCAATGCCAAATGCTCAACGAGCCCATGTTTCTACTCCGTTGCGGCCTTGAACGGCTGCGCGCTTTTGACGGGCGAACATCGCCCGGGACATGACAGGACAGTTTATTTTAACCCCCCGGACCGCGCGCATGTTGCGATGCCGCGCTGGGCAAATTCCTCCAGACCGGAAAGCCCCTCGCGGCGCGCCAGTTCGGCCAGCACCTCATCTGGGCGTACTTCATGCGCAACAAGCGCCACCAAAGTGTGGAACCACAGGTCGGCAGCTTCATAGATGACCTGTTCGCGCGTGCCTCCCTTGGCAGCAAGCACGAATTCGGTCGCTTCCTCGCCAATTTTCTTCAGCATCGCGTCCTCGCCCTTGGCAAAGAGCCGCGCGACATACGAGGCGTCCGGATCGGACCCGCGACGACTCTCGATGACTGCCGCAAGACGGTCGAGGATGCCGGATTCAGTGATATCGTGCGTGTTCAACGGTAGATGTCCTCAGGATTTTTCAGCACCGGCTCGACCGTTTCCCAATGTCCCTCGCGCAGAGTGCGAAAAAAACAGGAGTGGCGGCCAGTATGGCATGCGATGCCCGGGTCGTGTCCGAGTTGGTGCACGCTCAGCAGCAGCACGTCGGCGTCACAGTCAAGCCGGATCGACGCGACCTTTTGCACGTGCCCCGATTCCTCGCCCTTGTGCCACAGCCGCTGGCGCGAGCGCGACCAATACACCGCTTCACCCAGTTCAACCGTGCGCGCCAACGCCTCGCGGTTCATCCAGGCAACCATCAGCACGTCCTTGCTGTCGACCTCCTGCGCGATGGCCGGAACAAGGCCGTCCTTGTCCCAGCGAATGTCGTCAAGCCAGTTCATGCGTCAAGTCTCGGTGGTGGGGGACGATCGCCGCGGGGTCAGATACGCATCGCGATGCCCTGGGCTGCGAGAAACCGCTTCGCTTCGCCGACGGTCTGCTCGCCATAGTGGAAGATACTGGCCGCCAGGACGGCGTCGGCGTGTCCCTGGCGAATGCCGTCGGCGAGATGCTGGAGATTGCCCACGCCCCCCGACGCGATGACCGGTACGGGCACGGCATCTGCCACTGCGCGCGTCAAGGCGAGATCGAAGCCAGCCTTCGTCCCATCGCGATCCATGCTGGTGAGCAGGATTTCCCCCGCACCCGCCTCGGTCATGGTGCGGGCCCATTCCACGGCGTCAAGTCCGGTATTGCGACGACCACCATGGGTGTAGACATCCCACCCCTCGGCGCTCGCGCCGGCATCGCCGGCGGCACGACGCTTCGCGTCGATCGCCACCACGATGCACTGGGCACCGTACTTGGTCGAGGCGTCGGCGATGACTTGGGGGTTTGCAACCGCAGCCGAGTTGAAGCTGACCTTGTCCGCGCCTGCATTGAGCAGCCGGCGCACGTCGTCCACGGTACGCACGCCACCGCCGACAGTCAGCGGAATGAACACCTGCGAGGCCACCGCCTCGATCATGTGCAACAGCATGCCGCGATCATCGCTGGTCGCCGTGATGTCGAGAAAGGTCAGCTCGTCGGCACCTTGCTCGTTGTACCGCGCGGCGATGTCCACCGGATCGCCCGCATCGCGCAGACCAACGAAGTTGACACCTTTCACGACCCGGCCGCCGGTGACGTCCAGGCAAGGGATGATGCGTTTGAACAGCATGCGACTCGTGCGCCCCCGGAATTCAGGAATCAGCCGCAGTGGCGGCGGCGACACGCGTTTGCGCCGCGTGGAAGTTCAGCGCACCGGTGTAGATCGCGCGGCCGCAGATGACGCCTTCGACCCCGCTGCTCTCGACCTCCAGCAGCCGGTCGATATCGGTCATCCCGGCCAGGCCGCCGGAGGCGATCACAGGGATGGTGAGCGCCTCGGCCAGCCGCACGGTTGCATCGATGTTCAGGCCGGTGAGCATGCCGTCGCGACCAATGTCGGTGTAGATGACCGACTCGACGCCGTAGTCCTCGAACTTGCGCGCGAGGTCAACCACCTCGTGCCCGGTCAGCTTGCTCCAGCCATCGGTGGCAACCTTGCCGTCACGCGCGTCCAGGCCGACGATGATGTGTCCGCCGAACGCACTGCAGGCCTCCTTGAGAAAGCCGGGATTTTTCACCGCAGCGGTACCGATGATGACGTAGCTCAGGCCATCGTCCAGGTAGCGCTCGATGGTCTCCAGGTCGCGGATTCCTCCGCCGAGCTGCACCGGAATGTCTTCCCCCACCTCGCGCAAGATGGCACGGATGGCGGGCTCGTTCTCCGGCCGGCCTGCAAAGGCGCCGTTGAGGTCGACCAGATGCAGGCGCTTTGCCCCTTGGCTGACCCAGTGCCTGGCCATGACCGCAGGCTCGGTGGAAAACACCGTGGCGGCCTGCATCTCGCCTTGCTCCAGGCGAACGCACTGGCCGTTTTTCAGATCGATCGCGGGGATCAGCAACATGGGATTCAAAAACGACGCGTGGATGGACAAACCGCAATGGATTGCGGCGCGGGGAACAAAGGCATGCAGGGAATCAGGGATTCCAGTCGAGGAAGTTGCGATACAGGGCCAACCCGGCATCGGCACTTTTTTCAGGATGGAATTGAGTGGCGAAAATGTTATCCCTTGCGATTGCACTTGCAAATGTGACGCCGTATTCAGTTTTTCCAGCAATATGTTCGGGAAAAGCCGGATCAGCATAAAAACTGTGTACGAAGTAGAACGCCGCTCCATCCGGAACCCCGGCCCACAAGGCGTGCGCCTTGCCGCCAGCAGTGCCCGGGGAGCACTGGGACACTCCGTTCCAGCCCATGTGCGGAACCTTGAAGCGACTCCCGTCCGGCTGCAGGCTGGCGTCGAGGCGGAATCGGCGCACGTCGCCGCGGACCAGGCCCAGCCCATCGGTGGGGCCTTCCTCGCTGCGTCCGAGCAACATCTGCATTCCCACACAGACCCCGAACAGCGGCTTGCCGGTGTCAATGCCGGCAAGCACGGCCGAGCGCAAGCCGGAATCGCGCAGTTCACGCATGCAGTCGGGCATCGCGCCCTGTCCTGGCAACACGACCCGGTCGGCCGCTCCAACCGCGGCCGCCTCGCTGGTGACGATGACACGCCACGGCAGCCCCTTGGCCACGTGCTGGACCGCCTGCGACACCGATCGGAGGTTGCCCATTCCATAATCCACGATGGCGACGGTTTTCATGCCTGACTCACAATCTGTTCAGTCTCGACGAAAGGGGACATTCATGCCCCGTGTCGTGTCTGCGCAACAGTCGTGACGGCGCTCACAACGAACCCTTGGTTGAAGGCACCGCCTGCCCGAGGCGGGGATCCACCTCGGCCGCTGCTCGCAGTGCGCGTCCGAAGGCTTTGAACACCGTCTCGCACTGGTGGTGCGCGTTCTCGCCACGCAGATTGTCCACGTGGATGGTGATGAATGCGTGATTGACCAGACCCTGGAAAAACTCATGCGCCAGATCCACGTCAAAAACCCCGATCATGCCGCGAGTGAACGGAACGTTCCAGATCAAGCCCGGGCGGCCCGAAAAGTCGATGACCACCCGCGACAGCGCCTCATCGAGCGGCACGTAGGCGTGGCCGTAGCGACGGATTCCCTTCTTGTCGCCGATGGCCTGCGCCAGCGCCTGTCCGACGGTGATGCCCACGTCCTCCACGGTGTGATGCCCATCGATGTGCAGGTCACCCTCGGCGTGAACATCCAGGTCAACGGCGCCGTGCCGGGCAATCTGGTCGAGCATGTGGTCAAAGAATCCGATCCCTGTCGACAGACGCGACACGCCCGTGCCATCAAGATTCAATGCGACCTCGATGCGGGTTTCGGCGGTTTGACGGGAGACCTGGGCAGTGCGCATGCGATGGCTGGAAGAATGGTGGGACGAGAGGTCCAGACTGAATATTAACGAACCCTGACGCGCAGGTTCAGACGCGGCCCCCGCGTGGCGTCATGCGCCGACCATTTCGCCGAGCGCGGCAACCAGGGCGTCGCACTGTGCATCGGTTCCAACGGTAATGCGGAGGAAGGGCGCGATGCGTGCCGGCTCGCGGAAGTGGCGCACCAGAATGCGCCGGCTGCGCAGACCGGCGGCCAGCGTTGCCCCGGCATGGGCCGGATGGCGCGCAAACACGAAGTTGGCGGCGGACGGCAGCACCTCGAATCCCAGCGCTTCCAGGCCTGCCACCATTCGCGCCCGACTGGCGACGATGCGTGCGCGCGTTTGCGCGAACCAGACGTCGTCGCGCATGGACGCGGTAGCCCCGGCCAGGGCAAGACGGTCCAGCGGGTAGGAATTGAAACTGTCCTTCACGCGGTTCAGGCCCTCGATCAACGACGCCTGTCCGATGCAATAGCCGACGCGCAACCCTGCGAGGGCGCGCGATTTCGACATGGTGCGAACGACGAGCAGATTCGGGTTGTCGGCAACCAGTGGCAGCGCGGTATCGGCGCCGAAGTCCACGTACGCCTCATCCACCACCACGACCGCATCCTGGCGCCCGCGCACCAGACGCGCGAGCGCGTCCAGCGCCAGCGCGATGCCCGTCGGAGCGTTCGGATTCGGGATGACGATGCCTGCGCACGGCCCGGCGGCGAGGTAATCGTTGACCTCGACGCGAAACCCGGCATCGAGCGGAATCGGCCGCGTCTCGATACCGTACAGGCGCGCGTAGACCGGGTAAAAGCTGTAGCTGATATCGGGGAACAGCAGCGGCGCCGGATGGCGTAGCAAAGCCATCCATACGTGCGCCAGCACTTCGTCCGAACCATTGCCCACGAACACCTGGTCCACTGCCACGCCATGATGCGCTGCAATGACCTCACGCAATGCATGCGACTGCGGGTCGGGGTACAGACGCAGAGCCTCGTCCGTCGCAGCGGCGATGGCTGCGAGCACGGCGGGGCTGGGACCGTAGGGACTTTCGTTGGTGTTGAGCTTGACCAGTCCTTCAATCCGGGGCTGCTCTCCGGGAACGTAAGGGGTGAGGTGGTGGACGACCTCGCTCCAGTACCGGCTCATGGCTGGGCTTTCCGCACAAAGCCGTCAAGGCGCAGCTCCGCCGCCCGCGCGTGCGCCTCCAGGCGCTCGCCGCGTGCCAGCACCGAGGCGATCCGCCCCAGCGACTGCGCGCCCGCAGCGCTCACCTCGATCAGGCTGCTGCGCTTGATGAAGTCGTAAACCCCCAACGGGGACGAGAAACGTGCCGTTCCCGCCGTCGGAAGTACGTGATTGGGACCAGCGCAGTAGTCACCCAGTGATTCGGACGTGTAGGCACCGAGGAAGATGGCGCCGGCATGTCGCAAGCGGTCGGCCAGGGGACGCGGTTCGGCCACGGCCAATTCCAGGTGCTCCGGGGCAATGCGATCCGACAACGCGCAGGCTTGCGCAAGATCGCGGACCTTGATCAGCGCACCGCGACCGGCAAGCGATGCCTCGATGATGGCGCGCCGCTCCATGCCCGGCAGCAAGCGCCGGATCTCCGCTTCGACACGGTCGATGTAGCCGCCATCCGGGCACAGCAAGATGCTTTGCGCGAGTTCGTCGTGCTCGGCCTGGCTGAACAGATCCATCGCGACCCACTCCGCGGGCGTGCTGCCGTCCGCGATGATGAGGATCTCCGACGGACCGGCGATCATGTCGATGCCACAAATGCCGAACACGCGTCGCTTGGCCGCTGCGACGTATGCATTGCCAGGGCCGGTGATTTTATCGACGCGGGGCACAGTGGCGGTGCCATAGGCCAGAGCTCCCACCGCCTGTGCACCACCAATGGCGAACGCACGGTGCACACCGGCGACCGCGGCCGCAGCCAGGACCAGCGGGTTGCGCTCCCCCCCGGGTGTGGGAACGACCATGACGATGTCCTCCACCCCCGCCACGTGTGCGGGGATGGCATTCATCAGCACCGAGGACGGATACGCGGCCTTGCCGCCGGGCACGTAAATGCCCACACGGTCGAGGGGGGTGACCTTCTGCCCCAGCAGACTGCCATCGGAATCGCGGTACTCCCAGGCGCGACCGACGTGCTCGAGCTGGCGCGCGTGGTAGGAGCGTACGCGCGATGCCGCCTCCTCCAGGGCATCGCGCTGCGGCACCGGCAGGCTCGCGAGCGCCGCCTGCAGCGCCTCAGCCGGGATTTCGAGCGCACGCATGTTGACGGCGTCGACGCGATCGAAGCGCCGCGTGTAGTCAAGCACCGCCTCGTCGCCACGCCGGCGCACATCATCGAGAATCTCGCCGGCGCGCTGGTCGATCTCGGCGCTCTCCGCCGAAATGCGCGCGAACAGGTCGTCGAATTCGCGGTTGAAGTCGGGCGACGCGGTGTCGAGTCGGCGAAGCGCCTGGACGCTGGTGTCGGTGGGAGTCATGCTGGCACCTCCAGTACGGCCGCCACCGCAGTGCGCAACCCGTCGACGAGAGGTTTGAGCGCGGCAGCCTTGGTTTTGAACGCGGCCTGATTGACGATCAGGCGCGACGAAATATCCATGATGTGCTCGACCTCCACCAGACCATTGGCACGCAGCGTGCCTCCGCTGGAAACGAGGTCGACGATGGCATCCGCCATGCCGGTGAGCGGCGCGAGCTCCATGGAGCCGTACAGCTTGACGAGATCGACGTGCACGCCCTTGGCGGCAAAATGCTCGCGTGCCAGATGCACATACTTGGTGGCAACCCGCAGCCGCGCGCCCTGACGCACGGCGTTGGCGTAGTCGAAACCCTGGGGCGTCGCCACGCTGAGGCGGCAGCGCGCGATGCGGAGATCGACGGGTCGGTACAGGCCGTCGCCTCCCTGCACGGCATCCGCCTCCAGCAGCACATCGAGGCCGGCAACGCCAAAATCGGCACCGCCGTGACGCACGTAGGTCGGCACGTCGCTCGCTCGCACCAGGACCACGCGCAGATCGCCGCGGTTGGTCGGCAGGATGAGCTTGCGGGTGGATTCCGGATCGCCCTGCACCGTGATGCCGGCACGTGCGAGCAGCGGAAGGGTATCGTCAAAAATACGTCCCTTGGACAAGGCGAGTGTCAGCATGGCGGTCGGTTCAACGAAGGCGCTCGATGCTGGCGCCCAGGCGCCCGAGCTTGTGCTCCATGGCGTCGTAGCCACGGTCCAGGTGGTAGATGCGTTCGATGATGGTTTCGCCTTCGGCGGCCAATCCCGCGATCACCAGGCCAGCCGAGGCACGAAGGTCGGTCGCCATGACAGTCGCGCCCGACAGTCGCGGCACTCCCTGCACGACACAGGTATTGCCTTCGATGGCGATACGCGCACCCAGGCGCACCAGTTCCTGCACATGCATGAACCGGTTTTCGAAAATCGTTTCAGTGACATGGGCAGCGCCGTCTGCAAGACAGTTGACCGCCATGAACTGCGCCTGCATATCGGTGGCGAAACCAGGGTATTCGGAAGTTCGCACCGAAACGGCGCGGGCGCGGGCGCCCGGCATCGCATCGGCTTTCACGCGGATCCAGTCGGCGCCGCCAGCAATGTCGGCGCCGGCCTCGCGCAGCTTGTCGAGCAAGGCATCGAGATGGGTCGGGACGCACGCCTGCACCGTGATGTCGCCACGCGTGGCCAGTGCAGCGCAAAGAAACGTCCCGACCTCGATACGGTCAGGGACGATGCGGTGAGCGGCGCCCCCGAGCGCCTCGACGCCCTGGATGCGGATGCGCGACGTTCCGGCGCCGTCGATGTGCGCTCCCATCTTGACCAGCATTGCCGCGAGGTCCGCCACCTCGGGTTCCTGCGCCGCGTTCTCGATCACGGTCTCCCCGTCGGCCAGGCACGCCGCCATCATGAGGTTCTCGGTGCCGGTGACGGTGATCATGTCGGTGCTGATGCGCGCGCCCTTGAGGCGCCCGGATGGCACCGTGGCGACGATGTAGCCATGCTCGACGTCGACTTGCGCGCCCAACTGACGCAAGCCCTTGATGTGCTGGTCAACCGGGCGCGCGCCAATCGCGCAACCGCCCGGCAGGCTCACGCGGGCTTCGCCGAAACGCGCCACCAGCGGGCCCAGCACCAGCACGCTCGCGCGCATGGTTTTCACGCGCTCGTACGGCGCGAAGCGCTCGCGCACGTGCGCAGCGTGCAGGCGCACGCGGCTGCCCTGCCGCGCGACGTCGACGCCCATGCCCTCGAGTATGGCACCAAGGGTGCGCACGTCCATCAGTTGCGGCGCATTGTCGAGCTCGATCGGCTGCGCGCTCAGAAGGCTGGCCGCCATCAGCGGCAAGGCTGCGTTCTTGGCGCCGCTGGCAGCGATGCTGCCATGCAGCGGGCGCTCGCCCAGGATACGGAGTTTGTCCATGTGTGTCCGGTGCCCCGCGCGTACGCGAGGTCCAAACCGCTTATTTTAGAGTGTCGCGCCGGCCGCCTCGTCAGGCGTGAGGGTTCGCATCGACAGGGCATGAATCTGCGCGCGCATGCGATCCCCCAGAACGTCATAGACCAGGCGGTGACGCGCGACGCGTGACAGCCCCGCGAACGCAGGACTCACAATGGTGGCGGCATAGTGCTGGCCATCATCGCCCTCGACCGCGATGCGGTCGCAAGCAAGGCCAGCCTGGATCAGGGTGCGCAGTTCGTCAGACGTCGGGGCTGCCATCATTGTGCGGGGTCAGGTACGAAGTTTGTAGCCTCGCCGCAGCCACACCCAGGCCAGACCGATGCACGCAACGTTGCCCAGCAGCGCCGCCAGCAGCGACGTCGCGGGGGGTACGTCCGACACACCGAAGAAACCGTAGCGAAAGCCGTCGACGAGGTAAAAAAATGGATTGAGCCGTGACACTGCCATCCAGAACGGCGGCAAGCCATGGACCGAGTAGAACACGCCCGCCAGGAACGTTGCCGGAACAATGAGGAAATTCTGGAACGCCGCGAGGTGGTCGAATTTCTCCGACCAGATCCCCGCCACCATACCCAGCCCTCCGAGCATCGTCGCCCCCAACATCCCAAACACGAACGCCCACAAGGGGTGCGCGCAGGAAAGCGGGACGAACGCAAGCGCAGCCACCAGCAGCACGGCCCCAACCGCGAGCCCGCGCACCGCAGCCGCTCCGACATACCCGGCGAGCAGCTCCCACGGACGCAGCGGCGACAGCAACATGAACACGATGTTACCGGTGATTTTCGACTGGATCAGCGACGAAGACGTGTTGGCAAAAGCGTTCTGTAACACCGTCATCATCGCCAGCCCGGGGATGAGGAAACTTGTGTAGGGCACGGTGCCGTAGACCTGCACATGGCCGGCCAACGCATGTGAAAAGATCAGCAGATACAGCATGCTGGTGAGCACCGGCGCAGCCAGGGTTTGCAGACTGACTTTCCAGAACCGCAAAAGCTCCTTGACGAACAAGGTCTGCAACGCATTCATGTCGCCACCGCCTTTGGATGCATGACCTGCAAAAATGCGTCCTCGAGATCGGCGCGACGAACTTCGAGTTCATCGATGACACAGCCCGCGATCCGCAAGGCTTCGAGTACCGATTCGACGTCGGCTGGCTCGCGGATGGCACACCCCAGACGCGCACCCACGGGTTTGCAGCGCTGCGCCAGCGACTCGGGCAGGCGCCCGGCAAGGAGCCGGAACTGCAGCTGCGTGGACGCAAAGCGCGCCAGCAGGGCGTGGGTCGTGTCAAGTGCGACCAACCGTCCGAGTTTGACCATCGCGATGCGATTGCACAATGCCTGCGCCTCTTCGAGGTAGTGCGTCGTAAGCAGCACCGTGTGCCCCTGCCCGTTGAGGCGGGTGATGAACTGCCACAGACTTTGGCGCAGCTCGACGTCGACACCCGCCGTGGGCTCGTCCAACACAATCACTGGCGGTCTGTGCACCAGCGCCTGCGCCACCATGACGCGTCGCTTCATCCCACCCGACAAGGAACGCATGTTCTGCTCCGCCTGCGGCTCCAGCCCCAGGTTGTGCAGAAGTTCATCAATCCAGTCGTCGTTATGGCGCAATCCGAAGTAGCCCGACTGCAAACGCAAGGCTTCACGCACTGTGAAAAACGGATCGAACACCAGTTCCTGCGGAACCACGCCAAGCAGGCGCCGCGCCTCCACCGGGTGGGCGGCGACGTCGCGGCCGAGCACGCACACCCGGCCGCGGGTTGGGCGTGCGAGGCCCGACAGCATGCTGATCAAGGTCGTCTTGCCGGCGCCGTTCGCGCCCAGCAAGGCGAAAAACTCACCTTGGGCAATGTCCAGACTGATGCCATCGACGACATTGCGTTGACCGTAGCGCTTTTCGATGGCATCAAAACGAACGGCCGCGACCGCTTCAGACTGCATTCAGGCCTCGGCCTCCGCAAACAAAAAACCGACCCCATACGCCTCGGCAAGATGCAAAAGGCGTTGCGGAGCGGCGATGACGTCGATCCGGCGCGCACCCGCGGCACGGCGCAGCTCCAGCAGTAGCGCCAGACAGGTTGAATCGAAATGGCGCAACCCGGCGGCGTCGACGCGCAACGCCCCCTGGGCTGCGCGCAGGCGCGTCACCGCGTCGCGGGCCAGCGACGCCGCCTCGGCCACGGTCACCCGCTCGGGAAGCGCGAACAACAGGTCGACGCTCAATCCTGCCCTCCCTTGGCGAGCGCCTCGTTGCGCTGCTTCAGGGTGCGAATCAATCCATCAATGCCCTTCTGGCCGATTTCCTGCGAGAAAACACCTCGGTAGTTATCGACCAACCAGATGCCCATGACGTTGACGTCGGTGATCTTCCAGGCTTGGGCATCGCGCTCGAGCCTGTAATCGAGCTGGATGACGTCTCCGTTGTCAAGTACGCGCGTGCGCACGACAACCGAAGTGGCGCCAGGGTCGGCGCGGAACGGCAGATAGCGCACTTGCTGATCACGAACCTTGCGCACGGCGCCGGAGTAGGTGTGAATGAGGAGTTGCTTGAATTGCAGTTGCAGCGCGTCCTGCTGCGCTGGCGTCGCCTGCCGCCAGAAGCGCCCGACCGCCGACGCCGTCATCTGCCGAAAGTCGAGGAAAGGCAAAACCTTGGTCTCGACCAGTTGCTCCACTTTTGCCTGATTGCCGGCCTTGAGCGCCGGATCAGAGCGCACGGCGCCCATGACCGCGTTCGTGAGGTTCTGCACCACCTGGACCGGCGGCGCCACATCGGCGGCGCGGGCCGCCGGCGTGAACAACAGCGCCAGACCGAGCGCGAATACTGAAAAAATCTGAGACATATTCAACTCCCCGTCATGCATTGGAATTTCAGTGCTGCGCTGCCGATGAGGATGTCGCCGGCCGCGCGGCGTCGTCCCGGGCGTCACCCGTGTCGAGCACACCCAGGTCGCGGACGTCGCGCACGCGCGATGCCCGGCGCTGGAGGTAAGCGTCGCGTGTGAAGACATAGGGATCGATCGCGATTTTCTCGATGAGATCGGTCGTCGCCAGGAGATTGGCGCGCTTGTCGACGAGTCCGAGCGCAGACGTCCAATTGCGACCCGCAACATTGTGGGTGTTGTAGTACGGCCGAGGACCGTAGTAGATGTCAATCGGGGTGGCTGCGGCGTCACGCACCGTACTCGGGCCGAGCAGCGGCATGACAAAGTACGGGCCGGCACTGATGCCGTACCGGGCCAGCGTCAGGCCGAAATCATTGGGATGGCGATACAAGCCCATCTCGGTGGCGATATCCAGGATCCCGAGCAAACCGAAAACCGTGTTGACCTCGACCCGGAGCAGCCCGTTGGCTGCCTCGGCCACGTGCCCCTGCGCCAGGTCGTTGGCGGTGGACCACATGTCGTCGAAATTGCCGAACACGTTGCTGATGCCATGACGCACCGGCGCGGGCGTGACGTTCTTGTACGCGACCGCCACCGGTTTGATCACCGCGCGGTCGACGTGTGCGTTGACATTGAACATCGCGCGGTTGTAAGGCTCGAGAGGATCGTGGGGATTGTTTGTCGCGCACCCACCCAGGGCCAGCACGCCGAGCGCGAGCACGCCACCCGCGACCGGGCCAAGGCGTTGAGACATGAAGGAAGCTCCAGGGTCTGTCATTTGTTGCTGCCGGACGAGGCAGCCTTGTTGTAGAGGAATTGCCCGATGAGATTCTCAAGGACAATGGCCGACTGCGTGTTTTGAATCATCGCTCCATTGCGAAGATTCTTTTCCGAGCCGCCGGGTTCGAGACCGATGTATTGGTCGCCAAGCAGCCCCGACGTCAGAATTTTCGCGGAGGTGTCGACCGGAAACTGGTCGTGGTGGTCGATATCCATGGTGACACGCGCCTGGTACGTGCGGGTATCGAAGCCGATGGCGGCGACGCGCCCGACCACCACACCGGCGCTTTTCACCGGCGCGCCAACCTTCAGCCCGCCAATGTCTTCGAATTGCGCGCTGACTGCATAGGTCGGCCCGAAATTCAAGCTCAACAAATTCCCAGCCTTGAGGGCAAGAAACAGCAACGCGGCAGCACCGACGACCACGAATGCGCCAACCCAGACATCGATTGATTTTTTTTCCATACGCTTTTTCAAGTCCCGAACATCAGGGCCGTCAGGATGAAATCCAGCCCGAGTACCGCCAGCGACGCCACCACCACCGTGCGAGTCGTGGCACGTGACACGCCTTCAGGCGTCGGCATGGCGCGCCACCCTTGGTACAACGCGACGAACGTGACCGCGATCCCGAATACAAAACTCTTGGCGACACCGTTGCCGACGTCCTTGAAGACGTCAACCCCGCCCTGCATCTGGGACCAGAACGCGCCCGGGTCAACGCCGATCATCAGCACTCCCACGACATAGCCGCCCAGGATGCCCACCGCACTGAACACGGCCGCCAGCAGGGGCATGGCGAGGATACCGCCGACCAGTCGTGGCGCCAGCACGCGGGCGAGTGGATCGACGGCCATCATTTCCATCGCCGCGATCTGCTCACCGGCTTTCATCAAACCGATCTCCGCCGTCAGCGAGGTCCCGGCACGGCCCGCGAACAGCAGCGCCGTCACCACGGGGCCGAGTTCGCGCACCAGCGACAGTGCGACGAGCAAACCCAGCGAGTTCGCAGCACCATAGCGTGACAGCGTGTAATACCCCTGCAACCCGAGCACGAACCCGACGAACAGTCCGGAGACTGCAATGATCGACAGTGAATCGTTCCCCAGGAAAAACACCTGCTGCACAACCAGTTGGTACCGTCGCAACGCCGCGGGGATCAACGCTGCCAGCCGCAGAAACAGGCGAAACCCATAGCCCAGATCTGCCAGGATTCTGCGCGTCCGGGCGCCGATGCCGCCAAGCAACCAGGCTAGCGCTCTCATCGCCGACCTCCGGCCGCAGTGAGAAGATCTGACTCCACAGGGGCCGCCGCATAGTGGAATCGCACAGGTCCATCTGGCTCTCCCCGGACGAATTGTCGTACCAAAGGATCATGGCTTCCCCGCAGCTCGTCGGGAGTCCCCTCGGCAATCAAGGTTCCATTCCCGAGGACGAATACGCGGTCGGCGATCGCGAAGGTTTCATCGACATCATGGGAAACCACGATGCTCGTCAATCCGAGCGCATCGTTGAGCGTGCGGATGAGGCGCGCCGTGATTCCAAGGGATATGGGGTCGAGTCCGGCAAATGGCTCGTCATACATGACCAGCGCGGGATCGAGCACCACGGCGCGGGCCATGGCCACGCGCAGTGCCATGCCGCCGGAGAGCTGGGCCGGATAGAGATCGCGGGCACCGCGCAGACCCACCGCCTGAAGCTTCATGAGCACGAGGTCGCGGATCATCGACGCGGGAAGGTCCGTGTGCTCGCGCAAGGCGAAAGCTACATTGTCGAATACCGTTTGATCCGTGAACAACGCGCCCATCTGGAACAGCATGCCCATGCGCCGACGCGCCGCGAACAACTCGGCATGGCGCATGTGCGCGAGGTCGATCCCATCGAAACGCACGGTTCCCGCCGAGGCACGCACCTGCCCGCCAATGAGGCGCAGCGCGGTGGTCTTGCCGCCACCAGAGGCACCCATGATGGCGACCACCTGACCGCGATCGACGCGGAGGCACACACCACGCAGCACGAGGCTGGCGTCATAGCCGAAATCGACGGTGTCGAATTCGACCAATGGATGCTGGGCGTTGGATGGCATGCGCGAACGTTCCTGGGTACCCGGGACAACCCTGGGGAAAGAATGAGTCATTCTATTGACCCTCGGGAAATCAGGCTTGCCGCACGCCTCACCGACAAAAACACACGCCGGCGGGCAAGGCCTCGCCGGCGTGACGACAATCCAACGATCGGCCGCCTGCGGGCTCAGACGATCAGGAAATCTTCCTTGCGCTTGCCCGTGCCCACTTCAGCCTGCAGCCACTTCGGCATCTTGCCACGACCCGTCCAGGTATCCCCGGTGCTCGGGTTGCGATACTTTGCAGCAACCGTGGTGCCTTTGTTGCGAGAAACGCGGCTTCCCGAGCCCAGATCCGCTGCCGTGATCCCGTATTCCTGCATTTTGGCTCGAATATCAGCCACAACATTCGAAATTTCCGACTTGCGCTGCGCTTCCGCTTGCTGCTTCAACGCTTCGATTTGGCTGAGAAGTTCCTTGTAAGACGACATGGGGGTTCTCCTGGGTTCAAGCGAGCGCCAGGATGGGCGCTCGAATCTCTGAATGATAATTCAACTTTCCCCCTTTTGAAAAAAGCCCCACAAGGGAGCCTTTTCAACATATTGATGTCATGTGCTATTCGATCGCTTTTGCGATGTCTTCGATGACCTTCTTCGCATCCCCGAACACCATCATGGTTTTGTCGAGGTAGAACAGGTCGTTATCAAGACCCGCATAACCCGTCGCCATCGATCGCTTGTTGACGATGACGGTTTTAGCCTTGTAGGCGTCAAGAATAGGCATTCCTGCAATCGGCGACTTCGGATCATTCTTCGCGGCGGGATTCACCACGTCATTCGCTCCAAGGACGACAGCGACATCTGCCTGCGCGAATTCGGGGTTGATGTCCTCCATTTCGAACACCTGGTCGTAGGGGACCTCCGCCTCCGCCAGCAGCACATTCATATGACCAGGCATCCGCCCCGCAACCGGGTGAATGGCATACTTGACGCTGACCCCTCGCTCGGTCAGCTTCTGCGCCAGTTCCTTGAGCGCATGCTGCGCGCGCGCCACCGCCAGTCCGTAACCCGGGACGATGATCACGCTTTCCGCATTACCAAGGATATACGCCGCGTCATCGGCACTGCCGGATTTCGCAGTGCGCTGTGCGCCATCGGTCGCTGCCACGACACCCGCCTCGGCACCGAAGCCACCAAGAATCACGTTGAAGAACGAACGATTCATCGCCTTGCACATGATGTAAGAGAGAATGGCGCCGCTCGAACCCACCAGACTCCCGGCAATGATCAGCATACTGTTCTCGAGCGAGAAGCCGATCCCGGCAGCTGCCCAGCCAGAATAGCTATTCAGCATCGACACCACGACCGGCATGTCTGCGCCACCAATCGGAATGATGATCAGCACGCCAAGCACGAACGCCGCCGCGAGCATGAGCAGGAAGGGCGCCCATTGCGCATCGTCCCAGAACGCCAAGCCCAGGCCAAGGGTCGTCAGTGCCAGCACCAGGTTGATCCAGTGCTGACCTGAAAAGCGTACCGGTGCGCCCTGGAACAGGCGAAACTTGTATTTTCCCGAGAGCTTTCCAAAAGCAATCACGGAACCACTGAACGTGATTGCCCCCACAATGGCGCCGATGAACAACTCGACACGGTTGCCGTATGGCAATGCATCGCCCGCGCGCGCCACAATGCCGAAGGCATGGGGCTCAGCGACTTCGGCGATCGCGATACACACCGCGGACAGGCCGATCATGCTGTGCATGAAGGCAACCAATTCGGGCATCTTGGTCATCTGCACGCGACGCGCCATGGTCGCGCCGATTGCGCCTCCGATCACCAGCGCCACCAACACATAGCCGAGACCGGCGACACCGCTTTCGCCGCCGATGTTGACAACGAGCGCAGCCGTGGTCAATACCGCGATCGCCATGCCGACCATTCCGAACAGGTTCCCACGACGACTACTCGCGGGATGCGACAGGCCTTTCAATGCCTGGATGAAGAAGACCGAGGCCACCAGATAAAGAAGCGTGACCAGATTCATGCTGAGGGTCATGGAATGTCCTTACGCAAATTCTGTGTTAAAGCCCTGTTCAATGGGCTTTCGCCGGCGTGCGCTCTTTCTTCTTGAACATGCTCAACATTCGGCGTGTCACCAGAAACCCACCGAATACGTTCACCGACGCCATTCCCACCGCCAGCATCCCCATGACGCGCCCCACGGGGGTGACCGTCAGCGCCGCGGCGAGCATGGCGCCCACGATGATGATGGCCGAAATCGCGTTTGTCACCGACATCAGCGGAGTATGCAAGGCGGGGGTGACGGTCCATACGACGTGATATCCGACATAAATCGCCAACACGAAGATGGTCATGTTGATCAGCAGTGGGGAAACGTCATGCATGATCGGATCCTGGTTTCTTGGGTACGTTGATTCACACGATCGCGGAGCTGGGCTCAGCGGCTTTGGCGACGCACTTCGCCGCCCTGGGTCATGAGACACGCGGCAACAATGTCGTCATCCATGTTCACAATCAGGCCTTTTTCCTTGTCGAGCACGAGTTTCAGGAAGTCGAAAATATTGCGCGCATACAGCGCCGATGCATCCGCGGCGACCAGTGCGGGCAGGTTCGTGTGCCCGACGATGGTCACGCCGTGCTTGACGACGACGCGATCGGGCTCGGTGAGAGGGCAGTTGCCGCCCTGGGCCGCCGCCATGTCAATGACGACCGAACCTTGTTTCATGGATCGCACCATGTCCTCGGTCACCAGCACCGGTGCCGGGCGTCCGGGAATCAGTGCCGTGCTGATGACGATATTCGCCTGCCTGACGCGCTCGGCGACCAGCAGCGCCTGCCGATCCAGCCACGCCCTGGGCATCGGGCGTGCGTAGCCACCGACGCCTTGCGCGATCTCGCGCTCCTCGTCAGTCTCGAACGGCACATCGATGAATTTCGCACCCAGTGACTCGACTTGTTCCTTGGCCGCGGGGCGCACGTCGGATGCCTCGACGACCGCACCCAGGCGCTTGGCGGTGGCGATGGCCTGCAAGCCGGCAACGCCCGTGCCCAGAATCACCATGCGAGCGGCTTTCACGGTGCCGGCCGCGGTCATCAGCATCGGCATGAAACGCGGATACAGATTGGCCGCCGTGATGACTGCCTTGTAACCCGCGATATTGGCCTGGCTCGACAGCACGTCGAGGCTTTGCGCACGGGTCGTGCGGGGCGCGGCCTCGAGCGCGAACGCAGTCAGCCCAGCCATGGCCATGGCCTGCAGGCCGGCGGCGTCGAAGGGCTCGAGCATGCCCACAAGGGCGGTGCCCGGCCGCATGCAAGTCAACTCGTCGGATTGCGGACGGCGCACCTTGAGGACGACGTCCGCAGCGAACGCCGCAGCGGCATCGACAATATCCGCGCCGACGGCAGCGTAGTCCTCATCGGTGATGCCTGCTGCCAGTCCGGCGCCGGACTGCACCAGCAGCGTGTGTCCCAGGCCTGCGAGCTTCTTGACCGTTTCCGCTGTCGCGGCCACGCGGGCCTCACCAGCAACGGTTTCCTTCGGCACGCCTATGCGCATCAGGGTCTCCTTGTCCACGAAAGGTACGATGAATCAAAAAAAATACACAAATGTTTAACCCTCGATTGTCGTCGATGAGATGCAAAGTCGCAGGGTCCGGATCACGCGTGCCGAGAAAAAAGCGACAATACCTGATCAGATACTCAGATCTGCGCTCATGCGTGATTCCTGGCATCCCAGTGTAACGGTGGCGGCGATCGTCGAACACGATGGTCGCTTTCTCCTCGTCGAAGAACACACCCCAGACGGCCTGCGTCTGAATAATCCGGCCGGCCACCTCGAGGCAGGCGAAACGCCGCTCGACGGCGCCATCCGGGAAGCACTCGAAGAGACCGCCTGCGCGTTCCGCCCCGAGGCTTTACTGGGGATTTATCTTGCACCGGGGCGCGCAGACGTCACCTACCTGCGCATTGCGTTTCGCGGCAAGGTCGGGGAACCGATCGCGGGCCGCACCCTGGATGTCGGCATCGTCCGACGCGTCTGGTTGACCCCGGATGAGGTTCGCGCCAGCCGCGCAATGCATCGCAGCCCGCTGGTCGTGCAGTGCGTCGAAGACCACCTCGCCGGCCGCAGCTATCCCCTTGACATCATCCATACAGACCCTGGTCTGCTGGCGCGATGACGGGCCGGCGCGTCGTCGTCGGCATGTCCGGAGGCGTGGACTCCTCGGTCTCGGCATGGCTGCTCAAGCAACAGGGCTATGAAGTCATCGGCCTGTTCATGAAAAACTGGGAGGATGACGACGATTCAGAGTATTGCTCGACGCGTCAGGACTGGCTTGACGCCGTCAGCGTCGCCGACCTGATCGGAATCGACATCGAGGCGGTGAATTTCGCCGCCGAATACAAGGATCGCGTATTCGCCGAATTTCTTCGCGAATACGCCGCCGGGCGTACCCCCAACCCCGATGTCCTCTGCAACGCCGAGATCAAGTTCAAGGCCTTCCTGGATCACGCGATGCGGCTTGGCGCGGAGAACATCGCCACCGGCCACTACGCCCGCGTCCGCGAGGGAATGCACGGCTTCGAGTTGCTGCGTGGCCTTGACCCCACGAAAGACCAAAGCTACTTTTTGCATCGACTCAACCAGACCCAACTCGCGCGCACCTTGTTTCCGGTGGGCGAACTGCCCAAGACCGAGGTACGCCGCATCGCCACCGCGATCGGCCTGCACAATGCCGGCAAGAAAGACTCGACCGGCATCTGTTTCATTGGTGAGCGCCCCTTCCGCGCCTTTCTCAACCGCTACCTGCCGACGCATCCGGGGCCGATGAAAACGCCCGAAGGGAACGTGGTGGGGGAACATATGGGACTGGCGTTTTATACCCTGGGTCAGCGCAAGGGCATTGGACTCGGCGGACGTCGCGACGGCAGCGGGCAACCATGGTTCGTCGCTCGCAAGGATGTGGAATCAAACACCCTTTACGTTGCGCAGGGACACGATCATGCATGGTTGCGGACCCACACCCTGCGCGCCACCGATCTGAGCTGGGTGTCGGGAACGGCGCCGGCTGGCGGCGCGCATGCGAGCGCGAAAACACGCTATCGGCAAGCGGACGCGAACTGCCGCATCAGCGCCATCGATACGCAGGACATGCAACTGGAATTTGCGCAGGATCAGTGGGCTGTCACGCCGGGCCAGTCGGCAGTCCTGTACGACGGCGAGATCTGCCTCGGCGGCGGCATCATTGACGCCGCCGCCTGAGCCACGTCAGGTCATTCGCGCGAGCAGGGTTTCCATCTCCTCCATCATCGCGTCAAGGCGGCCTTTCTCGGCGGGTGTTCCCTCGAGACGTGAATCAAGTTCCTGCTCGATGTAACAGACCGTCATGCGCACGAACGTGCTGTCCAGCGCCTTGCGCACGGCAGAGAGCTGTTGCGCGACTTTCAGGCACGGCTCGCCCTCGTCGATCATGCGCTGCACGCCCCGAAGCTGACCTTCGGCCCGCTTGAGGCGGTTGAGAATGTCAGTACGCGATGCTTGGTTGGTGAGAACAGACATGAGGGGCTCTCCTGGGCGCACGGCCTTCGGTGCGGTTCGACCTTTGGTCATGGTGGGTCCTTTTGCATGATACCGGGATGGTCCATGCCCTGTAGAGCATCCCGCACCGAATCAGTTCCCGCCACATGCCATGGATTCGCGCACGCCGAGCTTTTTCAGAATGGTCGCCATCGGACACAGGTTGGTGAATCCGAACTGAAAAAGATTCAGGCCCACGAATGCCGTGAACCACAAAAACCAGGACGAAACGTACAAGGGACTGGCTGGGGCACCGAGCACCAGCGACACGACGATGAATGCCCCGGCAAACACGCGAATATAACGTTCGACTGTCATTTGATTCTCCTAGGTTCCGATGCGCACGGGCTCGACGACGCGAATCTGCCAGATGTAGTACAGCAGTGGAATCACGATCAGGGTCAGAATGGTCGAGAGCAGAGTTCCGAAAATCAGTGAGACGGCCAACCCGCCGAATACCGGGTCGGTGATCATGATGGCCGAGCCAAGCATGATTGCCAGCGCGGTCAGCAGGATGGGACGCAGGCGGACGGCACCCGCTTGGGCCACAGCATCATGCAAGCTGTATCCGCGTGCGCGGTACTCCAGGATGAAATCAATCAACAGCAGCGAATTGCGCACCACAATTCCCGCCAGCGCAATCACGCCGATCATCGAGGTGGCTGTAAATGCTTGCTGCGTCAGCCAATGTCCCGGGAACACGCCAATCAACGTAAGGGGAATGGCCCCCATCACAATGAACGGCAGCATGAACGAGCGGTAATAGGCGACCAGCAACAGGTAGATGAACACCAGCGCCACCAGAAACGCCGAGCCGAGATCACGGAACACATCGAGGGTCAGCCGCATCTCGCCGCCCCACAGCAACAGGTTGCCTTTGAGATCGGACGCGGGTGTCTCACGGAAGCCCAGGTTACCGGTGGTCAACGTGGTGCCATCGGGGAGACGATGGCGGTCCAGTTTGCTGTTGAGGCTCAACGTCGCATAGACGGGGCTGGATCGCACCATTTCCCCGCTGACGTACACCACCGGATGCTGGTCACGGGTGTAGATCGGCCTGGCCACGGTCCCGGGCTCGATATGGGCGATCGCCGACAACGGCATCACGCGGCCCTGCGCGCCAAGCACCGGAATGTCGAGCAATTGCTGCGGCGTCTGGCGCTGGTCGCGCGGCACCCGCACCACGATCGACACCGGCTCATCGCTGCGCGCATCGTGCACGGCGCCCACCTTCAGGCCCGAAACATAATCATGCAGCAGCTGGATCACCTGACCGGGAGCGAGGCCCGACATCGCCGCCTTCTGGCGGTCGATGACGATGCGGTATTCGCGCGCCGTGGTGGTCACCGAATCATCCTGGTTCATGAGGCCATAAGTGCCATCAAAGGCACGCACGACGTGGCTGGCGGTGGTGCGCAGCTGCGCATAGTCGGGACCATAAAGCTCAGCCATGACCTGGGCGCGCACCGGCGGCCCCGGGGGTGTCTCGAACAATTTGATATGCGTGGACGGATAGCGCGCCCGGACAGGCGCCAGGCGCGCGTACAGGTCCTGCACGATGGCGTGCGAACTCAGGCTGCGATCCTCCTTCGGCGTGAGGTTCACGCGAATCTGTGCAATATTGTCGCCACGCGCCAGCATGTCGCCTCGGACCAGGGCTGCGAAATCGATCGGCGCGGCCTCCCCGACGTAGGTCTGATAGTCCACCACATCGGGCATGGCGCCCAGAACGTCGCCGACCGCGCGCGCGACCGCGTCCGTACCTTCCAGCGATGAACCAGCCGGAGTATCCACCTCGACCAGGAACGTCGAGGTATTGTCATTCGGCAGCATTTTGAGCTCGACGCCCAGCGGTGACAACGGACCATTCATGCCGGACGGCCGCACGAACTGCCACGCTGGCATGAGCATCGCGCCGACGAGCAGCGCAAGCACCGCAAGCAGCATCACATTGCGACGCGTACGGTTGCGCAGCAAGGGCTCGATGACGAACAGATAGGCCGCGTGCAGCCTGTCGGGGCGGTGGGCGGACGACGACGTGCCCGCATCCTCCTCCAACGGCGCGCTGTGCCGCAAGGCCTGCTGTGCCGCCTTTTTCGACAGCCATACGCGCGCTGCCCAAGGAACCACGGTGTAGGCCAGCAACAAGGATGCGATCATCGCTACCGGGACGTTGATCGGGATCGGACGCATGAACGGCCCCATCATCCCGGTCACGAACGCCATCGGCACGAAAGCCAGGATCACCGCGAGCGTGGCCATGTTCGTCGGATTGCCGATCTCGTTGGTCGCGGTCACGACTGTATCGACGAAGTCGCCGGGCGCGCCGTGGTGGAGATGGCGATGGATATTCTCGATCACCACGATCGCTCCATCCACCAGCAGTCCCAGCGACAAGATGAGTGCAAACAGCGTGATGCGGTTGATGGTCTGCCCGACGATCAAATCCACGATCATGACCGCGAACAGCGTCAACGGCACGGTCAGTGTGACAATGCCAGCCTCGCGCCAGCCGAGGAAAAACCACAGCAGCAGCGTGACGCTGATGATGGCCACCCCAAGGTGCTCGACCAAGGTGTTGACGGCCTCGTTGGCCTTGCGACCATCATTGCGTGTCACCGTGACCCGAACGTCCTGGGGCAAGGCCCAAGCTTTGATGACGTCGAGCTTGCGCAGCACAGCGTCGACCACCACCACCGCGTTGGTACCCGATTTCTTGGCGATGGACAACGTCACCGCGCTCAGTTCCTGACCATGCGGCGCACCCTTGGCAGCAGGCCCGAAGGCGAAGTGCGACATGTTGTCGACCTGCTCGGGGCCATCTTCGACACGCGCGACGTCCTTCAAATAAACGGGTCGTCCGTTGGGCGCCCCGATGAGGAGATCGCCAACCTGCCGGGCGTCCCCGAGAAAGCTGTCGATGCGGACCGGACTGACCTGATTCGCGTCGACGACGTGACCGACCGGAGCCGCGGCGTTGCTACCCTGCAGCACCTGCTCGAGCTGCTGCAGCGAAATACCCGCCGCAGCCAGCTTCGCCGGAGAAATCCAGACATTCACCGCCCGCGGCGCTCCGCCCACCACCTCAGTGAACGATACACCGGGGACGTTGCGCAGGTGCGCGAGAATTTTTTCACCCACGCTTCGCAATGCCGACCCATCCAGGGTGGAGGACGAAAGCGTGAGCGTGAGAATGGGTACATCGTCGACGTCGATGGGTTTGACCACCGGTTGCATCGCCCCGGGCGGGATGCGATCGAGGTTCTGCATCAACTGGTTGTACATCTTGACCAGGCTGCGCGCTCCTGGTCCTCGCCAACCTTGAACTGCACGGTGACGACGCCAAAATCGCTGGTCGCATACCCATAAGTGTGATCGACGCCGGACATCGACGCCATGACCGCCTCCAGCGGCTTGACGACCAGTGCATGGATTTCTTCCGGGCCGGCGCCAGGTTTGGCGACGATGATGTTGGCCGCCGGGACCACAATTTGCGGGTTGTATTCACGCGGGGTCACAGCCAGCGCGCCCAGTCCCGCGAGGGTCAGCGCCAGCATCACCAGCGCTGTGATCTTGGAACTGATGAAGGCGCGCGCGAGTCGACCCGCGCTGTTCAGCGATGCATGGTCAACCACGGTTGCCTCCGCCGATACGTACACCGTTTTCCACGGCGTCGAGATTGCCCGTCACGACCGTGTCACCGGCGTTCAATCCTGCCTGCACGTCCATGGTGTCACCGGTGCGGGCGCCAAGGCGAACCAGGCGAAAATGCGCCAGGCCCCGCGCATCCACCACGAATACGCCGGTCATGCCGGCGCGGTCGACCACTGCGCTTGCAGGCACCCGCAACTGCGAGGCCGTGCCCAGCGCGAATCCGACCCGGACGAAACTGCCACTGTCCAGACCTGCAGCAGAAGGCAGATCGAGCTTGACGGTGTGGGTATGGCTGACGGGATCGGCGACTGGCACGGCTTCCGCAATGCGCGCCGACACCTCGATGGCACCAGATTCAACGTTGACCGTATCTCCGATATGGATGTGGGGAAACACTGCGTCCGGCACCTGCACCCGCACCTGCAACCTGCCCTGCCCTTCGATGATCAGCAGCGGACGACCAGGAGCGGCAAGGTCGCCGGCGTTCGCAAGTTTCTGGACGACCACACCGTCGATCGGCGACGTCACACTCGCATAACGCATCTGCGAACCGGCCATGGCGTAGCCGGCCTTCGCGGCGGCAACCTGTTCCTCTGCGACCTTGTAACGCAGCTGGACCTGCTCCCATTGCTGACGCGGAATCGCGTCATCCTTGAAAAGATTGCCAAAGCGCACCAGGTCGGCCTTCGCACTGGCCAGATTCGCCTCGGCCTGGGCCAACCCCGAATGCGCCTGAATCACCTGCCCCTGGATATCGTTGGGATCGACCTGAAGCAGCAACTGTCCGGCCTTGACCGTTTGACCTTCATGGACGTTGACCGCACGGATATACCCCATGAGTCGGGATGCGACCTGGACCTGACTGCTCGACATCACCACGCCGGAGACAAAGGTGAGGTCCTGCCGATCATGCGCCGATAACAGCACCGTGGGCGCCACGACGACGCGCGGCGCAGACGTTGCGGGGGCCGATGCATGGCGGCTGCAGGCAGGCAGAAGGACCGCGGCCAGTGCCAGCGGCAAGACGAGGCGGGCGCTGAAGCGCAGAAGCGCGGAGGATGTAGGCATGGCGTTCTTGACGGGATCTTGAAGGCGAGTGGTTTCGACACCGGCGAAGGGCTTTGCGTGACGCGAGGTCCTCATGGCGTCGGCGCAGCATGCGGCGCGGGCTTGATGGCATCCACCGTCAGCGAGCCCAGCGCCAGACGCAGTGCCGCGCGCTGCTGGTTGATCTGGCTGCGCGCCAGCACGAGGTCGGCGCGCGCCTTGTCGAGCATGGCTTGCGCGCCCTGCATTTCCAGCAGCGTGCCGACGCCATCTGCGTAGCGGCGCGACACGATGCGTGCGGCCTCCTCGGCCTGCTGGACCGCCAGCGCGCGCATCCCGACCTCGCGCTGCGCAGCTTCGGCGCGCCGCCACGCATCGCGCACCTGCATACCCAGCTTGTCCTCCGCCGCGCGAAGCTTGTCACGCTGTTCGGCTTGCGCCGCAGCCGCGAGGTCGATCGCGCTGCGCGTCACTCCCGCATCGAACACGGTCCACGTCAACTGCGCGCCCACGGTGTAGCTGTGGGCGCCGACACCGACGTTGGCGTCATGGGTCTCGAGTCGGGCCACCGCACCGACCTGGGGATACAGATCCGCACGCGCCACTTCGACCCTGCCGGCAGCTGCGTCGACCTGATGTCGCAAGGCAAGAATTTGCGGGTTTGATGCCTGGGCCTGCGGCACCCAGGTCGCAGGCGTGCCTGAAGGCATGCCCACGACCACGGCATCGCTCACCGCGATGGGTTGATCCATCGGCAGCCCCAGGATCACGTGCAAAGCGTCCATCGCCTGCGCTTCCATGTCCGTCGCCTGCTGCTGTTGCAGCTTGACGTCTTCAAGGTGCACTTGCGCTGACAGGAGGTCGCTCTTGACCACCACGCCCTGCTGGGTAAGGTTGGCGACCAGGCGTTCCTGGCTCCGCGCGGCCTGCAAGGCCTTCGAGGCCACCCGCTCGTAGGCACGCGCTGTGTGTACGCCGTCGTAGGCCTGCAGCACATGATCGATGATCTGCTGCCGCGCGGCCAGATCGCCCGACTGCGCCGCAAGAAGCATGGCGTGCGCCTGCGAGGCATAACCCTCCAGCTTGCCGCCGGTGTAAAGCGGCAGGTCGGCTTCAAGGCGGGTGCTGAAGTCGTTGACCGGCGCGGGCTGGTTGAGATTCGTCGGCGCGACGCCAAGAACCCCGGGGAGGGGTTGATTGAACTGGCCGGCGCCAAAATCGTTGAAGGTCGCGGCTCGCTGCCCAAGTTTCATCCCGAAGGCGTTGAGCGCGTCGTTCGTGCGCGTCGCACCCATGGTGGCGATGACTTTCGGGAAGTGCGCACCCCGTGCCCGCGCCACGCCGGCGCGCGCCTGCGCGATACGGGCCTGCATCGACTGCAAGTCGGCATTCTGATGCAGCGCGGTTTCCACCGCCTGCCGGAAATCCATGGCTGTGGAGGCGCTCCACGCTGGCGCTGCCAGCGCCAGCACGAAGACCCCCACCCCCACCCTTCGCAATGCGGACTCAGTCATGACGCAACTCCCCTTGAAACGCGGCCGCGCACGGCACATACAGGAGGTAGTATACACATACTCGGTAGGGTATGCGTGCGAAGGATATGTTCAACTTCGCGTCGAGGCGCGGGCCCCTCAGGAACCGCTGCGGGCTGCGGCCAGCTGACGCGCCCCCAACTGCATCGCGTGGTCGACCTCGCCAGCATAAAAGTCAGGCTGGCCGGCACCTACCAGGCGCGCCGCGAGTTCCCGCCCGCCGGGCCCGAACACCGCAAGTAGACAAAGGCCCAGGCCAACCCACCACTGCAACCAACGTCCTGGCATCAGCGTTCCTTTGCACGTCAAAGAACAATGCAAGCGCGCATCCGGTCATAATTCGACGATGCATGCAACTTTATCCACGTCCGTTCCGGATACTAGCGGCCTTCGCGCCGTTTTCACCTGCCTGGTGACCGTCTTCCTGGTGACCGTCTTTCTAGCCGGTTGTTCCCCTTCGCTCAACTGGCGCGAGTCCCACCCCAAGGGTCTCGATGTCCTGGTGACATTTCCCTGCAAACCACAACAGGTCAGCCAGTCGGTGAAACTGGGCAGTGCGTCGGTCAGCATGAGCATGACCGGATGCGAGGCAGCGGGCATGACGTTCGCGCTCGCGCACGCCAACGTGGGCTCTGCGGAACGCGTCGCCCCCGCCTTGTCGCAGATGCACCGCGACGCGCTGGCGAACGTCGCTGGCCGCACCACCGCCTCGCGTCTTCCGGCGGTCGCGCATGGCCGCTCCGATGTTGTCGGAGCGCGCGATATCGACATCGCCGGGCGCGGCCCCGACGGCAAACCCCTGAAAGAGCACGTGGTCATGTTTGCCCAGGGCACCCAGGTCTACCAGGCCACCGTGCTGGGGACCGATCGCGAATTCAACAACGATGCTGCGCGGACCTTCACGGCATCGATCCGTCTGCCGGTGCCACGGTGATCGCGCCGACGTCGGACCTGGATGTTGCAATGCGAATGTTGCAATGCACTAGACTCGTCGGATCCGCCAACCGGACGCGACCGCATGCCAGGCATACTCATCATTGCCCACGCTCCTCTGGCCAGCGCGCTTCGCGACTGCGTCAGTCATGTGTACGCAGCCTGCCCAAGCCGCCTTGAGGCCCTGGACGTCCCCCCCGATGCCAGCCCTGAGGCTTTTCTCCCGCAGGCTGGCGCGGCCATGGACCGCGTCGCCGATGACGGCGGCGTGCTGGTCCTTGTGGATGCTGCCGGTGCGACGCCATGCAACCTCGCACAACGCCTGGCGCGCGGCGGCTCTCGTGCGCGTCAGGTGCGCGTGGTTGCGGGGGTGAATCTACCGATGCTGCTGCGGGTCGTGTGCTATCGCGACGAACCTGTCGACGCGCTGGCCGCGCGTGCCGTCGAGGGCGGACACCGCGGCATCGATGAACCGGACGTCTCCCAGGAGCCCCCCCGATGTTGAAACGCGAACTTCTCATCAGCAACAAGCTTGGCTTGCATGCGCGCGCATCGGCCAAGCTGACCAAGCTCGCTTCCGAATTCAGTGCCGAGATCTGGCTCAGCAAGGGTACGCGGCGTGTCAATGCGAAGAGCATCATGGGTGTGATGATGCTGGCGGCAGGCCAGGGAACCCGCGTCACCCTTGAGGCCGAGGGCAGCGACGCGGACCGTGCATTGGCAAGCATCGCAGCGCTGGTCGACGACAAATTCGGCGAAGGCGAATAAGGCTCCGGCGCCGCCGCAACATTCCGACATGGGCGGCGAAAATGCCGGCAATGCGGATCGCGCATGATGTGCCACGGCGCCCGCCCCGGGAGCCTCAGGGAGACCCGATCGTGCAAATCGATGCGTACGCCAATCCGGAGCGTGACCCGTGCGCGCTCCGGCCCGTCTCGGGGCAGCACAATCGATGAACGAACGCGTGCTTCTGGTCGAAGATGATGTCCGCCTGGGAGAGATGGTGGATGACTATTTGCGTGCCGCGGGCTGGCAGGCTACCCGTGTGGCGACCCTGAGCGCCGCGGCCGAGGCCATCGGACTCAACGATGCCGTTGGACGTGGCCCTGGCTTCGACGCCGTCATTCTTGATCTGATGCTGCCGGACGGCGACGGTCTGGACCTGTGTCGGCGCCTGCGGGCGGCAGGCAACGATCTGCCGGTGCTGATGCTCACGGCGCGCGGTGACCCGCTTGATCGCATTGTCGGCCTGGAGCTGGGGGCAGACGATTACCTCCCGAAACCTTTCGAGCCGCGCGAGCTGCTCGCACGGCTCCGTGCGATCCAACGCCGACGCCGGGCTGGCGCAGGTCCTGGTCAGGTCCTGCGTTTCGGTCGACTCGAGGTCGACCCCGCCGCCCGGCAAGCGCGCGTCGACGGTGAACCGCGTACCCTGACCGGCTACCAGTTCGATCTTCTGCTGGCTTTCGCGCGCCACCCTGGCAGGGTGTTGTCACGCGAATTCCTCCTCGATGCCGTCAAAAGCAGTGGGGATGCGCAAGATGTCTACGACCGATCGATCGACGTGCACATCAGCCGCATTCGTGCGGCGCTGGAGGACGATCCCCGCAATCCACGACGGATTCTCACCCTGCGCGGCGCCGGCTACGTATTCGCACGGAGCCAGGACAGCTGATGACCGTAGCGCCGAAGTCTCAGGCGCGCGTGGCGCTGCCACTGTGGGCGCGCATCGTGATCGCGCTGGTCGCGGCGTTGCTCGTGCAAGCCGTGCTCTCGGCGATGGTGCTGCACTGGATGTATTTCGTCGACCCCCAGCAGGCGGCAATGCGGCGAGCCGCCTTCCACATGTTTCTGCGGGCGAACGGGATCAGGCCGGCGCCTTGGCGTCACGTCCTGTTGTCGCCTCTGGGTACGACTCTGACAAGCGCCGCCTTGGTTGCCGCCGTGGCTGTTCCGCTGACGTGGCGGCTGACGCAGCGGGTGCAGCGCCTGCATCACGCGGTGCAGGCGCTGGGCAACCTCGATCTCGGCACGCGGGTGGAAATGCAGGGCTGCGACGAAGTCGCAGCCCTCGCAGCGGCATTCAACCAGGCCGCCGAGCACATCGAAATCCTGGTGCAAAGCCACAAATCCCTGCTGGCGTACACGTCCCACGAGCTGCGCACACCGTTGACACGGCTGCGACTCGGGCTCGAAGCAATCGAGCGCAACCCTGGCACATCGGAGGCGGCACTGGCTGGCGCCCGGCGCGATCTCGGTGAGCTGGATCACCTCATTGGCGCCATCCTGCTTTTCAGTCGGCTCGACGCTGGGGGAAGGCGAACGATTGACTGTGAAGACGTCGATCTGCTCGCCCTGGCGGCCGAGGAAGCAGCGCGTGACGGCATCGATGTCCAAGGCGACTGGGTTCGCCTGCGCGGTGACGAGCGATTGCTGCGTCACGTGATCCGCAACCTGCTCGATAATGCGCGCAAGCACGCACCCCGCCTGCCCCCCACAATCACGGTCCGTGCCATCGACGGTGGCGCGAGCATCCACGTCTGCGACCGAGGCCCCGGCGTTCCCTCGGCGGACGCGGAACGGATTTTTGAACCCTTCGTCCGCCTTGGCCCGCGCGGGGAGGGCAGCGGCCTTGGCCTGGCCCTGGTGCGACGCATCGCGCAACTGCACGGGGGTCAGGCGCGCTGCGCACCGCATCGCGGCGGCGGCGCGTGTTTTATCGTCGACATCATGAACCAGACGTCAAAACCCACCGACGCGTGACCTGACGTACGCGCAACGATCTACCATTGCGACATGGCACTGCAGATCTTCGGAATTCCGGTTTCGCGGGGCGTCGCCGTCGGGCGCGCGGTTCTTCTATCGTCGGCGCGACTCGACGTCGCGCACTATTTCGTCGATCACGGACAGGAGGAAGCGGAAGTCGACCGCCTGCGCGCGGCGCGGCTTGCCGTGCGGGCTGAGCTCGAGGCGCTTCGCGATGAACTCCCCGCCGACGCGCCTCCGGAGCTTGCTGCCTTCATCGACGTCCACAAAATGCTTCTCGATGATTTGCAGATCGGCCGCGACACCGCCACCTGGATCCGGGAGCGCCGCTACAACGCCGAGTGGGCTCTGACGGCCCAGCTCGACGTCATCGCGCGAAGCTTCGATGAAATGGACGACGTTTATCTGCGCGATCGCATTGCCGACGTCGAACAGGTGGTCGAACGTTTGCTTCACGCCTTGCGCGGCACCGGCGCGCTGGTGCGCGGGTCGGGCAACGGTGAAGACCTGGTTCTGGTCGCGCACGACATCGCTCCCGCGGACATGATGCAGTTCAAGCAGGGAGTGTTCCGGGGGTTTGTCACCGATGTTGGCGGAAAGACCTCGCACACCGCCATCGTCGCCCGCAGCCTGGACATTCCGGCCGTGGTTGGAGCGCGCGAGGCCAGCCGCCTGATCCGGCAGGACGACTGGATCATCATTGACGGCGACAACGGGCTGCTGATCGTCGACCCTTCGCCCATCATTCTGGAAGACTACCGCGTCCGCAAGCAGGAGTCCGAGCTCGGACGCCAGCGCTTGCGGCGCCTGGCCAAGACGGCGGCACGAACCCTCGACGGCCATCCAGTCGAACTGCTGGCGAATATCGAACTGCCAGAGGACTGCGCTGCAGCGCTCGAGGCCGGGGCCGCGGGCGTGGGACTGTTCCGCACCGAGTTCCTGTTCATGAACCGGGCTGACGATCTGCCGGGAGAGGATGAGCAATTCGAGGCCTATCGGCGGGTCTTGCAGGCGATGCAGGGACGGCCAGTCACGATTCGGACCATCGATATCGGGGCTGACAAGCCCCTGGATGCCGATGCCGACTATCGCGACGGTGAGTTCACCCACCTCAACCCGGCGCTGGGCCTGCGTGCGATCCGCTACAGCTTGTCCGACCCGGTCATGTTCCGGGCGCAGCTGCGGGCGCTGCTGCGCGCGGCCGCCGAGGGCCCGCTGCGGATTCTCATTCCCATGCTGGCGCACGTGGCCGAGATTCGTCAAACCATCGCCCAGATCAATCTGGCCAGGGCCGAGCTCGAGGCCGCAGGCGTCCGCCACGGGCCGGTCGAACTTGGCGCCATGATCGAGATTCCCGGGGCGGCGCTGATGCTGCCGTTGTTCCTGCGCCAGTTCGATTTCGTGTCGGTGGGAACAAACGACCTCGTGCAGTACACCCTGGCTATCGATCGGGCCGACGAGAGCGTTGCGAGCCTGTACGATCCACTGCACCCGGCGGTCCTTCAGCTGGTTGCGCAAACCATCTCCCAGAGTCACGCGGCGCAAGCCTGGAAGGGACACCCGGTGCACGTCAGCGTATGCGGGGAAATGGCGGGCGACCCCCTTTTCACCCGCTTGCTGCTCGGATTCGGGCTTCGCAGTTTCTCGATGCACCCCGCCCAGATCCTGACGGTGAAGCAGGAAGTGCTGCGGGCCGACTGTGGCCGCCTTGCGCCACTGGCACAGGCGGTGCTGGGCGAATTCGAGCCCGAAGCGCAGCAACGGGCCCTCGCAGCTTTGGGGGGCTGAGGCCGACGCACCATGAGACACTCTCACCCAGACATCGCAGGCTCTGCCCTGAATCCCAGCGACCCGCGACGGCGGCGACTGCTGCAATGCGGCGCATGCGGCTTCGCACTGCTGCTGGGACTGCCCGGCGTGGCGCGGGCCACGCTCGCGGGCGATGGCGTCGGCTCCCTGCCAGCCCTGGGCGACGCCGCCCAGGGCCTGCTGTCGCCGGCGGTCGAGCACCGGCTCGGCGAGCGCATCATGGCGGAAATCCGAAAATCTCCGGAATTTCTTGATGACATCGAGCTACGCGATTATTTGCAGGGAATCGTCGATGAACTCACCCCGGCGGCGGCGGCGACAGCCGAGCCGCAGGCACCGCACAAGTTCGAGATCAATCCACTGCGCGACGCCACCTTCAACGCGTTTGCGCTTCCAGGTGGCTTCGTTTGCATGCATACGGGGTTGATCACCGATGCGCGCGCCGAAGACCAGCTCGCGGCGGTGCTGGCGCATGAGCTCTCGCACATCACACAGCGTCACATCGCCCAGAACATCGCACGCGCCGGGACTGACACCATGCTCACCGTCGGTTCCCTTGTCCTGGCCATCCTGGCGGGTGCCACCGGAAATCCGGATGCGGCGCAAGGGCTTGCGCTGGGTGGCCAGGCGGCGGCGATGGACCGTGCGCTGGCTTTTTCGCGCAATATCGAACGCGACGCCGACCGCGTCGGCACCGCGGTGCTGCGAGCGTCGGGGTTGCCGCCGCAGGCCATGGCGAGCATGCTCGAACGCCTCGACGCGCTGTCCCGCCTCGATAATGCTGACGTCTACGCGTTTTTGCGCGACCATCCACTCGATAGTGAGC
>DAICZP010000141.1 GCA_027311065.1 Thiomonas sp. | reverse complement strand
ATCCGCGCGCGGCGCAACGCCGCGCGCATCAATCTCAGCCGACAGCGTCGGCGGCGACGGCCAGTTCCCCGCTGCGGCCCGGAATCGAGGCCATGCCGACGCGCCGATGTGGAAGATCGACGAGATCCACGTTCGCGGCGTGCTCGGACAGGCTGCAGAGGCGCACCCCGGCGGCGTGCCAGCCCTGAAGCAGGGTGTCGAACACGGCCGCCAGTTGTCCGCCTTCGAGTTCGGCGTGCAGGGTGTACACGTGATCGCGCCCATCGAGCGACAGGCCAAGCAGGTGGTCGGCGACGTTGTCCGCCGTGATGCCGTCGATGCCGATGAGTTCGTCCAGGGTGGGCAGGGTGGTCGGAAACTGCGGCACCGTCACCACGCGCCCGTCGACAACCGGGAGGAAGGGACATTCGCCGCGCCCGTCCGACGCCAACGCGAAGCCAAGCTCCTGCTCGAGCTGGTAGGCACTGTCGTTCATCTGCCAGCCGGCCGCACCGTGCACCCGGGGGGGGCGACCGAAGATCTCGCCATAGCGATTGATCGCGAGCTCGAGCTGGCGCCGGGTCCAGGCTGCGTTCTTGCGCGCGACATGGTCTTGCCAGAGGATGTGGTCCCAGGTGTGGACGCCGGTCTCGTGTCCGGCGCGGAAGGTCGCCCGCATGGGCTCGGCCGCGAGTCGCCCGATATCCGGACCGGGCAGCAGGGTGCCGTACAGCAGGGTCTTGAGGCCATAGTGGCTGGCAACCGACGTGCGCCGTACCTTGGACAGGAAGCCGGGACGGAACACGCGCTTGAGCGCGCGTCCCGTATGGTCGGGGCCAAGGCTGAACAGGAAGGTCGCGCGCACCTGGTGCCGCGCCAGGATGCGCAGCAGCGCGGGCACCCCTTCCAGGGTGCCGCGCAGCGTGTCAACGTCGACCTTGAGGGCGATGGTGGGCATGCATCCGCCCGCGCTCAGTTGCCTGACTCGTCCATCAGGGCGCGCGCTTGCGCGATCTGACCACGGTAGGCTTCGAAAATCTTGCGCAGGGCGGTGTCCATGTCGGTGTGGGGCGCCCAGTCAAGGTCGGCACGGGTGTTGTCGATCTTGGGCACGCGGTTGGCGACGTCCTGATAACCGCTGCCGTAATAGGCCCCCGAGCTGGTTTCCACGATCTGCACCTTGCGCGCCGATTCGGCGTACTCCGGGAACTCGGCAGCCAGACGCAACATGCGCCCGGCAAGGTCGCGGATCGAGTGGTTGTTGGCCGGGTTGCCAATGTTGTAGATGTTGCCGGAGGCAACGCCGCCGGCGTTGTCGATGATGCGCATGAGCGCATCGATACCGTCATCGATATCGGTGAACGCGCGTTTTTGCATGCCGCCGTCGACGAGGCTGATGTTCTCGCCGCGCACGATATGGCCGAGGAACTGCGTGACCACGCGCGAGCTGCCCTCCTTGGCCGAGAAAATCGTGTCGAGGCCGGCGCCGATCCAGTTGAAGGGGCGGAACAGGGTGTAGTCAAGGCCGTCCTGCTGCCCGTAACCGGCAATGACGCGGTCCATCAGCTGCTTGGAGCAGGCATAGATCCAGCGCGGCTTGTTGATGGGACCGTACGTCAACTGCGAGTTCTCGGGGTCGAACTCGGCGTCGCCGCACATGCCGTAAACCTCGGAGGTCGAAGGAAACACCAGGCGTTTTCCGTGCTTCACGGCGGCGCGCACGATTGGCAGGTTGGCCTCGAAGTCGAGCTCGAACACACGCAGCGGCGCCTTCACGTACGTCGCCGGGGTGGCAATGGCCACCAGCGGAAGGATCACGTCGCATTTGCGCACGTGGTATTCGATCCACTCGCGGTTGATGGTGATGTCGCCCTCGAAAAAGTGAAAACGTGGATTCGGCAGCAGATCATCGATGCGATCGGTGTTCATATCCATGCCGTAGACCTGCCAGTCGGTCGTGGCAAGGATGCGCTTGGACAGGTGGTGGCCGATGAAGCCGTTGACACCGAGGATGAGGATTTTCTTCATGCTTTGATTCCTGAAAGTTCGGAAAGTCGTTCAATGGCCATGGCCTGGCCCGGGGCCTCGGTGTTCCAGAGCTGTTGCAGGTGGATGACACCACCATCGCCGCAGCGTGCCAGCACCGCGCCTGCCACCACGTGCACTCCCGGAGCGGCGCCGGGGGCCAGCAGCGCGGCCAGTCCGGGGCGCGCCATGCGCGCACGCGCCACCACCAGGCGGTGCGCTCCGAGGTCGAAGAACGCGCCTGGATAGGGCGGTGCCACGGCGCGGATCAGGTTGTAGACGTGGTGGGCATCCTGCGTCCAGTCGATGCGACCGTCCTCCGGCTTGCGTCCGCCGAAGTAGCTGCCCTGGCCGAGGTCGTTGGGGTGGCGGGGGACCTCGCCACGCAGCAGTTGTGGCAACACGTTCCACAATGCGATCTCCGCCGCCACCGTCACCTTGTCGAACACCTCGCGCGCCGTGTCGTCGGGCAGAATCGGGACCGCCTGCTGCGCCACGATGTCCCCGGCGTCGGGCCTGGCTTCCATCACGTGCAGCGTGGCGCCGGTTTGCTGTTCGCCATGCAGCACGGCCCAGTTCACCGGCACGCGGCCACGATAGCGCGGCAGCAGCGAGCCGTGCATGTTGAGGGCCGCGATGCGCGCCGCACTCAGCAGGGCGGCGGGCAGCATGCGGCGGAAGTAGAACGAGAACAGGAAATCGGGGGCAAGCGCGGTGACGCGTCGCAGCACCGGCTCAGGCACCGTCTGATCCACGTATTCGACCGCAATGCCGTGCTCGGTGGCGATGTCGGCGACACTGTCGAACCAGATGGTCTCGGCGGGGTCATCGGGGTGGGTGACGACCAGATCGACCTGCATGCCGCGGGCCAGCAGCGTGCGCAGGCCGCGCGCGCCGACGTTGTGATAGGCGAACACCACTGCGCGCATTCCTGACCCTGTGTCGGACTTCATGACGGACCTTGTGCCGGAGGATTCAGCGCAACGTGTCGTCAAGCACCGCCTGCACCACGTAGCGCGGGCGGCCGCGCACCTGCTCGTAGATGCGGCCGATGTACTCACCCAGCAATCCCATGCTGAACAGCAGCACGCCCAGCAGGCAGAAGGTGATGGCGAACAGCGTGAACACGCCCTGGACCTGCGAGCCGAACAGCAGGCGCTCGATCATCAGCAGCACGAACAGCCCCCCCGAGGCCAGCGCCAGTGCGATGCCCAGGAAGGACATGAATTGCAGCGGCATCAGCGAGAAACCGGTCACCAGATCGAAGTTGAGGCGGATCAGCTTGAACAGCGAATATTTCGATTCGCCGGCGGCCCGCTCCTCGTGGCCGACCTCGATCTCGGTCGGATGCAACGAGAACGTATACGCCAGCGCTGGCACGAAGGTGTTGACCTCGTTGCAGCGATTGATGGTGTTGACAACCTCGCGGCCATAGGCGCGCAACATGCAGCCCTGGTCGGTCATGCGAACATGGGTGATGCGTTCGCGCAACCCGTTCATCATGCGACTGGCATGGCGACGGAACCAGGAATCCTGGCGCTGACGGCGGATGGTGCCGACGTAGTCGTAACCCTCGCGCATCTTCGCCACCAGGTTGCCGATTTCCTCGGGCGGGTTCTGCAGATCGGCATCGAGCGTGACCACGATCTCGCCACGGGTGTGCTCGAAGCCGGCCAGGATGGCCATGTGCTGGCCGTAATTGCCGTTGAACAGAATGACCCGCGTCACGTCGGGGCGCGCCTTCTGCTGCCTGGCGAGGAGTGCCGCGGAGCGATCCTTGCTGCCGTCGTTGACGAAAATGATCTCGTAGCTCTGGCCGAGCGCGTCCAGCGCCGGGTACAGGCGCGCGAACAGGACTGACAGTCCCTCCTGCTCGTTGTAGACGGGAATGACGACCGACAGGGCCGGGGTGGAAACGGTGCTCATCGTCCGCATTGTCGCAGCACCGCCGACAGCGCATGCGCGACCCGACCGACGTCGGCGTCGCGCATGGCGGGAAACAGCGGCAGGGTGAGGGTTCCGGCGCCGATGCGCTCGGCGTGCGGGAAATCGCCGGGCTTGTAGCCAAGGCTCCGGTACAGGGCGAACACATGCATGGCTGGATAATGCACTCCGGTGCCGATGCCCAGTGCCTTGAGCTCCTGCATGACCATCGCACGGTTCACGTCCGGTGGCAGAACGACCTGGAACATGTGCCAGTTGCTGTCTGTGAAGTCGCGCAGCGGCAGCGCAACCCCGCGTCCCGGCAGATCGAGAGCATCGAACAACGCGAAATACGCCTGCGCAAGTGCGCGGCGCCCCGCATTGAACGCGTCCACGCGCTGGAGCTGGCCCCAGCCCACGCGGGCGGCGACATCGGTGAGGTTGGCCTTGGTCCCCAGCACGTCGACGTCCATGCCGTCGATGCCGGAGCGCGTCACGCCTTGCAGGCGCAGCCGCTCGGCCAGCGCGGCATCCGCGTCTGGCGGCAGCACGAGGCAGCCGCCCTCGATGCTGGTGGCGTTCTTGTTGGGGTGGAAGCTGAAGGACGCGAAGTCGCCGAAGCTGCCGATGCGCTGGCCGCGCCAGGTGCTGCCGATGGCTTGCGCCGCGTCTTCCAGCACGCGCAGCCCGTGGCGCCGGGCGATGGCGTACAGCGCGTCCATGTCGCAGGGAAGGCCGGCCAGATGCACGGGCAGTAATGCGCGCGTACGCGCTGTGACGGCAGCCTCGACACGAGCGCTGTCAATGTTGCGGGTGGCCACGTCGACGTCGACGAATACCGGCCGCGCGCCCACCGACAACACCACATTGGCGGTTGCGACCCACGACAGCGGCGTGGTGATGACCTCGTCGCCGGGGCCGATCCCCATCATGCGCAGCGCGATTTCCATCGTCACGGTGCCGGAGTTGAACGCGCGCACCACGCGTCCGCCGAAATACGCCGACAGTGCCTGCTCGAAACGCGCGTTCCACGGCCCCGTGGTGATCCATCCCGAGCGCAGCACCTCGGCGACGCCGGCGATGGTCTCCTCGTCGAGATCCGGGCGCGTGAAGGGAAGGAATTCCGGTTCGGCGGACATCAACAGCCTCTCATCAGTCGGTCATACCAGTCGTTCATGCGGGACTCAGGCGCGTCCGACGATCACCACGCCAACGATGATCACGGCGATGCCCGCGAGCTTTTGCGGTGTCAGGGCCTCGCCAAACAGCCACCACGCGGCGAAGGCCGTGACCACGTAGCCCAGGGACAGCATCGGGTAGGCGGTCGAGACCGGCACGCGCGTGAGCGCGAGAATCCAGACCACCACCGACACTGCGTAGCAGCCAAGCCCGAGCAGAATCTGCCATTGCAGCGCGAAGTGCATGCCGGCGGCGAGGATGTTGCCCAGGCTGAATGAAAACCGCCCGACCGTGACGGCCCCCGCCTTGATCAGCAACTGGGCTGCGGCGTTGAGCAGCACGCCAGTGAGAACCAGCGCCAGGGCGGTCATGCTCATCGGGTTTCTCCGGCGGTGCGGGCCACGCGCGTCACCGCCGCACCGCCCGCATTCCATGCAGCGGGAAGCTTCGCCAGTGCCGTGCGCGCCGCTGGCCCGTAGTCCTGATCCGGACGCGCGATCACCACGTAGCGGGGGGTGTGTTCGATCACCTCCAGAGGCAGCCCCAGCGCGCGCACGGCGGGAAGGTCGGCGGTGTTCATGAAAGCCAGCGGCAGCCGATCCGACACCCACCGGCGTGCAAATCCGGCCAGCGTGGGCACGCGCAGCGCCGGCTGCAGCGACATACCGAATTGCAGTTCGCCTTCATAAGCGACCACGGTCGTCGTGCGACGCAGGTAAAAGGGCAGCGTCTGGTCGTAGGTGCGCACGGTGTAGAACGGCTGGCCGGCGTGCAGCCACGGGCGGATGGCCGCCACCACGTCACGCGTCGACGCCGTGCGTCCCAGGATCTGGAACGCCTGCGTGGCCACCGTCAGACCGAGGAATGCCCCGACCGCCAGCAGTATCACGGCGGGGGCGCGGCGCCCGGCGCGTTCGTGTCGCCATGCCAGCACGGCCCCCACCAGGCACAGCGCCACCGCGCCCTGCAGCCAGACGCCATAGTCACGGTACAGCGTTCCCGGCGTGATGGCGTTGCCCGCCCGCCATAGTTGGGTGAGGCCGGCCACGGCCACCACGCAACCCGCGGCGATGATGGCCAGCTGCGTGCGCAGGGCGCGCGGCGGTGCCTGCGCCAGGTGAACCCCGGCCAGCATTGCCAGGGCCGGAAAAACAGGCAGGATGTACGACGGCAGCTTGGAATGCGACGCACTGAAAAACACGAAAATGAACACCGACCAGATCAGCAGTACACGGCCGGCCGCCACGCCCGGGGAGGGGGGCGCGGGCAGGCGCCAGGCGCGCCACGCCGCCGCCGGCAGCACCCCCAGCCACGGCAGCATGCCGGCGAGCAGGATGGGGACGAAGTAATACCAGGGCCCCGGCCGCGACAACGCCGGTGTGAGAAAACGCGTGAACTGCTGATAGATGAAAAAGAAGTTGAAGAACTCTGGGTTGCGCACCTGCACCATCACATACCAGGGCGCCGCCAACCCGAAAAAGATCAGCAGTCCCGCTACCAGATGCAGGCGCTTCCACAGGCCCCAGTCGCGCGACAGCAGGGTGTAGAGCACCAGGGTCATGCCCGGAAAGGCCACACCGATCAGGCCCTTGGACAGGGTTGCCAGCGCCATCGCGGCCCAGCAGGCCCACATCCAGTGGCGTCGCGATCGCGGCGTCGCATCTGCGCGCTGGGCCAGCAGGAACGCAAACAGACTGCCGGCCAGGAACGCCGCCACGCCCATGTCAAGGGTATTGATGTGGCCGAGTCCGACCCAGTAGACGTTGCTCGCCAGGACCGCCGCCCCGAACACGCCGGCACGCGCGCCGAACAGAGCGCGTCCGGCAAACCAGGTCAGGAAAATGGTGAGCAGTCCGGTGAGTCCGGTCCACAGCCGCGCCTGCCATTGGCCCAGACCGAAGACCTTGTAGGCCACCGCGGTGGCCCAGTACTGCAGCACCGGTTTCTCGAAATACTTGAACCCGTCGAGCCGGGGCGTGACCCAGTCACCGGTGGCGACCATTTCGCGCGAAATCTCGGCGTAGCGACCCTCGTCGGTGGGAACGAGGTCGCGAACGCCGAGCACGCCGAGCCAAACGACCGTCAGCAACGCGGCAAGCAGCAGCAGGGCGCGGCGGGAGGGGAGGGAGTCTTGCAAGGAGGCTTGGGTCACGAAACGGACAAGGCGCGCCGTCGACCTGCCGGTGCGGCCGCTGGCAAACCCTTATTCTAGTGCCGTGGTTCCAGCGTGTGCGCGGGCTGGCCGGGCACCTGCGGCCGTTCCGGGAGGTCGTGTCGAAATCGGGCGGTTGTCATACGGACATCAAAATTCCTGCCTAGACTGTCCGGTTCCAGACCACCAGGGAGCATTCACATGATGAGCAAATGCCTGTCGGGCGCGGCGGTCGCCGGCGCGCTGCTCGCGCAAGCCGCTGTCGCGGCCACCGTCAGTTCCGCCACCGTCAATTCGCCCACCGCCACGCCGATCCGGCATCTCGTGGTGATCTACGGGGAAAACGAGTCGTTTGACCACGACTTCGCCACCTATCCACATGCGACCAACCCGCCGGGGGAGCCCGCGTTCGTCGCTTTGCCCGGAACTCCGAAGGTGAACGGCCTGTCGGGCACGCTGCTGACCCACAACCCGAATGCCGCCAGTGGGCGCAACGGTGCCGATGCCGCCGATCCGTTCCGGCTTGATCGCAGTCAGGCGGCCACCGCCGACCAGAACCACGCCTATACCGCCGAGCAGCAGGCCTACGACAACGGGCGTGCCGACCTGTTCCCGCTGCATACCGGCCGTGCCAGCCCGGGCGGCGCGGGCGCCTTCGGGACGCGCGGGCAGGTGATGGGCTATTACGACGGCAACACCGTGACCGCGTTGTGGAACTATGCCCAGCATTTCGCGATGAGTGACGCCGCCTACACCGACACGTATGGCCCGTCGACGCCGGGCGCGTTGGCCGTCGTTTCCGGGCAGACCAATGGCGCGCGCATCGTCAAAACCTCGAAAAAGCCCTCGACCCTGAAGTCACCCTCCTATTACATCGCCGACGGGCAGGGCGGGGACACGCTGATGGGTGACGTCGATCCAGCGGGTGACATCTGCTCGAATCATGGCAATCAGGTGCGCATGCAGGCCCGGAATATTGGCGATCTGCTGAACGAAGCTGGCGTCACCTGGGGCGGGTTCATGGGCGGCTTCAACCTTGCCCGGGTCAATCCCGACCACAGCACCGGATGCCGCCGCACCACCTACAACCCGGTGGTCGGACACGCCGTCGTTGACTATATTCCGCACCACGCCTGGTTCCAGTACGCGCCATCCACCGCCAACCCGACCCATGCGCGTCCGTCGTCGCTGCAAGCCATCGGGCATACCTTTGAAGCTGGCAGTCAGACGCGCGATCCGGCAAACCACGCGTACGGAATGCATGACTTTTTCGACGCCGTGCGCGCGGGTGACTTCCCCGCCGTCAGTTTCCTCAAGGCCCCCGCGTACCAGGACGGTCATGCCGGCTACTCTGACCCGCTCGACGAGCAGGCCTTCATCGTCAAGGTGCTGAATTTCCTGCAACAGCAGCCGGCCTGGGCGCACACGGCCGTGATTCTCGCCTGGGATGACTCCGATGGCTGGTACGACCACGCCTACACCCCTCCCACCAATGCATCCTTCGACGCCCAGGCCGACCAGCTCCAGGGCCCGGGTCGCTGCGGAACCGGTCAGCCGCGTGCGGGGGTCGATGGCAAACCGGTGAACGGACGCTGTGGTCCCGGAACGCGGACGCCATTTCTCGTCATCTCGCCGTGGGCGCGTCCGAACCATGTCGGGCATACGCTGCTGATCCAGTCTTCGATCAGCCGCTTCATCGAAGACAACTGGTTGGGTGGAAAGCGTCTGGGTGATGGGTCATTCGACGCCACCGCGGGTTCGATCATGGATCTGTTCGACTTCAAGCACGGGGGCAAGCTGCCGCCGCTGTACCTTGATCCGGTCCACGGGACCGTGCTTGCGGCGCCGCCGCGGACACAGGGTCCATCGTCCGCATCGTGAGCCATTTCCCGTTCGGGGCGCCGCGCCGCAACCGCGTCGTGGCGCTCATGGCTGGGGCCGTGCTGCTGGGCGCGGCCGCATTGGCCTGGGCTGCGTCCAGCTTCGCCGCCAGCGGCATCACCCTCGCTGAACTTGGGCACGATCCGCTCGGCAGCATGCGGCTGGCGCGCGGTGCCTACCCGCATCCCGTCCACTTGCAATTCCCGCCCGCGCAACCCCTCAGTGCCGTGGCGAGCATCGGACAAGTACTGTTCAACGATCCGGCATTGTCCGGGTCGGGGCGCCAGTCGTGTGCCTCCTGCCACGATCCCGCGCATGCCTTCGCACCGGCCAATGACCTGGCAGTGCAGATCGGCGGGCGCTCGATGGATCGCGCAGGCCTGCGCGCCGTGCCATCGCTGGCCTATCTTTACCGTCAGCCCCCCTTTTCGATCGGCCCTGAAAACGCCGAGCAGGAGGGGGTCAGTCTGGTGCAGTCGATTTCCCGGGCCGGTCATGCCACCCGCGCCACCAAGCGCGCCGACTCGTCGGCGGCGGGCCGGAATCTCGTGCCGCAGGGTGGGTTGTTCTGGGATGGTCGTGCCGACACGCTGCAGCAGCAGGCGGGCGGCCCTTTATTCAATCCCCTGGAAATGGATGCCGGTTCGGCGGACCGCGTGGCGCATGTCATCGAGTCCGGGGGCAATGCCGCGATGTTCCGCGCCCTGTTCGGTCCGTCGGTATTCGAGAACGCGCAGCAGGTCGTCGCCGAGGCGATGTTCGCGATTGCGCGCTACCAGATCGAAAGTCCGGCTTTTCACGCCTTCAACAGCAAATTCGACGCATGGATGCAAGGTCACGCCACTTTCACGCGCCAGGAAGTGCGTGGCTATCTGGCGTTCAACGACCCGCGTCGCGGCAATTGCGCCGCCTGCCACCTCGATCGTCCGACCGCCGATGGTCTGCCGCCGCTGTTCACCGATACCCAATACGAGGCGCTCGGCGTTCCTCGCAATCCTGAAATTCCGGCCAATCGCGATCCTGCCTACCACGACCTCGGCATTTGCGGGCCGACGCGCACCGACCTGCGCAACATGACACAGTACTGTGGCATGTTCCTCACCCCGTCGTTGCGCAATGTGGCCACGCGCAAGCGCTTTTTCCACAACGGACAGGCACGATCGCTCGCACAGGTGCTGCGCTTCTACAACCTGCGCGACGTCGACCCGGCCCGCATCTACCCCCGCGGCCCTGACGGACGGGTGGAGATTGCCGACGACCTTCCCGCCGCCGTGCGCGCCAATGTCGACCACGTCGATCCGCCGTTCGGCCGCCACCCCGGCGAGCCGCCGCCAATGAGCGAGCGCGACATGCGCGACATCATCGCCTTTCTCCACACCCTGAACGACGGCTGGCACTCCCCACACTGAGGTTGCCGCGGCTCAGGCCACCGGACGCGGCGCTGGCCCGCCCAGCACTGCGTCCAGCGCCGGCACGTCCACCAGACCGAGCGCCTGCGCAACCGCTGCATGGGTGATGCGTCCGGCATGCACGTTGAGGCCGGCGCGCAGATGGGGGTCGTCGGCGCAGGCCTGCTGCCAGCCCTTGTCGGCGAGAGCAAGCGTGAACGGCAGCGTGGCGTTGTTCAGCGCGAAGGTCGAGGTGCGCGCGACGGCGCCCGGCATATTCGCCACGCAGTAATGCACGATTCCATCGACGATATACGTGGGGTCGTCGTGGGTGGTTGGATGCGAGGTTTCGAAGCAGCCACCCTGGTCAATCGCAACGTCGACCACCACCGCACCGGGGCGCATGGACGCGAGCTGGGCGCGACGCACCAGCTTCGGCGCCGCCGCGCCGGGAACGAGCACGGCGCCGACCACCAGATCGGCACACATCATGGCCTCCTCGCGTGCGTGCACCGTGGCGTACTGGGTCGTCACGCGCCCCTCGAACAGCTCGTCGAGCTGCCGCAGGCGAGGCAGTGACTTGTCCAGGATGGTCACGCGCGCACCCATGCCCACGGCCATGCGTGCCGCGTGCGTTCCGACCGTGCCACCACCGATGACCACCACGTCGCCCGCCGCCACCCCGGGCACCCCGCCGAGCAGCACACCGCGTCCGCCGCCGGCCTTTTGCAGCGCGACCGCACCGACCTGGATCGCCATGCGCCCGGCCACCTCGCTCATCGGCGACAGCAGCGGCAGTCCACCCGTGGCATCGGTGACGGTTTCGTAGGCTATCGCCGTGCAGCCGCTCTCGCACAGCGCCAGGGCCTGGGCAGGATCGGGCGCCAGGTGCAGGTAGGTGAACAGCACCTGACCGGGACGCAGCATGCGGCACTCCGCCGGCTGCGGTTCCTTCACCTTGACCACCATGTCGGCGCGGGCGAATACCGTGGCCGCATCCAGCGCGATTTCGGCACCTGATGCGCGATACGCGGCATCGTCGGCGCCGATGCCAGCGCCGGCGCCAGCCTGCACCAGCACTGCATGGCCGTGGTGGGTGAGTTCGCGCACGGCTTCCGGGGTGAGGCCGACGCGGTACTCGTGAATCTTGATTTCCTTGGGAACGCCAACCAGCATGCTGTTTCTCCTTGCTGCAGTGAACCGCGACCGGCGGTGATTCGGATGCAGGAAATTTTGCGGCTGGACAAACGAAATCGACGTGCAAAGTGCAGCAGTGTTTTCCCCTCATTGCGCAACAAAATAGCTGTTTTTGTCATGAAATCGACGCATAATTGCCAAGCATGACGTTTCTTGACCCGCACGATCGCGCCATTCTCGTGCTGCTGCAGCGCGATGGCCGCGTGCCCAACGCCCGACTCGCTGAAGACGTCGGGCTCTCCCCGTCGGCCTGCCTGCGCAGGGTGCAGCGGCTCGAGAGCAGCGGCGTGATCGCCCGCTACGTCGCCTTGCTCGATCCCACACGCCTGGGCCGCGCCAGCACGGTGTTCATCGAAGTCACGCTCGACAGCCAGCGCGAGGAAGTACTGGCGGCGTTCGAGAAAGCGGTAGCGGGATGTCGCGACATCCAGGAGTGCCACCTGATGGCGGGCGACTTCGACTACCTGCTGCGCGCTGCGGTCGAAGGTCCGCAGGACTACGAACGCCTGCACAAGCAGGATCTGTCCCGGCTTCCGCACGTGGTCAGGATCAAGAGCAGTTTCGCATTGCGCACCGTCGTCAAACGCACTGACTATCCGGTGTAAGCGCGATTCCACCGGCACTCGCGTGGCCGGCAGATCGGTGCAGGCGTTGCCAGCATTGCCGACGATGACGACGACGGCGGCCGACCCGGGTCGCGTTCGAGGTGGCCACATATACTGTGTTTAAATACAGTTTTGTTGTAGGCTTTGATCCCCTGTCGCCGCTTTCTCGCGCATCATGCACGCACCGTCGTCACCCGCATCGCCACCGCTTCGGCCGGCGGCAGCACTGCCTCCCGCAATCGCTGCGGCCGTCTGGCGCGGCGGGGATATCGGCCAGCCGCCGCAACGCACCGTTCCCAGCGGCTGGCATGCGCTCGACCGCGAGCTTCCCGGGCATGGCTGGCCCTGCGGGGCGCTCACCGAGGTGCTTGGCGCGCAGCCCTCGGTGCTGGAGTGGCGCCTGCTTGGTCCGGCGCTGGCGCAGGTGTGCGTCGAAGGGGGCAGCGTGTTGCTGGTCGGGGCGCCGGTGCCACCTTTCCTGCCGGGGCTGCGCCTGCTTGGCATCGACCCGCGACACCTGGTCTGGGTGCGTGCGCGTACGCCAGCCGAGCGGCTGTGGGCGGTGGAGCAGTTGCTGCGGACACAAGGGCCGGGCGCCATCCTGGCGTGGTTGCCGCAGGCACTGCCCGAGCAGTTGCGGCGCCTGCACGCCCATGCCCAGGGCGCACAGGCGCTGTTGTTCGCGCTGCGTCCGCAGGATGCGCGCACGCAGGCCTCACCCGCGCCGCTGCGGGTGCAGGCCGCACCGGGCGACGGCTGGACCTTGCACGTGGATGTCTTCAAACGCCGCGGCCCCGCACAGTCGGCCCCTGTATGCGTGCAGGCCGTGCCTGGTGGCTTGCATGCGGTATTGCCGGAGCGCCTGCGCACATCGCAGCCACCCGCCGTGGAGACCGTCGATGACCTGGGTTGCACTGTGCCTGCCGACGCCTTGTCCGCCGTCGCTGCCTGACGCCGCGCAGAGCCGGGAGGCGCTGCATGGCCTCGCGATCTGGGCCTTGCAGTTCAGCCCCCGGGTCGCCTTGCGCGGTGACGCCGTCCTGGTCGAACTCGGCGGCAGCGAGCGCCTGTTCGGCGGGCGCAAGGCATTGCGTGCCCGCATCGGCATCGAGGGCGCCGCGCTCGGCGTGGTGGCCGTGGCGTGGGGGCGCAGCGGTCTGGGTGCGCTGGCGCTGGCGCGTGCCGGCGCCGATGGTTTCGCCACCCTCGACGACGTCGATGCCGCGGCCGACCTGCTCGACAGCCTGCCGTTGCCGACGCTGGATGCAGCGTTGCCGCATCTGCCGACGCTGGCGCGGCTGGGTTGCCAGCGCCTGGGCGAGCTGCGCCGCCTGCCGCGCGGCGGTGTGGCGCGACGCTTCGGCGCGGCCTTGCTGGAGGCGCTGGATCAGGCGTACGGCCTGCGCCCAGAACCCCAGGTCTGGTTCACGCTGCCCGAGCGCTTCGAGGCCACCCTGGAGTTGCAGGCGCCGGTCGACAACGCGGCGGCACTGCTGTTTGGCGCGCGCCGCCTGTTGCTGCAGCTTGGAGGCTGGCTGGCGGCACGGCAGGCCGGGGTCGTGGCGTTCACCCTTGCGTGGTGGTCGGATACCCTGCGCCACCAGGCGGGGCGCGGTTCCTTGATGGTACGCACCGCCGAGCCGAGCCGTGACGCCGACCATCTCGCGCGCCTGCTCGGCGAGCAACTCGCGCGGGCGCGGCTCGACGCCCCGGCCGAAGCCCTGCTGCTGCGCGCCGACGAGGTGCGCGCGTGGGCGCCGCCATCGGCGTCGTTGTTGCCAGATCCGGTGCAGCAGCGCGCCGCGCTGGGCCTGGCGCTCGAGCGGGTGGCTGCGCGCCTGGGCGCTTCGCACGTGCTGCGGCCGGTGCTGCGCGACGACGCCCGTCCCGAGGCGTCGCAAACCTGGCAGGAGGCAAACATGGCAGCGCCGCGCCAGTGGCCGGTGGGCGACGGTCTGCCGCAGCCCACATTCCTGCTGCCGCGCCCGCTGCGCCTGGCGCAGCGTGGCGACCAGCCGCTCTACCAGGGCGCGCTGCAGTTGCTGCTCGGGCCGCACCGGATCGAGGGCGGCTGGTGGGACCGCGATGGCGAGGCCACCCGCCACGTCGCACGCGACTACTGGGTGGCGCGCAGCGAACATGCGGGCATCCTGTGGGTGTTTCACACCCGGCTTGCCGCCGATGCCTCGGCCTGGTTCCTGCACGGGATGTTCGCGTGATGGACCCTCCTGTGCACACGCCGGGTCCGCCGGCCTATGTCGAGCTGCATTGCCGCTCAAACTTCAGTTTTCTCGAAGCCGCCAGCCATCCCGAGGAACTGGTGGCGCGTGCCAAGGCGCTGGGCTATGCCGGACTGGCGCTGACCGACGACTGTTCGCTGGCCGGAGTCGTGCGCGCCCACCAGGCGGCGAAGGCCTGCGGGCTGCCGCTGTTGCTGGGCAGCAGTTTCCGGGTCGACGACGTCCATGCCTTCATCCTGGTGGTGCTGGCGTGCGACCGGCAGGGGTACGGCAATCTCAGCGCCTTCATCACCAGTCTGCGACGGGCGTCGGCAAAAGGCAGCTACCGGCTTGCGCGCACGGAGCTCGACCCCGGAGCGCTGGATGGCTGCGTGGTGCTCGCCGTACTGCCGCGCCAGGCCGACGATGCCGCCCTGCTCGCGCTCGGGCGCTGGCTGCTGCAGGGATTCAGTGGGCGCTGCTGGCTGGCGCTGGAGCAGCACCGGCGCATCGACGACGAGCGCTGGCTGGGACGCCTGCGCGCACTCTCGGCGGCAACCGCCATCCCGCTGGTGGCCTGCGCCGACGTCCGCATGCACCTGCGTTCGCGCAAGCCGTTGCACGACACTCTGACCGCCATCCGTCTGGGTCGGCCGCTCGCCGAATGCGGGATGGCGCTCGCGGCCAACGCCGAACACCATCTGCGCAGCCGCCTGCGCCTGGCCTTGCAATACCCCGCTGACACCTTGCGCGAGACCCTCGAGGTGGCGCGGCGCTGCACGTTCTCCCTGGACGAACTGCGCTACGACTACCCCGCCGAGCTGGTGCCTGCCGGCGAGACCCCCGACTCCTGGTTGCGCCGCCGGGTCTGGGACGGCGCCGGGCGGCGGTGGCCACACGGCATCGACGCGACGGTGCAGACACTCATCGAGCACGAATTGGCGCTGATCGAGGAATTGCGGTATGCGCACTATTTCCTCACGGTGGATGACATCGTCGCGTTTGCACGCGGCCGGGGCATTTTGTGCCAGGGGCGGGGGTCGGCGGCCAACAGCGTGGTGTGTTTCTGCCTTGGCATCACCGAAGTCGATCCGGCGCGCATGCAGGTTCTGTTCGAGCGCTTCATCAGCCGCGAACGCAATGAGCCGCCGGATATCGACATTGACTTCGAGCATGAGCGCCGCGAGGAGGTGATGCAGTATCTCTATGCCAAATATGGTCGCGACCGCGCTGCACTCACGGCGGCCGTCATCACCTATCGCCCGAAAAGCGCGATCCGCGACGTCGGTCGCGCGCTGGGATTTGCTCCGGAACGCGTCGATCTGCTGGCTCGCAACGTCCACTGGTGGGACGGCCGCGACATCGCACCCGCGCGTCTGCGCGAAGCAGGACTCGACCCTGACGCGCTGGGGGTACGGCAGTGGATGGGCCTGGTACGGCAACTGCTGGGGTTTCCACGTCACTTGTCGCAGCACAGCGGCGGCTTCGTGCTCAGCAGCGGCCCGCTTTCGCGTCTGGTCCCGATCGAGAACGCGGCGATGCCCGGACGCACGGTGATCCAGTGGGACAAGGACGATCTCGATGCGTTGGGACTGATGAAAGTCGATGTGCTTGCGCTGGGCATGCTCACCGCGCTGCGCAAGGCGCTGGCGCTGATCGAGCGTGGATGCGGTCACGTATTCACCCTGCAGGACATTCCCCCCGACGACCCTGCCACCTTCGACATGCTGTGCAAGGCCGACTCGGTGGGGGTATTCCAGGTCGAGAGCCGTGCCCAGCAGGGAATGTTGCCACGCCTGCGACCACGTTGTTTCTACGACCTCGTCATCGAGGTTGCGATCGTGCGCCCGGGGCCGATCCAGGGCGGCATGGTCCACCCCTATCTCAACCGCCGGCAGGGGCGCGAGCCCGTGCGCTACCCCAGTCCCGCGCTGCGCCAGGCGCTCGAACGCACGCTGGGTGTACCGGTATTCCAGGAACAGGTGATGCAGGTCAGCATGCTCGCAGCCGGTTTCACCCCGGGCGAGGCGGACGGCCTGCGCCGCGCCATGGCGAGCTGGCGGCGCAAGGGCGGACTGGAGGTCTATCGCGACAAGCTCATCGGTGGCATGACCGCGCGCGGCTACACGGCGGAGTTCGCGCAGAGCATTTTCGAGCAGATTCAGGGATTTTCGGAATACGGTTTTCCGGAGAGCCACGCGGCATCGTTCGCGCTGCTGGTGTATGCCAGCGCGTGGATCAAATGCCATCACCCGGCGGCGTTTCTCGCCGCCCTGCTCAACAGCCAGCCGCTGGGGTTTTATGCTCCTTCGCAACTGGTGCAGGATGCCCGGCGCCATGGGGTCGACGTCCGCCCGGTCGATGTCATGGCCAGCGCATGGGATTGCACGCTTGAAGGCACGCCCGCGCGCCCCGCGGTGCGCCTGGGCCTGCGCCAGGTGAGCGGGCTGGGGCAGGCCCTGGTGCAGCGGCTCGTGGAGGCGCGCGCTGCCTTGCCATTCGTCGACGTTGACGATCTGGCGCGCCGCGCCGGGCTCGATCAGGCCGCCATGCGCCTGCTGGCGGCCGCCGATGCGCTGGCGCCACTGGCAGGGCACCGCCGCCAGCAAGTATGGGAGGCGGCGGCGGTGCACCCGGTGCCGAACCTGCTGCATGCCGCCCCGGTGGCGGAGGACGTACTGGAGTTGGCGCCACCCCCGGAAGGCGAGGACATCGTGTTCGACTACGCAGCCACCGGGCTGACGTTGCGGCGGCATCCGCTGGCGCTTCTGCGTCCGCTGCTCGCCGGGCGCCGGTTGCTGAGCGCGGAGCAGCTGGCGCATCTTCCCGATGGCCGGCTGGTGCGTGCCTGCGGCATCGTGACTTTGCGGCAGCAGCCCGAAACTGCCAAGGGCACGACTTTCATCTCCCTCGAGGACGAGACCGGGGTGGTGCAGGTCATTTGCTGGAAGCGCCTGCGCGAGCGGCAGCGTCAGGTCCTGTTGCACGCCCGTCTGCTCGCCGTGGCGGGGCGCTGGCAACGTGAAGGTCCGATCTGCAGCCTGGTTGCGGGGCACCTGGAGGACCTCACCCCGTTGCTGGGCCGTCTGGGCACGCGCAGCCGCGAATTTCACTGATGTCCCGGATGTTCAATCGGCGCGCATTGGCGCGTGGCATTGCTGCGCCAGCAAAAAGACCTCGGCTGTGTAGACACGGACGATTTCGGCCAGGCCGTGGCCATCGCCGAGCACGCCGCGCCGGATCAGGGTTTCGAGGGCTTGGCGGTCGATCAGGCCCATGTCGACGCAGCGTCCCTCCAGGCACAGTGCGCGTACGTGCGCCTCGTTGCGCAACAGGCCTTCGAGCATGGTGTGGGTGGTGTCACCCTTGTCGCGCCGCCAGAAGTTGTCCAGCGGCGCGATGCGATGCATGGCCTCGCGCAGCGGCAACCGGGCGTGGAAACCTGAAAACAGGTCCTCGGGGCGGCAGCGCAGCGCCAGCTCCACCACCGGTTGTGCCAGAAAGGGCAGCAGCGGGCGACGGCTGTCAAGGCCGAAGTGGACCATGGTTTCGTCCAGGGTTGCCCCAAGTTGCGCAATCTGCAGGCGTTTCGCAGGTTGCGCCAACAGCCGCCAGCGGCGCAGCAGCGGGTCGAAAGCGCCGTGGCGTTGGCCAGGCATGGGATGCACCGCGCGCCCCGGCGCGGCGGCCAGCCTGTCGCCACGACCCCGCTGGGCCAGAACGGCGCGCGCCGCGCTGCTGGCGGCCTGCCACAGCGAGGTGCGATGAAACACGGCGAGGTCGCGCAAGGCGCTGGCCGCCCGTCGCAGGCGCAGGCGCGCAAGCGCGTCGATCACGCAGGCGTGCGGTGGCAGCGCCAGGAACAAGGCGTCACCGCCATGACCGTTGATCAGGGGGCGCCCCGGTCCTGGAAGGCCGCGCCGGGCAAGATCGTCGAGTTGGGCGAGGAATGCCAATGCGGTGGCTGGGCGCGCACAGCGACGGATCCGATGCGTTGGCGTGAAGGGCAGACGATGACGCAGGTCGTAGCGCATGTGTTGCATGCCGCAGTGGCGCGCCACCGCGGCGGCGGCGTTGCCTTCGTCGCCGGCGTCTCGGGTGGTGTCGACCCGGGTCAGCGCGCGAACGCGTGGCGCGAGTCCGCAGGCGTGCAGCGCCACGGCGATGGCGCTCGAATCGAGCCCCCCCGACAGGTCGAGCACGGCTTCCCGGTTTCCGAGCATGGCGTGCAGGACACCGCACAGCGCGGCGTGAATATCGGCGGGAGCGCCGGGCACGGTGTCGATGCATGGGTCCCAGGCCAGGATCACACGTGCGGTGGAGCCTGGTTCGCGTACCAGGGCGTGCCCCGGCGGGAGCGCGTGCAGGCCCTCCCAGGCGGTGGAACCAGGTGCGGCGCCTCCGTGCGCGAGCCAGGCGTGGATGTGCGCGGGATCGGGTTGCGCCGGCTGCCCGGCGAGGGCGACGAGCGCCTCGATGTCGGGAGCCACGTGCAGGCTTCCACGGGCGTCGACGCGGTAGAACAAGGGAAACTGCCCGCAGGGGTCGGCCAGCACGACGCAGCGGCCGGTGGTCTTGTCGCAGGCGCTGAGCCAGTAGGTGCCCCACGCCGAGCGCGTCAGTGCGGTGGGGTTGCGCAGCGCCAGCGCCGCAGCGGTGGCGGGGTCGAAGCGGCACCCCGCGGCGTCGAACAGATCGCCCTCCAGGCGCCAGAACACGCGGTCGTCTTCGCCGTGGTGCGCCGGCGTGTCGGGGTCGGTACTCGCGAGGATGAAGCGCGCCACGCACAGGCGATGGATGCGCCAGGGCGCCGCTTGCGGCGGGTGGTCGGGCGCCGGATTGCTGGAAGGGGTGGCCAGACCCTCGGGACGAAAAACGGCAACGGTTGCATTCATGGTCGCGCGGGGTCGGGTGGTGTCGTGAAAATCACGGCGAGTTGCAACCGGCGTCGCGGATCGTCACCGATGACCTGACCGTTGCATTCGACCCACGCATGCGCCGCGAACGGGCGGTTGCAGACGCCGATCACGAGTCGGGGTCGCAAGCCCAGCTGGCGTCCCAGCAGGACGCATGCGCCGGACCATTCGAGGCAGCGGATCGTTGCGGGATGCAGCAGGCAGGCGACGTTCAGCGTTGCCACGACGGCGCTGCAGACGGTGTCGGTGTCGGCGTGCGATCTTGCGCCGCGTGCCGTCGGGTCGGGGCTGGCAAGAAGCTGTAGCAGCCCGGCGATGCGGTGCCGGCGGGTGCGGCGGTGCACGCGGTGCAGGGTTGCAAGGGCGCGTGGCAGCCACCGCAGCCGGTATGGAGCCAGATCTTCGGGCGCAAGACGCCAGTCGTGCGCCGGAATGCCACGGGGAAACAGGGGTGCTGGCAGCGGCGCGCAACGCCGCGCTGCTTCGGCGGCGAGCAGCTGTGAGGTGTCGGGCGGATGGACGGCGTAGCAGTCGTTCGCGGGGTCGAGACTGACGAGCTGGTCGCCACACCAGGCCCAGTGGAGATGGTGTTGGAAATCGGGAGAGGAAGGAGGCATGGTGGCGTGCATGGCGCAACGCGCTGGAGGGCGCGGCGCGTCGATACATCTTGATGTTGTGCCCGCCACGGCTTGCCGTGGCGGGCTGGGAGCCATGCCGGCCGCCTTGTTGCCTGGTGCGCCAGACCCTCAGCGGCCGGTACCCACTGGCGTTTCAGCCATCGTTGTGGCTATCCGCGGTCTTGACAAAAAACCCCTGCTCGTAATGCCAGCTGAAAGGACAGCCGCGGGTGGTTTCGGTTGCATTGAGGGTTTCCGGCCCAGTGGGCGCGGTGGCCGTGGTGGCCGCGGCCTCGTGGGTGGACGGTGGGTTCGGATGCATGTCGGTCTCCTGGTTGACGACGGCACTGTTGCCGTCTTTCAGGTAGACGCTTCGAGCCGGTGTTTGGTGCGTGCGGCGCGCACGTTTCAACCTCGCTCGGCCACGCGCTGCATTCACGGATGACAATTCGAGCCAATCAGCCCATCAATGGATTCAATGATGGGGTGACGTTATTTTTGTGTTAGTGCGAACGTGTTTTCAGATCAATTCGGCGTCGCGATGATCGGCATGCCAAGCCCGGCGCGGGTTCGGCTGAGGGCGAAGGCGATGCTTGCCAGCACGGTGGCGAGGACGGCGTAGCCGCGCAGGCTTTCGATGTGGAGCCAGGCGCCACCGAACGTCACCGCAACGCCGGAGAGGTCGATTGCGGTGGTGACCATGGCGATGCGCATGCCCATGGCGTGTTGCGAGCGTTCGAGGGTGATGCGCATCATCGGCCCCAGCAACAGGCTGGCGCCGAGGGTGAGCCCGCCGAGCAGTGCCACGGTGAGCAGCGGCGGTGCGTCGCAGAGCGCCGCGAGCAGCACCAGCAGCGTCGCGCCCAGGCACAGCGCTGCCGCCCGGCGCGCAAGCCGCTCGGGCCCGATGACCTCGATGCGGCGGTTCAACACCCGGGTGCCGAGCATGTACAGACCGTAGAGATAGAGCTGCGCCATGACGAAGGCGTCGGGATTGGCGAAGGTGGCGCGCAGCATGAAGGGGCTGAGCACGTTCCAGGCGATCAGCGCGGCGATGATCGCGCACAGGATGCCCAGCGGCGCAACCACGCGCGCGCTGGTGGCCAGGTCGGCATACGTCGCCACGATGGCGCGCATCGAGGGTGCGGCCTTCGCGTCCGGACGCGCTGCCGCCGCCGGCATGTGGCGCATGAGCGCGAATGTTCCCAGGGTGGTGGCCGCCGCCAGCACCAGGAAGATCGTGCGCCACGTTCCGGTGGTCAGCATCAATGCCCCAAGCAGCGGCCCGACCGCGGGCGCCAGCACGGTGATGGCACCCATCCACGCCTGGGTGCGGATCGCCTCCACGGTGGACAGGGCTTCATGAATGGTCGCATACCCGGTCACCACCACGCCGGCCAGGCACGCCCCCTGCAACAGGCGCAGGCACTGAAACAGCCAGAACGGTGTGGCCAGCGCGCAGCCGAGGCTGGCCAGCGCGAACAGCACGCAGCTGGCGAGAAGCAGCGGGCGGCGACCGTGGCGGTCTGACAGGGGGCCCATGACGGGTTGCATCACCATGGCGCCCAGCAGCCACAACCCCACGCTTGACTGGGCAAGCCACGGCGAGACCGCAAAATCGCGCCCCACGTCGGGCATGGCCGGGAGGTACATGTCCTGCGACAGGTAGAGCTGGCATTCGATGAACACCAGCGCGAGCGCGAACGCGACGTGGGCGCGGGCGGTGCGCGCGGAGGCGGTGGTGGCGGGCTGGGGCATCAGAGGGGGCAATCGCGCACGGGGAGGTGCGAAATTGGATCCGTGCCAGCGACCATGGTTCCCCGGTGGGGGCGCACGGCCCGTGCCTCAGATTTCGATTTGCGTGCCGAGTTCCACCACCCGGTTGGGAGGAATGCGGAAGTAGTCGGCGGCGGCCTGGGCGTTGCGGCTCATCCAGGCGAACAACACTTCGCGCCACCGCGCCATGCGCGGTACCTTGGCGGCGATGATGGTCTGGCGGGCGAGGAAGAACGAGGTCTCCATCAGGTGGAACTCCAGATCATGCAGGCGTTCGACCTCGCGCAGCAGGGCGCCCACGTCGGGTTCGTCCTTGAAGCCGTATTCGACGTGCAACAGGTAAATGCCATCGCCCAGCGCCTTGAGCTCGATGCCATGCGCCGGGTCCACGTGCGGCACGTCGGCCGTGTGCGCCGAAAGGAAGAACACGCGCTCGTGCAGAACCTTGTTGTGTTTCAGGTTGTGCAACAAGGCGTGCGGCACGGTGTTCGGATCGGGCGTGAGATAAATGGCCGTGCCTTCGACGCGTTGCGGAGGGTAGGTGGACAGGCTGGTGACGAAATCCTGCAGGTCCAGGCCCTGATCCGCCAGTTCGCGCCGCAGCAGCATGCGACCACGTTCCCAGGTTGACAGCGCCGTGAAGATGCAGGCGCCGAACAGGATGGGGAACCAGCCGCCATGGACGATCTTCAAGCTGTTCGAGACCAGGAACAGACTGTCCAGCAGCAGGAAGCCGCCCCAGATCACGGCGCTCTTGAACTGGCTCCAGTGCCATTTCTCGAGCGCGGCGGTCCAGCAGAACAAGGTGGTCACCAGCATGGTCACGTTCACCGCGAAGCCGTAGGCGTTCGCCAGGCTGTCGGCGTTGCGGAACACGAACACCAGGGCCAGCACGAACATCATCAGCAGCCAGTTGATGAACGGGATGTAGATCTGTCCCTGTTGCTCTTCATTGGTGAAGACGATCGGGATGCGCGGCAGATACCCCAGTTTGATCGCCTGCGCCGTCATCGAATAGGCGCCCGAGATCACCGCCTGCGATGCGATCACGGTGGCGGCGGTCGCCAGAATGAGCATGGGCCAGAGCACCACGTGCGGAAGCATCATGAAAAATGGGTTTTTCACCGCCTCCGGATGTTCCAGGACCATGGCCCCCTGCCCGAAATAATTCAGCACCAGGGCCGGAAGAACGATGAACACCCAGGCGAGCTGGATGGGCCGGCGGCCGAAATGCCCCATGTCCGCATACAGCGCTTCACCGCCCGTGAGCACGAGGAACACCGCACCCAGCAGGACCAGCGCCAGTCCGGGATGCAGCGCGACCAGCTCGGCTCCGTAGGCCGGGTTCAGGGCTTTGAGCACCGAGGGGTGCTCCATGATTTTTTCCGCGCCGAACCCCCCGATCGCCAGGAACCAGACCAGCATCACCGGCCCGAAAAACCGGCCGACCCCCGCCGTGCCGAGGCGCTGCAGCATGAACAGTCCGACCAGGATGCCGGCCGTGACCGGCACTTCCCAGGGCCCGAACACCGGCGTGGCCACGCTCATGCCCTCGATCGCCGACAACACCGAGATGGCGGGCGTGATGACGCTGTCGCCATAGAACATCGAGGCACCGATGAGCCCGAGCGCGACCACCCCCCAATGCAGCTTCTCCTTGTGGCGGAACCTGCGCATCACCAGCGCCATCAGTGCCAGGATGCCGCCTTCGCCGTGGTTGTCGGCGCGCAGCACATAGAACACATACTTCAGGGACACCATCAGGATCAGCGCCCAGAAGATCAGGGAAAGAATGCCGTCGACATGCGCCGGGCTGTAGGTCACCCCGGATGAGCTGCCGAACGCGCTCTGGAACGCATACAACGGGCTGGTCCCGATGTCGCCGTACACGATGCCCAATGCCCCCAGGCTGAGCGCGACGGTCGGACTGCGATTCTCGGATTGCATGGAAGACAGGTTTCATACTGCGGATGCCGCGCATGGTAACCGGCATCCGCGGCCGCGGCGCGGGCGCGGATGGAGCCGGCGCCCCGCATCATGGCTGCGAAACGTGTTTGCTCGTATTGGTATTCTGGCGAAATCGTCCGAAACAATGCAGTTCACCCCATAATCTTTCCAAGGTTCCACCATTGGAAGCGCCGCAGTCAGGATTTCATGCGATGCCGGCGGCTGCGCCGGCCGGCACGCGTCACGCCCCGCATGGCGGCCTGGCGGCGCTGACCGTGGGCGCGCTCGGCATTGTCTATGGCGACATCGGAACCTCTCCCCTGTACGCCATGGACCAGATTTTTCTGGCCGCGGGGTCGCACGGGCGGGCCGACGTGCTGGGCGCGGCGTCGCTGGTGATCTGGGTCATCACCCTGATCGTATCGATCAAGTACGCCATGCTCGTGCTGCGGGCGCAGAACGGTGGCGAGGGTGGTGTGTTCGCCCTTTACGCGTTGTTGCACGAAGGGCGGGGACGCACCATCCGCACCTTGCTGTGGGCTTTGATCCTGGGTGCGGGTTTGCTGTTCGGCGATGGCATGATCACACCGGCCATCAGTGTGCTGTCGGCGGTGGAAGGTCTGCAGGTGGCCGCACCGGCGCTGGCGTCACTGGTGCTGCCGGTCACGCTCGCGCTCCTGCTGGCTTTGTTCGGCATCCAATGCAAGGGAACCGCGGGCATCGGACGGGTGTTCGGCCCGGTGATGTTCACATGGTTCGCGGCGCTGGCGCTGCTCGGCGCGTGGCAGGTGGCGCGACACCCCGCCATCCTGGCCGCGTTCGATCCGCGCTGGGGACTCGCCTTTCTCGCGCACGTGGGCTGGTTGCGCATCCTGTGGGTGCTGGGCGCACTCATGCTGGTGGTCACCGGTGGGGAGGCGATGTACGCGGATGTGGGTCACTTCGGCACCGTGCCGATCCGCATGAGCTGGTTTGGCCTGGTGTACCCCGCCCTGCTGTTGAATTACCTCGGGCAGGGCGCCTATCTGCTCTGCGGCGGAGCCGTCGTCGGTGGCAAGATCTTCTACAGCATCGTGCCGCAATCCATGGTGATCGGCATGGTGGTGCTCGCCACCGCCGCGACCGTGGTGGCCTCCCAGGCGTTGATCTCGGGGGCGTTCTCCCAGGTGTCGCAGGCGGTTCGGCTGGGTCTGTTTCCCCGCATCGGTATCCAGCACACCCATGCCACCCATGCCGGCCAGGTCTACGTGCCGGCGGTCAACTGGATGCTGCTGGGCGGGTGCGTGGCGCTGGTGGTGGCGTTCCGTACCAGCGCCGCGCTAGCGGCAGCGTACGGGCTCGAGGTGGCGGCGGTGATGTTGATCACATCGGTGGCGATGATTCCGGTGGCGCGGCAGGTCTGGGGCTGGAATCGCTGGTCGACCCACTTGGTCTGGAGCGGATTCAGCGCCTTGAACGCCGGTTTTCTACTCGCCAGCGCCACCAAGTTCGTGCATGGTGCATGGGTGCCGATGTCGGTGGGGTTGTTCGGTTTTTCCCTGATGGGAATCTGGCGCTGGGGGCGCAAGGCCACCGCGGCGGCGTACGCGTCCAAGTCGCGCATGCGCATGTCCGATGTCGTCGCGCTGCACCGGGCAAGCACGGTTTTCATCGAGCGCAACGCGCTGGTGATGTCGCCCACGCCGGTGCGGGCGCTCGACGACGGCGCCCCCGCGCTGGTGCACATGCTGTGGGAGCGCGGAGGTTTGCTGCCGCGCAATCTCATCCTGGTGGAGGTCGCGCACCGCGACGTGCCCTACATCCGTCATGACCGCTATCGCGTCACCGTGTTCGAACGCGATGGCGAACGCGGCAGCATCATCGCCGTCGAACTGAGCTTCGGGTTCATGGAAGATCCCAATGTCGAGGCGCTGCTCGCCGACCTTGCCAGGCACCGCGCCATCGATCTGCCCCCCGATCCACGTCAATGGGTGGTCTACGTGGCACACGAACACCTGCTCCCGGCGCGCAGCCTCGGCCCCCTCAGGCGTCTGCGTCTGGGTCTGTTCGGCCTGCTGCGCGCCTTGTCGCGCCCCGCCTACGACTACTACCGCCTCGGAGACAAGGTGCACCTCTCGGCCGAGATCCTGCCGGTGCGGGTCGGGTAGCGAACCCCGGCGCGCGCCCATCGGGGGTTGCGACAGCTAGAATTGGAAGTTGTCGAGCGGGTGAATGGGCGGATCAACATGGTCGACCTCAAGATCTCCCTGTCTGTGTCGTCTGATTTGAGACGCCTGCTCGAGGCATCCATCTCTCTCACCGCGCGGCCATGAACGACGCCATCCGCTATGCCCTCGAGCAATCGCTCGAGGGAATGGAAACGCTTGAAGTTCTGGCGCGCCCCGATGGAGCGAGCGACATCCTCTATCTGAATCCCGCCGCGCAGCGCACATTCCGCTACTTTGCCGCGGATTTTCGCGCTGCATTCGGCGGGCTCGACCCCACCGATCTGCCCGGCCGGCCGTTGCAGGCCATGCTGCCACCGGGGTCGCCGCTGCAGCAATACCTGCGTCAGCCCTCCGGCGTGGGAGCGTCAGTGCACGGGCGCATGGAGATCGGCACCTTCCTGTTCTCGGCGGTGATCAGCACCATCCGGACCGTGGAAGGCGAGCCCTGTGTCCTGCACCTGAGCCTGCGCAATATTTCCGCGCGCCGCGAGGCGGTCGAGCTCAACGAGCGCTTGAAGTCGACGCTCGACATGCTCGTGAAAACGGGTGCCGGGGTCGCGAAATCCATGCGTGACGTCGACACGGCCGTGGCTGAAGTCCACGACGTGGTGGTGGCCAACTCGCAGGCAGTGACGCGCCTGAAGGATCAGATCGATTCGATCGGTTCCCTGGTGTCGTCGATCCGCGAAATTGCGGAGCAGACCAACCTGCTGGCGCTGAACGCCGCCATCGAGGCGGCGCGCGCCGGGGAGTTGGGTCGCAGCTTTGCCGTGGTGGCCGACGAGGTGCGCAACCTCGCGCGCCACGTACGCGCCGCAACCAATGACATCGAGCAGCGGACCGAAGCCCTCACCGAGAATGTGCACGACATCGTCGGTACCAGCGCGGCCGGGCAAGCGGCCCTCGACCGCGTGACGGCGGTGTCGGCGGCGTTGAAGCGGCGTGTCGACGACATGCAGACGCAGTCGGCGCTGAAACTGCTCGAATCCGCCGAGGGCGATCACCGCAACACCGTCATCCGCTTGATGGCGGCCATCGAGGTCTCGCCTCCCGATCTTGCCCTCTCCGAGTTGCAGGACCACCATCAGTGCAGTTTCGGTCGCTGGTACGAAAGTGACGGGCAGGAACGCCTGGCCGGGATGCCCGCTTTCGCCGCCGTCGCCGGACCCCACGAGCGTCTGCACCAGACGGCGCGGGAGCTTCTGGAAGTGGCGGCTGCCGGCAACGGCGCGCGACGCAGCTCCCTGGCAACGCAATTGGTGGCGGATGAACAAGCGCTGTTGCAGGCGCTGCGTGGCCTGAACATGGCGCTGGCCGTAACGCGCTGATCGTTCGTTGGCGGGTCGCCGGAGGCGCCGCCGCCGCGCGGTGCACCTTGTCATTCCAATTGCGTAAACTGAACAGCAGTTTCGTGTTCCATTGCCAGCGCCGTGCGTCCCCGCCAACCACTCTCGATGAAATCAACCTTCCGGATCGTCTCCGCCGTTGCCTCCGCAGCTCTGATGCTGGGGGGCTGCGCCCATTTTGTTGCCGGGTCGGGGCCCATCACCAGCCGGATCACCGCCGCGCCTGCCTCGGCGTCGACGTCCTCCGGCATCGAACTCGTGAAAGTGAACTACGCCTTCGCGCAGGCACTGGAGCAGAAAGAGCACAAGCAGCAGTTTTCAGCGGTGTTCTCCGGCCCGGCACACCCCGACCACGTCGTCGGCCCTGGCGACGCCCTGGCCGTGTTCCTGTGGGAGTCACCGCCCGCGATGCTGTTCACGTCGCAAAGCGTGGTGGCTGCCGGCGCGAGCCTGAGCATGGGTGGCAACGGCATGATCAGCCTGCCGGTGCAGACGGTGGACAACGCCGGAGACATCGTCGTGCCTTTCGCCGGAAACATTCATGCCGCCGGCCTCTCGCTGCAGCAGATCGAGCAGGCCATCGTATCGAGGCTGTCCGGACTGGCCAACCATCCCCAGGTCATCGTTGCGCTGGCGAGCAACAACACCCAGAACGTGACCGTCGTCGGCAACGTGCCGCACAGCATGGAGGTGCCACTGACGCCCGGGGGCGTGCGGCTGCTGCGCGCCATCGCCCTGGCCGGCGGCGTGACCCAGCCGGTCGAGAAAGTCTCGATCCAGCTCTCGCGTGACGGCCACACGATGACCATGCCGCTGCAGTCGGTCCTGCGCGATCCGGCGCAGAACATTCCGCTGCGTGCCGGCGACGTCGTCACGGCGCTGTACCAGCCCTCGAGCTTCACCGTACTGGGCGCCACCGGCAAGAACAGCGAGATCAACTTCGAGGCCAGCGGCATCAGCCTGGCCCAGGCGATTGCGCGCGCGGGTGGCCTCGACGACAACCGTGCGAACCCTTCCGGCGTTTTCCTGTTCCGCTTCACCACTCCCGACAGCCTGCCCGGCGTGCATGACGCACATCTGGTCAACGGCCGCGTGCCCACCATTTTCGAGTTCGACCTGCGCGACCCATCGGCGTTCTTCGCCGCCCAGACCTTCCCCATGCATGACCACGATCTGCTCTACGTCTCCGACGCGCCAGCGGCCGACCTGCAGAAGGTGCTCAATGTGGTCGGCTCGATCGTCTATCCCTTCCAGACCCTCAACAGCATGGGTGTCATCAAGTAAGCGCGCGCGGCCTGGATGACGCCTCAGG
>DAICZP010000129.1 GCA_027311065.1 Thiomonas sp. | reverse complement strand
ACGGCCTTGCCGAGGCCCGCGCAGCCGAACAGGTAGGACAGGCTGGCGTCACGGGTAGGAAGTTGTTTGAAGAACATGATGGGGACTCGACCCTGTGGGATGGTTCAGAACACCAGGACCTTCTCGGCTTCGCCTGTCCAGCGTCCGAGTTCAACCATGGTCGAGCGCCTGCAATCCGCCAGGAGCTCTTCGTCCCGGAGCCCGCGGGCATCCAGGCAGGTGCCGCACAAGGCGACATCGCCTCGCTGCGTGACTTTGTGGAGCATGGTCTGGACGTTCTAGTAGCCGCTGGGAACCTCCTGTCCGGCTTTGGCTGACAGCACGGCGTCGCCCATGAGGAAAAGGCGCACGCGATGCTCCGGCTGCGCCGACAACGTGACGGCAAGGCGCAGCGCGTTGTAGGTTCGCTCGCTGCCGTATGGGGCTTCGTTGAGAATGAACAAGACGTCTGCCATGCTGGTCTCCCGGGTTCAGGCCGCCGCGCACTCCACGGACATCCCGGCAGCACGCCACTCGGGCACTCCATCCATGGATTTGCGAGCTCGAAAGCCCTGGCGCTTCAGCAGGGCGACGGCAAACTCCGACATCAGGCAGAACGGGCCGCGGCAATAGGCAACGATGTCCTTGTCGCGGGGCAGTTCTCGAATTCGCGTCTGCAATTCCTCCAGCGGAACCGAGCGCGCGCCGGGGATGTGCGCGGCACGAAACTCGGCCGCGGGGCGAACGTCGAGCAGCACCACGTCGCCGGAGCGCACCTTGTCCAACAACGACTGCGCGCTCTCCGGAGTGAGCCGCTCGGGCTCGGCGACCAGGCGGGCCATCGCAAGCTGCAGCTCGGCCAGGTGCGACTCGGCCAGCTCGCGCAGGCTCACCCACAAGTCCGACACATCGGGGCCGCTGAGTCGGTGGATCCGGTTCTTGCCATCGCGCCTGGCTTCCACCAATTGCGCATCGCGCAGCACGCGCAGGTGTGCGCTGGCCAGCTTGACGTCGATGTCAGCCCCTTGCGCCAGGGCTTCGACCGACTTCTCGCCCTGCGCCAGAAGCTCCAGCAGTTCCAGGCGCTTGGGACTGGATAACGCTGCTCCGATACGCGCAACCTGAGCGTACAGATGGTTCTTGATTTCTCGGGCTTTCATGAGAACATTCTAACGAAGCCGAGAATGTACTCCGGACTGGTACTTTCCCGAGTATTATGGAGGCTGGCGCTGGCCTGCTCCACCGAGGTCCCGGTCGTTGCGATCGATCGCCGTCAGGGACCAGGAAAGTTCTGACCACGAAGCACGCAAGGTGCTCGAGCTGCTGCTGCTCGAACCGGGGCTTCGGCTAGGCAGGACGGTCCGTCTCCGTAGTAGCAATTCAAGCGGCGCAGCACGACAGTTGCTTGATGTCCCTGCGGAAAGTCTGCGCGGCGAGCTTGAGCCCCTCGACCATGGTCAAGTAGGGGAAGAGTTGGTCGGCCAGGTCCTGCGCCGTCATGCGAGCACGAATTGCCAGCGCCGCTGTCTGGATCAGCTCGCCGGCCTGCGGGGCGACCGCCTGCACGCCGAGCAGACGCTCGCTGCCCTGCTCGATGACCAGCTTGATGAAGCCGCGGGTGTCGAAGTCGGCGCAAGCGCGCGGCACGTTGTCCAGCGTGAGGGTGCGACTGTCGGTGCGCAGACCGACTTGTTCCGCCGCCTGCTCGCTCAAGCCTACGGTCGCGACCTGCGGATCGGTGAACACCACGGCAGGCATTGCGCTGAGGTCGAGCTCGGTGTTGCCTCCGGTCATGTTGATGGCGGCGCGCGAGCCCGCAGCTGCCGCCACGTAGACGAATTGCGGTTGCGTGGTGCAGTCGCCCGCGGCGTAGATGTGCGGGGCGCTGGTGTGCATGCCCGGGTTGATCTGGATAGCCCCTTGCGGATCCACCTTGATCCCGGCCGCTTCGAGCCGCAGCCCACGCGTATTCGGGGTGCGGCCGGTGGCCACCAGCAGTCGATCGACCCGCAGCCCGCCGTGAGGGGTCGTCAACACGAACTCGTCGTCCACGTGCGCGACGTGGCTCGCCTGTGTGTATTCCAGGACCTCGATGCCCTCGGCGCGAAACGCCGTTGTGAGTGCTTCGCCAATGGCCGGATCTTCCCGCGAGAGCAGGGTGTTGCGCGCCAGGATGGTGACCCGGGCGCCGAGACGGGCGAAGGCTTGGGCCAATTCCACGGCCGCCACCGAAGAGCCGATGACGGCGAGGCGCCCGGGGATGGTGGCGCTCACCAGCGCCTCGGTCGACGTCCAGTACGGCGTGCCCTCGAGCCCGGGGATCGGGGGCACCGCGGCGCTCGCTCCGGTGGCGATCAGGCAGCGGTCGAATGGGATGACGCGCTCGCCTCCGTCGTGGAGTCGTACCGCCAGCGTGCGCGCGTCATGGAAGCGGGCCTCGCCACGCACCGCGGTGATGGCCGATTGAGCGTCCAGAACGTCTTGGTACTTGGTCTTGCGCAGCGTCTCGACGAGAACTTGTTGCTGGGCGAGCAGGCGCTCACGCAGGATCACGGGTGTCGTCGCCGGAATGCCGTCGTCGAACGGGCTCTCGCGGCGTAGGTGGGCGATGTGCGCGGCGCGGATCATGATCTTCGACGGAACGCAGCCGATATTGACGCAGGTGCCGCCGAGGGTGCCGCGCTCGATCAGCGTCACCCGTGCGCCGCGCTCGACGGCCTTCAGCGCCGCCGCCATCGCAGCGCCGCCGCTGCCAATGACCGCTACGTGCGGGGCGGAGCCCGGACCACTTGAGTCATCAGGGATGCAATGCGCGCAGTTCGACATGGGGGAGATGGGTTCGGGACGCTCAGGAATCGGCCTCTCGGCCCACTGGGTCGAGTGTCCGGAGACGGTCAGCAGGCGCAGGACAGAACCCTGCGAGCGCTGCCGAGCAGTCCCCAGGCCATCGCGGCGATCGCCATCGCGTAGAGAGTGCCCTCATGCGTGGCGATCCATCCCTGGATGGGCACCCCGAAATGTCCGGCTGCGGGCAGCAGCGAGGCGATCGCGGTGATGGCCAGCGGAATGGCGGGTGTGCAGCACAGCAGCGAAGGCGCCAGGGCGAGGGCCGCTCCGAGCATCGTGCCCGTGGGGTTGACCGGCCGCCCCTGCCTCAGTCCGTGCACGCCCAGCGACACGGTCAGCGACAGCAGCGCAGACAGGGCCAAGGCGATGAGGAGCTCGCCGAGGCTCAGAAAGCGCAGCGAGACGAGACCAAGCGTTCCGCCCGTGCTGGTGGCGGGCAGCAGCATGGCATAGAAAACGAGTGCGGCCAGGAACAACGAAATCGTCCCGATCCGGGCGCGGCCGGACGCAAGAGCCAGCCCCAGGGCGTGCCGCAGCGTGTCCACCGATGAAGGCCAGGACATGTTCATGGCCTGGGCTGGATGAAGGCTTCGATCTTGTCGAAGGTCGCCGAAGGCGCCGAGGACACCAGGCGTATCTGGCCATCGGCTGCGATGACCTGATAGATGTCGACGAACTTGTGGGGGTTGTAGCGCTCGAACAGCGCCTGGCTGTCCTGCCCGAATACGAAGTGCGGGTCCTTCAACAAGGCAGGGGCCGTCGACCGAGCGAAGTCGCGCATGCCCGGACCCGGATAGCCACCGTTCTTGTAGTCGCGCAGCACCAGCACCGTCAGGTCCGAGCGGTCGATCTGCGCCTGGTGCTCGGCAAAGGTGCGCAGCCCCGCGGCGCAACTCGGGCACCACGTCGTGACCTGCCACACGATGAAGGGATGTCCCTTGTAGGCGTCCAGGTGCTGCACCTTGCCGCCCATGGTTGTGAAGGGCGCGTTCGGTGCGAGCCCGTCGAGCGTGGCCACGGGCGGCGTGGATCGTGCCGTGGGCGGGGCGCCGGCCATGGCCGCAAGCGTGCTGCCCGCCAGAAGGATCGATGCGGTGAGGCAGGATTGGGCGATCTTGCGCAAGATGGGAGAAGAGACCATGGGTGAAGACTCCTTGCCGGGACGACACTGCGCCATAGGTGCAACAGGTGCTACCCTATTCCCGTAGTCAACTACGGAGTCAAGCGCCATGGAACAACCGCTAGAAAGGCTCAGCATCGGTGCACTCGCCAAGGCTGCCGGGGTTCACGTGGAAACGATCCGCTTTTATCAGCTCAAGGGCTTGCTGCCCACGCCGGGCCGACCCGCCAGCGGAATCCGGCGCTACGGTCCCGCGGCCGTGGCGCGCGTTCGCTTCATCAAGGCGGCGCAGCGCTTGGGCTTCAGCCTGGACGATGTCGAGCAGTTGTTGCGGCTCGACGATGGAACGCACTGCCGCGAAGCCGCCACGCTGGCCTCGGATCGGCTCGCCGATGTGCGTGCTCGTCTGCGGGATTTGCAACGCATGGAATCGGCGCTGGCAGCGCTGATCCAGGCGTGCGACACACGCCGGGGCAAGGTCTCCTGTCCGCTGATCGGCAGCCTGCAGCAACAGGTGGAGGCCTGAGAAGGTGTGAACGAATCCTCCATGCTCGCTGGACCGCCCCTGGACGCCGCCCTGTGCGTTGCAAATCCTCGCCGTAGCAGGTGCTACGACTGCGGTTTGCGCCTTCATGGCAGCGCCCCTGGTCGGCCCCTCGGCCACGGCCGATTCATTCACACCTTCTGAGCCTTCCGCATGTCGCGCCATGGCGAGTCGGCCTCACGGGAACGCGAGCGCCCGATCGTGTTCCGCGGCGTCCATCATCGCCACGGCTGACGCGGGGCCGGCTGACGCGGGGCCATCTGCACGCCACACATCGTGTTCGTTGCGGGCGAGCAAACCGCGCACGCTCATCGGGCGACCGTCCGTCTTGACAACGCATCGCAAGCGTTTAGGATGCCGGAAAGTCTATTCGCCCTAGTTTCCCGGACCTCCATGCGCGCACTGCGAGCCTACTCCCGCTACTGGGCGTTTGCCTGCGCATTGTTTTTTTTGCCGTGGATGCAACTGGCGATGGCGGGGCCGTCGGCCCACCAGGCTTCGTGCTGCGAAGCCATGCCCGGCATGGCGTCCATGGCGACGACCGCGCTGCACATGACGAAGCATGGGGCCACACGCTCGGCCACCAGGTCAGCGTGTCTGCCGATGTGCGCAGCGCTGAGCGCGTCGATTCCGAGTCGACAAATTCAGGCGAGCATTCCGCGTTTCCTAAGCAGCGTGCCGCGCGTGGTGCTGCCGCTTACTGCGGTTGGGACGCCCCGGACCTGGAGTCGCGTACATGACACGACCAGGCGGTCCATCCAACCTTCCTTTCTAGCGGCTCGTTTGCAAGTCTGATCCTTTCGGCAGTAGGCGCTCGCGGTACCCGCGGGCGCCATGCTGGATGCTGTTGCGCCTGCATGGCTTGCAGCGCAACGCCTCATTGGCCGAAGAGGATCCCCATGTCCCTGATTTCACTTCGCTGTCGTGCGCGAGCACGACATTCGCTGCTCGCGCGCACCGCGCAAGCCACTTTCCGCCCGCTCGTGGGTTGCCTGCTCCTGCTCGCCATCACGAGCGCCCCAGCTCGAGCAGCACCGCTCACGCTCACCGCCGCCGAGACGCGTTTGATGGCGGGCAACCCCGCTCTTGCTGGGGCCGAACAGCGCATCCGCGCCCTGCAGCGACAGGCCGACGCGGCGACCCGACTGCCGGATCCCAAGGTGTCTCTGGATGCCAGCAACCTTCCGACCAATAATTTCTCCCTGACCCAGCAAGCCACGACGATGTTGAGCGTGGGGGTCAGCCAGGAGTTTCCGGCCTTCGGCAAGCTGGCGCTGCAAGGCCGAAGCCTGCAAGCCCAAGCCTCCGAGCAACGCTATGGGCGTGCGGCCCAGCGTGCCGTGCTTGTGCTTGCGCTTCGCCGCGCGTGGCTTGCCGCGGTGTACACGCGCAAAGCCGCGACGATCGTGCGCGAGCAGCAGGGTCTGGCCGCGCAGAGCGAGCAAGCCTCCCTGGCTTCGTATCGTTCGGCCAGGATCCCTCAGAGCGACGTGTTGCGCGCCAAGCTCGCGCTCGAGGAACTGCGTAACGACCTCGATGTTCTGCGCGCAGACGAGAGTGCCCAGCTCGCGCGCATCGCGCAGCTCCTCGGCGTGGAACGTGCGCCGGACATCGACGGCCATTGGCCCGACTTGTCCGCGCCTCCCGCTGATCCGCAGGCGGCGCTGGCCTCCCAGCCGCTGCTGCAGCAGGCCCGAGCCAAGGTGCATGCCAACGCGATTGCCGTGCGCCTGGCCAGGAAGGCCTACGAGCCTTCCTTCACCGTGGGCGCATCCTATGGCAAGAGCTTCATGCCCGGATCGCCCAATTTTGTTTCGGTGGGCGTGTCCTTCAACGTTCCGCTGTTTGCTGGACGCCGGATTGACGACGAGGTGGATGTGGCGGGCGCGCGGGAATTGGAAGCACGTTTCGCCGAGCAGGATCAGCGCCTGGCCCTGGTGCGGCAAATGCGAGATGCCCAAGCGCGCTGGCGCAGCCTGCGCGACAAGTGGTCGCGCGAGACCACTCGGATGCTGCCGCTGGCGCGCCAAGCGCAGCGTGCGACCCTGTCGGCCTACGCGAGCGGGCAGGGCAGCCTCGGCGACGTGCTCAAGGCTCAGCAGGCCGTCTTCACCACGCAAATCCAGGTGCTGCAGGACCGTCGCGACCTTCTGGCGACGCAGGCCGAACTCGATTACCTGACACAAGCCCCCCAGGAGGGACAACCATGATGCGGCGAACGCTTGGATTCGCGTTGGGGCTGCTGCTTGCCGGTGCGGGCGCCGGCGCAGGCCTCACCCGCTGGCTTACTCCGGCACCCAAGGCGCCTCGAGCGGCTGTCGTAGCCACGGCGGACAAGTCCCCAGCGTCGGCACCCGCCGAGCGCCGCGTCCTGTATTGGGCCAGCCCCATGAACTCGTCCATTCACTCGGATCACCCGATGAAGGACAACATGGGGATGGACTACGTTCCGGTCTATGCCGCTGCCGCCACGCCCGCGCCCGCGCAGCGCAGGGTGCTGTATTGGGCGAGCCCCATGAATCCAGCGATTCATTCGGATCATCCCATGAAGGACAACATGGGCATGGACTACGTCCCGGTGTACGCCCAGGCGCCCTCCGGGGCGCACGATGACGGGCTGCGTATCGATGCGCGCCAGGCGCAGAACCTGGGAGTGCGACTGGTCGCCGCGCAGATGCGAACGATGGGGCAGGCCATGCACACGGTGGGAACCGTGGCACAGGACCAGAACCGGGTCGATGCGGTGACCGCGCGCTTCGCGGGTTGGGTCGTGCGCCTGCGGGTTCGGGCGGAGGGGGACCTCGTCAGGCGCGGTCAGGTGCTCGCCGAGATCTACTCTCCCGAGCTGTATAGCGCCCAGCAAGACGACCTGGTCGCGCTGAGGGGGCAAGGCACGCAAGGCGGCGAGCAGATCCTGGCGGCGGCGCGGGAAAGACTTCGCCTGCTGGGCATGCCCGGGGCGGCATTGACGACCCTGGAGCGCACGGGCAAGCCCCTGCGCGAGATTCCCGTGCTGGCTCCGCGGAGCGGCGTGGTGACGGCGCTCCGCATTCGGCAGGGCGGCTATGTCTCGCCGCAGGCCGAACTGTTCGAGATCGCCAACCTGCAGCGCATCTGGGTCAACGTGGCCTTGTACGACTACCAGCTGCCCTGGGTGCGGGTCGGCGACGCGGTCCGCCTGGAGCTTCAGGCCTATCCCGGCAGGACCTGGAGCGGCCGCCTGAGCTTTCTCTACCCGACCGTGGATCCGCGCACGCGTACCGTCACCGCGCGCCTGAGCTTTGCCAACAGCGACGGCGAGCTGCGTCCAGGCATGTATGCCGACGCTACCGTGCTGGGGCATGCGCAGTCGGCGCTAGCCGTGCCGAGCAGTGCTGTACTGCGCACCCAAGAGGGCGACTACGTGATGCTGGCGCAAGGGCAGGGCCATTTCCTTCCGGTCCAGGTCGCGCTGGGGCCGCAGGCGGACGGCTGGGTGGCCATCGCCAGGGGCTTGCAGGCGGGCGACAGGGTGGTGGAAAGCGCTCAGTTTTTGCTGTACTCCGAATCGCAATTTCAATCGGTGAAAGCGCGCATGCTGGGCGGCAACGCGAGCCTCGACGCTGCGCCCCCGGGAGGCACTAAGCCCGGCACGCCGATACCTGGGCGAGCACAAGACCGTGCCGTGGCACAGCCCTCTCTGGCCCCGGCAGGTGCGGGCTCGATGGCTGGCATGCACATGACTGCGACCGGGGCCTCTCATGATTAGGCGCCTCATGGAGTGGTGCTTCGAGAACCGCGCCCTTACGGTGATGGGCGCACTGATGCTGCTGGCCGCAGGCATGCTGGCGGTCCGCAACACGCCCTTGGAGGCCATTCCCGACATCTCCCCCACGCAAGTCATCATCAAGACCTCGTACCCCGGACAGGCGCCGCAAGTGGTGCAGGATCAGGTGACCTATCCCCTGGAGACGACCCTGCAGTCGGTTCCCGGCGCGCGTGCGGTGCGCGGCTATTCGATGTTCGGCGACTCCTTCGTCTACGTCATCTTCCAGGATGGCACCAACATCTACCAGGCACGCAACCTGGTGCTGCAGTACCTCAGCCAGGTGCAATCGAGGCTTCCACCAGGCGTCACTCCGGCGCTCGGGCCCGACAGTTCCGGGGTGGACTGGATCTACATGTACGCCTTGACCGATACGGGCGGTACACGCGACCTGAGCCAACTCACGACCTTGCAGAACTGGTTCCTCAAGTACCAGTTGCAGGGGATTCCGGGGGTCGCCGAGGTCGCAACGGTCGGAGGTATGGTCAAGGAATTCCGGGTAGTGGTCGACCCGCAGGCCCTGCTGGCCTACGGCCTGACCTTGCCGCAGGTCGAGGATGCGATACGCGCTGCCAACGGCGAGACCAGCGGATCGGTCGTCGATCTGGGGGAAGCCAGCTACATGGTGCGCACGACCGGTTACGTACACTCGCTGGACGATCTGGAGAACGCGCCGCTGGCCGCGCGCGATGGCGTGCCCGTGACGCTCAAGGACGTCGCGCGCGTCGAGTTCGCCCCCGAGTTACCCAACAGCGCCGCCGACCTCGACGGCCAAGGCGCAGTCGTCGGCGGCATCGTGATGATGAACCAGGGCTCCAACGCCGATGCCATCATCCGCAGGGTGGAGGACAAGATCCGGACCTTGCAGGCTTCGTTGCCGCCGGGGGTGAAGATCGTCACCACCTACAGCCAGGCCCCGCTGATCCAGCGTGCCATCCACACGCTGACCGAGAAACTGCTGGAAGAGTCGCTGATCGTCGCGCTGGTGTCCCTGCTCTTCCTCATGCGAGCGCGCTCCGCTCTGGTCGCGATCGTTTCGCTTCCGTTGGGCATCCTGGCAGCCTTTGTCGTGATGTGGGCACAAGGCATCCCGGCCAACATCATGTCGCTGGGAGGCATCGCCATCGCCATCGGTGCCATGACGGATGCCGCGATCGTGATGATCGAGAACATGCACAAGCACATGGAGCACGAACCCGGTGCCGATCCCTGGATGAAGGCGCGGGTAGCGGCCTCGGAGGTAGGCCCCGCGTTGTTCTTCTCCTTGCTCATCATCGCGGTGTCGTTCCTTCCGGTATTCGCCCTCGGCGGCGAGCAGGGCAAGCTGTTCAGTCCGCTGGCGTTCACCAAGACCTACGCCATGGCCGCTGCGGCCATCCTCTCGATCACCCTGGTGCCGCTGCTGATGGCTTGGTTCATCCGCGGAAACATCCGTCCGGAGGGCGCGAACCCCCTGAACCGACTGCTCACCTGGCTGTATCGCCCGCTGATCCATGGCGTGCTGCGGGCGCCGTGGCTCGTCATCGGCCTGAGCCTGGTCGCCGTGGCAAGCCTGTATTTCCCCTGGAAACATCTCGGCTCGGAGTTCATGCCTCCGTTGAATGAAGGCACCCTGCTGTACATGCCGGTGGCGCAGGATCCGTCGATTTCCATCGGACAATCGGCCGCCATCCTGCAGCAGACGGATCGCATCATCAAGAGCTTCCCGGAAGTGCGCAGCGTGTTCGGCAAGGCGGGGCGGGCCCAGACGGCCACCGATCCGACGCCGATCTCGATGTTCATGTCGGTGGTCAACCTCGAGGACCGCAGCAAGTGGCCTGCGGGGATGACGACCTCGATGCTGATCGAGGAGATGAACCGGGCCCTGCGCATACCCGGCGTGTCCAACACCTGGACCCAGCCGATCAAAGGCCAGGTGGACATGCTGACCACAGGGTTGCAGACACCGCTGGGCATCAAGGTCACGGGGGGGGATCTCGCCACGCTCAACCGACTCGGCCAGGAAATCCAGGCGGTGCTTCAGAAGGTTCCCGGAACCCAGAACGCGTACGCCGCACGAGCCACGGGAGGACGCTACATCGTGGTCGATACCGACCGGCGCGCGGCTGCGCGCTATGGGCTTTCGGTGGCCGACGTGAATCGGCTGGTCGAGACCGCCATCGGCGGCCGGATGTTGAGCACCGCAGTAAACGGCCTGGAGCGTTTTTCGATCAGCCTGCGCTATCCGCGTGATCTGCGGCAGTCTCTGTCCGCGCTGATGGCCAGCCGTGTGGCGACGCCTCAGGGGGCGCAGATTCCCCTGGCGCAGGTCGCCACGCTGCGCATCGAGGGTGGGCCGCCTATGCTGACCAGCGACAACAGTCAGTTGAATGCATGGGTCTACATCGACCTGACGCCCGGTACCAGCATCAGCGGTTATGTGGCCAAGGCCAAATCGGCCTTGGCGCAAGGGGTGCGCATGCCGCCTGGATTCACGATGGACTGGGTCGGACAGTACCAGGCCTTGCAGCAGGCCGTGCAACGCCTGAAGATCCTGGTGCCGAGCGTGATCGGCCTGATCGCGCTGCTGCTGTATTTCAATTTCAAGAATCTCACCGAAGTCGCCATCATCCTGTTGACCTTGCCGCTGTCCTTGGTGGGGGGGGTCTGGTACGTCGACTGGTTGGGATACAAGCTGTCGGTCGCGGTGGGCGTGGGCTTCATCGCGACCGCCGGAGTGGCCTCCGAGTTCGGCGTGGTCATGCTGCTGTACCTGGACGCCGCGCTGGCGCGGCGCAGGATCCATGACACGCTCAACACCTGGGATGACCTGAAGCAGGCCGTGGTCGAGGGAACGCTGCTGCGCTTGCGCCCGATGGCGATGACCTTGACCATGGTGGTCGGAGGCCTGCTGCCCATCATGTTCAGCCAGGGCGCCGGCGCCGACGTGATGAAACGTATCGCCGCACCGATGGTGGGTGGCATGCTGACGGCCGCCTTGCTGGCCTTGCTCCTGATCCCGGCGGTCTACGCCCTGTGGCAGAAGCGGCGCCTGGCCCTGGGAGGCGGGCAAGCCTCGCCCGATATTTCGTCGAAGCCAAACTGGAGCTGATCATGCAACGTCGTTCGTTTGTGACCGTGGTGGCGGGGTTCCTGGGAACCGTGTCCACCTATCTGCTCGGCCGTCGCCCGGCCAGCGCCCAGCCCCGTCGTGCCGCCGCTGGCGCAGAGATGATGGGGGGCATGATGGGAGGCGGGATGATGGGCGACATGATGGCGCCAGAGAACATGCGCGGACCAATGCGCACCGGCATGCAACTGTTCGAACGCCACCAGCTCATCCGGCGTCAGGTCACGGAGCTGCCCGATGGCGTCCACGATGTCACGACCTCGTCCGACCCGGCCACGGCGGCCCTGATCCAGCAGCATGTTGCCGACATGTACCGGCGCCTGGACGAGAACCGCCCTTTCCCTTATCCCATGAGCAACAGCGTTCCGGAGATGTTCGCCAACCCCGGCGGATACCAGCGAAAGCTGGAGATTCTGCCCGACGGAGTGGCGGTCACCGAGACGTCGAGCGATCCGCGGATGGTGGCGATTATCCAGGCGCATGCGCGCGAGCTCGACCGATTCGTCAAGGAGGGAATGCCCGCCATGATGCGCGGGATGATGTGACGCGCGCGTCGCCGGCTCGGCCGGCAGGCGCACCAAGAAACCCGTCAAGGCGACTTGGGGAAGGGAGATTTCCAGCGGGGTTGCCGTGGCAGCCAATCCCATGCGCTGGTTGCATTGTTCAAGCTCATGACCACGGCGCTGGCCAGCCACGCGGCGAAGCCGCGCACCAGCACCGCGCAGGCCACGCCGGCGGCGAGCAGCCACAGCCCGGCCACCACCGGGGCTTGCGCCCGATGCGATCCGAAAGCGGACCGATCCACAACTGCGAGGCGCCCCAGCTCAACCCGTACACCCCGGTGACCCAGCCGACCTGCACCATGCCCAGCCCGTGGCCGTGCAGGTACAGGGGGAACAGCACCCACAGCAGCGTGTCGGCGACCTTGTCGGCCACCCCGGCCTGGCACAGCGCCGAGAACGTGGGGTGGCCGAACGACACGTAGGCAAAGACCTGGCGTGACGTGGGGCGCTCGGCCAGGCCCTCGGCGAAGCGCGGTCGCGGGCCCGCCTGCGTGCCGCTGGCATGGCGATGGCCGCACCCCGGATCTGGCGCGGGCGTCCAGCCAGCGCC
>DAICZP010000123.1 GCA_027311065.1 Thiomonas sp. | reverse complement strand
CCTGCATGGGAAACCGTCCCAGCGCTGCATGCGATTCGCCGCGCTTGTTGGTTTGCGACGTGGATGGAGAGCGCTGGGGTCTGTTGGTGGACCGCGTGCGGGGCATCCTGGATCATGTTCAGGCCCCGGTGTTGACGGTGGGTCCGGGTTTGCCGCCGCCGTGGGATGCGGTGCGTGATCTGCTCCGTGGCGATGGCGACGAGGTGTGTGCCTTGCTGCACCTGCCGATGGTTCTGGCGCGTGCGCTGCGAGCGCCGGTCGCGTCCGCGCACCAGCCATGAAGCCTGTTCTCGCCTCGATCACGCAGTCCGTCGCCGGGGTGGTGGCGGTGGCTGCAGTGTGGATCTGGCCCCAGGTGGGCGTCGGCGTGCTGCCGGTGCTGGTGATCGCAGGCCTGGTGCTGGCCTGGGTGGTGCGTCGGCGCGAACAGATCGACGCGCAAGCGCTGCGCGCCGTGGTGCGGGGGGATGCGGTCGTCGGCGTCGATCCCCAGATCGCGGACCGGATCGCGCAGTGGCGCCAGGATCTGATCGACGCCCTGGCTTCCCAGCGCGAAGCCGATGGCCGCGTGCGGGAGCTGGCGGCCCGCAACACCGCGCTCGAGACGAGCGTACGTGACGCCCAATTGACGCTGCTGGGCGCGAGGGCCGAACTTGACCAGTTGCGTGAAAGCTGGCCGCAGCGTCAGCTGGCGCGCGCGCTGGAGCGCGCCCGGGGCCGTGAGCAGCGTGCCTCGCTGGTGCGGGCGCTGCAGCCCGGACTCGAGGACGTGACACGTCTCGCGCAGTCGACAGGGTGCCGACCACAATGCCTGCAGTTGATGGAGTCGATTCAATTGCAAGCCATCAATGCCCAGTTGGCGCTCGAGCGCCGCGACGCGGTCAGCACGGATGTGGCAGCCGCACAGGAGGCGCTGATGCAGCTATGCGTCGATGTCACGACCCTCGCCGATGATCTGCGCACCACGTCGGCGCAGGACCGCCGGGCGATGATGGAGTCTGTGGAGGCGATGCGCGCGGCGGTCGATCAGGCCTTGGACGTCATGGAACCGGACGAAACGGACCGGATTCCCGCCGAGGTCTATCGTCTTGCCCTGGATCTTCGTCGGGCAACCTTACAATTGTCGTCGGCGATGCGTGCTGGCGTGCCCGCCGACGAGGGTGCGCAGGGATCCATGCAGATGTTGGAGGATCAGGGCTAAAGTCTCGCGTGGATGTGTCGTCAACCGGAATGCGGGAGGGTTCGACCGCATCCGGCAGGGACGCCGGATCATGTCCATCCATAGGAGCTTCATCATGTCCATTTCCGGCATCATCAATACCAACGTCAACGCATTGACGGCGTTGAATGCCCTCGGCAGCACCTCGAACAACCTCAGCACCTACATCCAGCAACTGTCCACTGGCAAGCAGATCAACGGACCTGCCGACAACCCTGCCGGTTACTCCATCGCGCAGCGCTTCCAGACCCAGATCAATGGCCTGAATCAGGCCGTTTCGAACGGTAATCAAGGCGTTTCGCTGGTGCAGACCGCCACTGGCGCGCTGCAGAACCAGACCACCTTGCTGCAGCAGATCCGGACCATCGCGGTGCAGTCCGCCAACGCCTCGAACACGTCTGCCGACCGCGCCGCGCTGCAGTCGGTGGTCGGCCAGTTGCTGGCGCAGGTGCAGACCATTGCGACGCAGACCCAGTTCAACGGTCAGAACCTTCTCGACGGCACCTTCTCCGGTTCGCAATTCCAGGTCGGCGCCAACGCCAACCAGATCATCAACGTCTCGGTCGCCAACACCCAGACGACCGCGCTTGGCAACTTTGCGACAACCACGAGCGGATCAACCTATTCCACCAGTGGCGCCTTCTCGCTCGGCGGCAACTTTGCCGGCGGTGGCTTCACCGTCACGTCCGGGAGTTCGCAAGGCACGGGCGCTTCCGGCGCATTCACGTCCGGAACGATTGCGATCTCCGGCGCGGTCGGCAGCGCGGCAGTCAACATCCTGGCCAGCAGCGAATCGGCCGCGCAGATCGCCAGTGATGTCAACGGCGTGTCCTCGCAGACCGGCGTTTCTGCCACCGCCTTCACCAGTGTTGCGTTTGATGTCACCACGTCGGGCAGCATCAGTTTTACCCTCGGCAACGGAACCTCGGGGTCGGTCTCCAACGCGGTCAACATTTCCGCCACCATCAGCGGCGGCGGAACGAATCCCTACGACCTGAGCTCCCTGGTCAGCGCCATCAATAATGATGCCGCCACCACTGGAATCGCGGCGAACACCCAGACCGTCAATGGCACCCAGGAACTGGTGCTGACGCAAAGCGCTGGCCAGAACATCGTGATCCAGGCCAGTCTTTCTGGCGGTGGCAGCGGCCTGTCATCGGGCTCGGTTGCCAAGCTGGACGTTGTTTCCAACACGCTCAACAGCGACGGCACGGTGACCTCAGGGGTGATCGGTGGCGCCTTGTCGAGTGGCAGCGCCGGCCTGTTCGTGCAGGGTGTCGTCCAGTTCGAGTCCTCGAACTCCTACGCCATCGGCAGCGGCAGCAACATCGGCTTCAGTTCGCAGGCCGCCACCCTGACCTCGGGTGTGGGTGGTTCGCAGGTTGCGAGCATCAACGTGTCCACCGCGGCGGGTGCACAGGCGGCCATCACGATTCTTGATCAGGCCATCAACACGCTGAACAGTCAGGGTGGTGCGCTCGGTTCGATTCAGCAGCGGATCCAGGCGTCGGTGTCGAACGCACAAACCGCGGCAACGAACCTGCAGTCGGCGCAGTCGGTGGTTCAGGATGCCAACATCGCAGCCGCGACGACCAACTTGTCCAAGTACCAGATCCTCCAGCAGGCCGGGATCTCGACTCTGGCGCAGGCCAACTCCCTGCAGCAGAGTTACCTGAAACTGTTGCCATAATCCCAAGTGGCTTGAAGCACGCAGATACGGGAAGCCCGGACCGGGCTTCCCGCGTCGAAGCGGGAGAGGATGGACCAAATGGACATTCCCAGTATTCGTTCCCTAGACGTACCCCCCCCATCCGGGGGTGGCGCGTCGATCCAGTCGGGCACCCAGGGCGCTGCGCAAGCGGGGCTTTCGGTGCCCGCTGCCACGTCCGGCGGTTCGGGTTCGGCAGGCGCGGCCGGTACATACACGCAGCCGTCCGGAGCCTCGGCCTCCGGTGGCTCCGCATCATCGTCGCAAGCGCCGGCCCCAGCGCCGACACCAGCGCAGACCCAGGCGCAAGCCCAGGCTCTGCAAAAGGCGGTCGCAAAGCTCAACCAGCAACTCACCGAGCAGTCTGCAGGGGTGACCTTGAGCGCCGGCCTCGATACCTCGGGTCAACATCCCGGTCAGGTTCTGGTCGAATTGTCGGACAAGCAAACCAATCAGACCTTCTACAAGCATTATCTGCCTCCACAAAGCGTCATCCAGGCGGCAGACCAGTCAGCAGGTACCTCGGGCCTGCTGTTGAGCACCAAGGCCTGAGCACGGCCGCCGCGATCCGGAGCTGTTGATGTCGTCGATCTCGAGTCTCGTCAATCTGTCCTCGTGGACTGGCGGTATCAATGTGCCGTCGCTGATCACTTCGCTGAGCGCGGCGTATCAGGTTCCGATCACGCAGTTGCAGACCCAGGAAGCGTCAGTGAAAACAACGCTGACGGCCTGGGGTACCTTGCAGAGCTCGGTGGCGAGCCTTCAATCGACGGTCTCGGCGTTGCAGACGATCAGCACGCTCAACAACCGTATTGCCAACGTGAGCAATTCGGCGGCCGTATCGGCCAGCGTCGCGGCGGATGCACCTCTGGCCACCTATTCGCTCGGCAATATCGTGCTCGCACAGCCGCAGAGCCTGTACTCGCAGGCGTTTGCTTCGGCCGACAACGCCGCGATCGGTAACGGTTCCCTGCAAATCCAGCTCGGGAGCGGATCGATCACCACCGTCAATGTCAACAGCTCCAACAACACGCTCGATGGCATTGCCGCGGCGATCAACGCGGCCGGTGCCGGTGTCAATGCGGCAGTCGTGTACGACGGTACCGGCTACCGCCTGACTGTCACCTCCGACCAGACCGGCCTGGCCAACTCCTTCACGATTACGGCGTCGGGCACCGGGTCGCTCGACAGCCTCGGCTATTCCAGCACGTCCAGTGGCGCGTCGGGGATGGTCGAGAGCCAGGTGGCCCAGAACGCGTCGGTGACCATCAACGGGTTGCAGGTCACCAGTGCGACCGACACCGTGTCGGGCGCCATTCCGGGCGTCACCTTGAACCTGCTGCAAACGAGTGGATCGACGACGTTGACGGTTGGCAACGATGTCAACTCTTTCGTGACGTCGGTGCAAGCCTTGGTGACATCGTTCAACACCGCCATGGGGACGATCAACAATCTGACTTCGTTGAACTCGACGGCGACCAGTGGTGGGTCCGGGGTGACCGGGCCGGGGCCGCTGATCGGTGACGCGAGCCTGACCGCGCTGCGCAGTTCACTGCTCAGCATCATCAGCAGTCAGGGAATTGCCAGCAGTTCAGGCAGCGCCTTCACCTCGCTGGGGTCGGTGGGCATCAGCCTGGCGCAAGATGGAACCCTGGTACTTGACCCCGCTGCGCTGGCGGGTGCCCTGACGGTTGACTACAACGGCACCGCCGGACTGTTCGGCCAGGTGGGCACCACCAGCAGCAGCAACATGTTGTATGTGGGCTCGACGAGCAGCACGCAGGCGGGGACGTATGCCGTGGACGTCACCTCGCCGGCGACGCAGGCGCTGGTGACTGCTTCGGGAAGCTTTCCGACCAGCGGGTTGGCGAGTGCCGAAAACTTGACGTTCACCTCGGGATCCAGCAGTGTGACCGTCAACCTGACGTCCGGGTCGACCCTTGACGCCGTGGTGGCGACGATCAACGCCACCCTCGGGCAGCAGGGTCTCGGAAATATCGTTGCCAGCAATGTCAACGGTGTCTTGCAGTTGCAGACCTCGGGATACGGAAGCGGGCAGCAATTCTCGGTGTTGTCAAACGTCGCCTCCGGGGGCACCGGCCTCGGAACCACGCAGATCAGCGCCAGCGGCACCGACATCGTCGGCTCCATCAACGGTCAAACCGCCACCGGCAATGGGCGAACGCTGACCGCGACCGGGCCCGGCGTTGCACTCGGCCTGCAAGTCCAGGTCTCGGGGCTGGGAACTGGCAACGTCGGATCGGTGACGCTCACGCAGGGGATCTACCAGCAGATGGGGTTGCTGCTGGGGCAGGCGCTGAACCAGCAGAGTGGTTTTATTTCCTCGGCGCAAGTCGGGGTCAGCGGAACCATCACCAACATCGACAAGCAAATCACCGAGGCGCAGCAGAACGCGACGGCGCAGACGGCGCTGCTGACACAACAGTTTGCCTCCATGCAGGTTCAGGTCGCGCAGTTCCAGAGCATGGGCCAGTATTTGAACGCGTTTTACAACACGGCTAATTCAAGCTCAAGCAATTCGTCGAGCAGTTCGAGTTAATTGAAACCAGGGAGCGATCCATGAGTGCAGCATTGGCGGTCAACGCCTACAGGCAGGTGGCGAAGCAGGGTGTGTCGGATGAAAACCTTCTTGTGCTTGGCCTCGACGGGATTCTCGAGTACATGCGCCGTGCGCGCACCGCCATCACAGAGCAGGACGTTGCCCGCAAGGCTCCGGCGATGATGAAGGCGTATCAGATCGTCGAGCACTTGATGGCGGCGCTTCCCACACCCGAGGAAAGCCCGGATGCCCCCTTGCGCATCCGGCTCGAAGGCATTTATCGGTTTCTGCTCGAGCGGCTGGCGCAAGCCAATATTTTCGATGACATTCAGGCCCTGGATGAGTGCAAGGACGTTGTCGTCGCCTTGCGCGACTCATGGATCGAGGGCTTGCAACAAGCCTGAGGCCCGTCGCGGCTGGCGCAGGTTATGCTTGGCGTGGGTGCGCCGCGCCCATGCCAACCATGAACCACCATCCTGCGATTGATCCCGTGTTTCCTGATCCCGCTCCGGGAGAAGCGGTGCGGCTCGAAGGCGTGCTGCCGATCGACTGGGTTGAGGACAACGACCCAGGCTCGGCACTCGCCGACATCATGGCGGACAACCTCACGTTGTTGCGGGCGCTGCGGATGCTCGATGAGGTGCCCGCGGCCGACGGCGTGCGCGACCAGCCGGCACTGCAACACCTGGAACGGCGCATGGACTTGCTGCTGTTGATGGCAAGCACCGCGCTGCGTGGTCTGCAGGTGCTTCCGGTGGCATGTCCGTGCACCGTCTCGGCCCGACAGTTGCACTGGGGTGGCGGCGATCCAGTCGGTGTCGGGCGCAAGGGGTGGGCGCGCGTGTTCCTGGGCCGCCGCATCGCGCTCCCGCTGATGCTTCACGGCCAGGTGCGCGAAGAAAGCCCGCTGGCGGTGGGCGGCGCCCTGATCTGGCACCGGATGGAGCTCGACCCCATGGACGAGGAGCTTCAGGACGAATTCGAGCGATTCGTGTTCCGCCATCACCGGCGGCAGGTCGCGCGCCAACGCGCTGGCCTCTGAAGCGCGCAACCTCAAGAACCAGGAGCCTTGCATGGCACGTCACCGACGCCGCGCCGAGGAGCAGGAGAACCACGAACGTTGGCTGGTTTCCTACGCGGACTTCATCACGTTGCTGTTCGCATTTTTTGTCGTGATGTACTCCATTTCCTCGCTCAACCAGGGAAAGTACAAGGTCTTGTCGACGTCGCTCGTGGCCGTCTTCGCGGGTAGTCCGACCACGCCGAGTCCGATCCGCACCGGCCAGCCTGACGCGAACATGCATCGGATCATCGACCTGCCGCCATTGCCGCGGCCGACCAGCATCGCGCCGGTGCCAGGGCGTGCGCGAGGCGATCTCGCGCACGTGTCTCCGGATCAGGTCCGGCGCCAGCTCGATCAGGCAACGCGCACGCTCCAGCAGCACCTGGCCCCGCAGATCAAGGCGGGGCAGGTCAATGTCCACGTGACGCCCCAAGGCATCGTGCTGGATATTCATGACAACCTGCTGTTTGCATCAGGGCAGGCAACGCTGGCACCCGTGGCGGAGAACTTGCTGCGCACCGTGGCCACAGTGCTCGCCGCGTTGCCATACGATGTCCAGGTCAATGGATATACGGATGACCGGCCGATCAGCACGCCCGAGTTCCGCTCCAACTGGGATCTGTCAGCCAGCCGCGCCGTATCGGTGGTCGACACCCTTGTCCGCGACAACGTGGCGCCGGAGCAGCTTGTCGCGGCTGGATATGGCCAATATCATCCGGTCGCTTCAAACGCGACGGCGGAAGGGCGCGCCGCGAACCGCCGCGTGAGTATCGTCATCGTCGCGCCGCCGCAGAGCCGTGGCGCCGACGGCGCTTCCTCCCCCCAACGACCTTGACCGACGCACTCGATTCGATTCAAAGCAGACTGCGCTGGCTAAACAGCGGCATTCTTGCCGCGGCGTTGCTGGTTTTGGTGGGCGTGTTCGTGACCGTCCTGCGCGGATTGCATGAACACCGCGCCGGCCCCGTGCCGCGGGCATCTGCTGTGTCCACGCCGGTGAGGACGGCCTCGCGCGCCGGGCGGCCTGCTCCCGGGGTTTCATCGCCGACGGCAGTCGTTCTGACCCCACCGCGTCCGGCGGCTGCATCAACTGCTTCCGCCGCGATGGCGCTGCCGGTACCGCTCCCCACGCACCCGGCGAGCGTTGCCGCGCCGCGCGCCGTATCTGCGCGCCTGCCAGCCGCCACGGCGCTGACCGCACCGGCTGGCGCTGCCACGATGCCGGTGCAAACAGCGTCTGCGACGACACCGCCAATGGTTCCCTTGTTGCACGCCGGTGCCGCCAGGGCGCGTTCGCTGCATGCGCGCACGCACCGCCTCCCGCCGGTGCGGCGTGAGGCGCCGGCTGTTGGCAGGATGGGTGAGGTCTGTGTTCGCGGTGGCTGGTATGTGCAGGTGGGCGCATTCGCGGACCGCACCCGCGTCACGCGCCTGCGCAGCCAGTTGCGACGGGATGGTTTGCGCAGCTGTGTCGCGTCGCGTCGATTACGTGGACTGGAGGTCGTGTTTGTCGGACCGTTCACGCGTCGCTCAGCCGGCGTCCGGGCGCAGATGAAATTGCGAAAGTTGTTGAATAACAACAACTATTTGCGACACGTGTTGCGTCCATAATCGAGGTTTTCCCGGCGCTTCCGGAGATTTTTTGGCGCGGTGCGCGACGCGAACGTGGCTGTCACGATCAATGTTGGAAAATTCATGCCTTATTGATGCGAGAATGCATCAGGTATGACAGGCACCACTGCAAAAATCGAAGAACGCGAGGCTGAGCCGGATCTGTTGGGGGACAGCCCGGGGATGGGTGCGCTCCGCGGCCTCATCCGCCGGGTCGCCGCAACCGACAGTACGGTTCTTATCCAGGGCGAATCCGGCACGGGTAAGGAGCTGGTGGCGCGGTTGTTGCACGCCTGGTCGCCACGCGCGTTTCGGCCATTCATTGCCGTGAATTGCGGCGCGATTCCTGGCGAACTCATGGAGAGCGAATTGTTCGGCCATGAGCGCGGTGCGTTCACTGGCGCGCAGGCAGTTCGCAAGGGGCGCTTCGAGCTTGCTGGAAGGGGCACCCTGTTTCTCGACGAAATCGCCGAGATGTCACAGTCGTTGCAAGTCAAGATTCTCCGGGTTCTGCAGGAGCGGTGCTTCGAACGCGTCGGTGGCACGGACACCATTCAGGCTGGCGCCCGGATCGTTGCCGCGACTCACCGCGACCTCGACCAGCAGATTCAGCTCGGGCGTTTTCGGGAAGATTTGTACTACCGCTTGCACGTGGTGCCGATCCAGATTCCGCCGCTGCGAGAGCGCGGCAATGACATTCTCATGCTTGCCGAGCATGCGCTTCGGCGTCTCGAAGCGTCGGGGCTGGGCTGGGTTCGCCTGGGTGAGGGTGTCCCGCAAGCGCTGCTGGCCTATGCCTGGCCTGGGAACGTCCGCGAGCTTCAGAATCTGATGGAGCGGCTGGTCATCATGCATGCTGGCGGAACTGTGACCGTGCGTGATCTGCCTGGCAAGATGCAGGCCGGGTTTCCGGAGCCCATGCTGCTCCCGGAGCCGGCCGATGACGACGATGGGTTGCACCATCTGATGCAAATCATTGCCGAGCCCCAGGAGCCGGTGCTGCCAGCGCAGGGGATCGACCTGCGCATGTATCTGGAGCGCATCGAACGTTCGCTGATCGAACAGGCACTGTTCGCCACGCATCATGTGATTGCCCATGCCGCCGCCAAACTCGGACTGCGTCGAACGACCCTGGTCGAGAAAATTCGCAAGTACGGGTTGCGGGAGGATGCCGCAACGTCGGATGCACGCTGAGCGCGTGGGGGTCCGTGCGACACGATGGTGCCGGTTTCGTCAATAACTTGACGCAGTCGCGGATTTTTTCCACGACTGAACAATAAAATCATTGAAAATCAACGCGTTGAAATCGCGCATTTGCGCAGGCCCTGGATTTGCTTGAAGCATGTGCAAGCCCGCTTTTGTTCATTCGTCGATGCACACGTCCAAACACTGCCAATTCCAGAATCGCCGCCCGGGCTTCCCCCCGGGTCCCCGGCCATCGACCTGCGTGAGCTGCCGATCATGAGCGAGGTTCTGCACGCGGAACCTGCCGCGCGTACGGTCATTGCGCGCTCTCCCGCCATGCTGCAGGTGCTCGAAATGGCCCGACGCGCGGCGCAGACCGACGTCGGTGTCATGCTCCTCGGCGAGAGTGGCGTGGGCAAGGAGGTGGTGTCGCGCTTCATCCACGCGAGTTCGCCACGTGCGTCCGGGCCGTTCGTGGCCATCAACTGCGCGGCGATTCCCGACACCTTGCTGGAAGCAACCTTGTTCGGCTACGAAAAGGGGGCTTTCACGGGAGCCTCGCAGTCAGCACCGGGGAAATTCGAGCAGGCCCAGGGAGGCACACTCTTACTGGACGAAGTCACGGAAATGGCAGCAGGCCTGCAGGCCAAGCTGTTGCGCGTGTTGCAGGAGCGCGAAATCGAGCGGGTAGGTGGACGCAAGAAGGTGGCGCTTGATATGCGCGTGGTGGCCACCAGCAACCGTGAGTTGCTGCAGGCGGTCAAGCAAGGCGTTCTGCGCGAGGATTTGTATTACCGTTTGAGTGTGTTCCCACTGCGCGTTCCTGCCCTGCGCGAGCGCCGGGAAGACATTCTTCCCCTGGCTGGGGCGATGCTGGCGCGTTACGGAACCGAGTTCAGCCTGGCGCAGACCCCGCGTCTGGCGCCGGCCGCGCAGCAGGCATTGCTGGCCTACGACTGGCCCGGCAACGTGCGCGAGCTTGAAAATGTATTACAACGTGCGGCCATTCTGAGTCTTGATGGCGTGATCGGCGCAGGCGAGTTGTACCTGATGGGCTCCGCGCAGGCTTCGCAGCCCGACGCGCGCAGGGAGGACGCGCCGGTGTCGCCCCGTGAATCCGACGCTGCTGGAGGGTGTGAACTTGGGGAGCGACTCGCGGATAGCGAGCGTCAACTCATCAGCGATGCGCTGCGCGACAGCCAGGGTTCGAAAAAGCTCGCGGCGGAGCGCCTCGGCATCAGCCCCCGCACGCTGCGGCACAAACTGCAGCGCATGCGTGAGGCCGGTCACTTGCTGCCAGACGTCGACCCGGACGATGCGTGAACGAAAGGGGCCTTGCGAGATTGCTGGAACGGCAATTGCTAGGCAGACAGCGTGCGGCGTCGATTTGACGTCGGCACCTTTGCAGAACACCGCTTTCCGGAGATTGGCACCATGAACGTCAACCGCATGCAGGATCTGGTCACCCAGATGCGCGCACTGGCCGCCGAAGCTTCAGCCCGGCCGCCTGCCGACCCCAGCGTTGCCGCGCTTGCCAGTGGCGCGCCAGCGATGGGAAATTTTTCTGCCTCCCTGAAGTCGGCCCTTGACGGCGTGAATCAGCAAATGAAAAAGGCAGATAGCATGCAGCGCCAATTTTCTGACGGCACTTCCGATGTTTCACTGAGTGACGTCATGCTGGCCAGCCAGAAAGCCAGCCTGTCTTTCCAGGCTGCACTCCAAGTTCGCAACAAGCTGGTGTCCGCGTATCAGGACATCATGAACATCCAGGCCTGACGCGCGGCACGCGCTGACCCAGGAGTTCGAAACCCATGGCCACTGACGACGCACCGAAGTCGCTGCTCCAGGATCCGCTGGGGGCGTTCCTGCGCTTGCGCATGAACCAGCGGATCGCGTTGCTGGCTGGAATGGCAGCCCTGTTGGCGCTGTTCGTCGCCACGATGATGTGGAGCACCAAGGTCGGGTATCAGGTGCTTTACACGAATCTGTCGCAGGCCGATGGCGGGTCGGTGATCGCGCAGTTGCAGAAGCTCAATGTGCCTTATCGCATCACGGATGGCGGTGCGGTGATCCAGGTTCCCAGCGACCAGGTCTACGCCACGCGGATGAAGCTGGCGGCGCAAGGCCTTCCGAAGGGCGCCGGCGTGGGCTTCGAGGTGCTGGAAAACGAGCCGATGGGGACCAGCCAGTTCGTCGAGCAAGTCAATTACCAGCGCGCGCTTCAAGGGTCGCTGGCGCGGACCATCGAGTCCCTGTCGGCGGTGGAGTCGGCCACGGTGCATCTGGCGATTCCCAAACCGTCGGTGTTTCTGACGGACGAGGAAAAGCCGTCGGCGTCGGTCCTGCTGAAGCTCTATCCGGGCCGCGTGCTCGGCGCGGCACAGGTGGCCGGCATCGTTCATCTGGTCTCGTCGGGGGTCGCGGGCCTGTCCGACAAAAACGTGAATATCGTCGATCAGGACGGCAAATTGCTGACGGCGAGTGCGCAGGATCCAAGCGGCATCGAGCCCACCCAGCTCGCCTACCGCACCACCATTGAGCAGCAGTACCGCAAGCAGATCGAGTAGATGTTGACGCCGCTGGTCGGGAGCGATGGCGTGCGTGTGGCAGTGTCCGCAGACATTGATTTCGGCAAGACCGAAACAAGCTCGGTGACCTACGGGCAAGGGCACCTGCTCAGTCAGCAGTCCAAGGCGACGACGTCGACGGGCAACACCAATTTACCGGTGGGTGTCCCGGGCGCGTTGAGCAATCAGCCACCGGGTGGCGTGACGGCGCCGTTCACGGTCGGTTCCGCATCTGCGCCGCTGACTCCGCAGCAATTTGCACAAATTACCCCGAGCCTCAAGACCCTGGCGCCCACGTCTGCCAGTAGTTCGGCCACCAACAATTTCGACCTCGACAAGACGGTCAGTCAGACCCAGGCCGCGGTTGGCACAGTCAAGCGGGTATCGGTCGCCGTGCTGGTGGATGACCAGCCGGGCACCGGAAAATCACCCAAGCCGCATGCCATGTCGGCGCAGCAGCTCGCGCAAATCCGTCAGTTGGTCCAGAATGCGATCGGCTTCGATGCCAAGCGTGGTGATCAGGTGTCGGTGGTGAACATGCCGTTTTCCGCGCATGGTGCGGGCGAACAAGCGGCGCTGCCGTGGTGGCGTTCGCCGTTGGTGTGGGATGCCGTGCGGCAGGCGGCGCCTTATGTGGTCGCGCTTTTGCTCGGGCTTTTCCTCTACCGCTCCGTTCGCCGCATCATCGGTGCCTCGGTCACGCCGCCGGCTGTGGACGGCGCGGGCTTGGCGGCAGGCGATGAAGGGTTGGATGGGCCAGCGTCGTCCACCGGCGAGGCCGGCAACGTGGCGGGCGCCGCCGCCTGTGGCGAGCTCTGCGGTGAGCTTGCTCCCGATGTCGTGCGCTTGAGTAATTCTTTCGAGAACGATGCCGCCGCGGCGCGCGAGTTGGTCAAGCAGGATCCACTGCGCGCGGCGCAGGTGGTCAAGGAGTGGCTCGCCGATGGCTAATGAAGAAGAATTCAAGGGCCTTGACCGCGCTGCGGTCCTGACGCTGAGTCTGGGCGAGGATCAGGC
>DAICZP010000116.1 GCA_027311065.1 Thiomonas sp. | reverse complement strand
GAGGGCGCGGGCGTCGGCGACGCGATCCTGGCTGAAACGCGACAGCCTGCGTACCCGGCGACCGATGAAGACGGCAGGAGCGACCACCAGCACGATCACGCCGATGACACCGAGCATCAAACGCGGGCGCGTAGCCACCAGCATGCCCAGGGCGCCTGCGAACACGAGGCCGTTGCGCAGTCCCATCGAAAGGCTCGAGCCGACCACCGTCTGCACCAGCGTGGTGTCGGCGGTGAGCCGGGAAATGACTTCACCCGCGCGCGTGACCTCGAAGAAATCCGGGCTCAGACGCAGGACATTGGCGTAGACCTTGGCGCGCAGGTCGGCCGACATGCGTTCGCCGATCCAGCTGACCATGTAGTAGCGGGCAGCCGAAAACACGCCGAGCGCCACCGCCAGCCCGAACAGCAGCACGAATCGCTCTGCCAGCGCGGCGCGTGCGGGCGGCCCACCACCGGCGCGTGCGAGCCCGCCATCGACCAATGCGCGCAGCGCCAACGGAAAGCCCAGCGTCGACATGCTCGCCAGCAGCAGGAACAGCAGCGCGAGCGCGACGTGCGCACGATAGGGGCGCAGCAGCGGCAGCAGCCCGCGCAGGGGGGCAATGGTGCGTGTGCGGCGGGGCGCGGACATGGAGGGCATGCACCATCCTAACCACGCGGGGCAGACCCGGTGCGGCGTGCAGGCATCTGGCCGACTGGATTGTGCGGGACTGCGTATAGTTCCACCCATGACCTCCCGCACGCCACCGCCTCCCGAGACCACGATGATCCGCGTCGAAGGCGCGCGGCAGAACAATCTGAAGAATCTTGATCTCGATATTCCGCTCGGTCAGATCGTCGTGGTCACCGGCGTGTCGGGTTCGGGCAAGAGCTCGCTGGTGTTCGATACCGTTTATGCCGAGGGTCAGCGGCGTTATGTGGAGACGTTTTCGCCCTACGCGCGGCAGTTTCTCGACCGGATGGATCGGCCACGGGTCGACCGCATCGTCGGAATTCTTCCCGCGATTGCGATCGACCAGACCAATCCTGTGCGCACGTCGCGCTCCACGGTCGGAACCATGACTGAGCTGGCTGACCATCTCAAATTGTTGTGGGCACGCGCCGGGCGCCTGCACTGCCGCGAATGCGGGGGCGAGGTGCGCAAGGACACGCCGGCGCAAATCGCCGCCCAGCTCCGGGCCCGTGCCGCCAACGCCGGTGATCCGCGCCTGGTACTGACGTTTCCACTGCGCATCCCGGATGGTTTGCCGGAGGAGACGGTGCTGCAGGGGCTGGAGGCCCAGGGCTACACCCGGATTCATCATCGCGACGGTGCTGTCCTGCACGTCGTTGTCGACCGTGTTCGTATCGCTGGTGTCGACCAGGCCCGCCTGGTCGAGGCGCTCGAAGTTGCGCTGCGGCTCGGACAGGGCCGCGTAGCCGCCTGGAACGCCGACGCGCCGGAAGCTCCGTGGCGTTACTCGGCCACGCTCCACTGCGCTGACTGCGACATCGACTATCGCGAGCCGTCTCCCGGCTTGTTCAGCTTCAACTCGCCGGTGGGTGCCTGCGGAACCTGCCGCGGATTCGGTCGCGTGCTCGGGGTCGATTGGGGTCTGGTGATTCCGGATCCACGCAAGACCCTGGGCGACGGCGCGGTCAAACCCTGGCAGACCGCAAGTTTCAGCGATGCCCAAACAGATCTCGAGCGCCATGCGCCGGCGGCCGGCGTACGGTTGGACGTTCCGTGGAGCGAGCTCACACCCGGCGAGCGTGACTGGGTGCTGGAAGGCGACCCGGCCTGGAAAGGGCAGTGGCAGAAGCAGTATTACGGCGTACGCCGCTTCTTCGACTGGCTGGAGACGCGGACCTACAAAATGCACGTGCGCGTGCTTTTATCCAAATATCGCAGCAGCAGCGCCTGCCCGGACTGCCTGGGAGCACGCCTCAAGCTCGACGGGTTGCTGTGGCGCGTGGGTGGACGCGAGGCCGCCGACGCGGCACTGGCCGGTCGCCCGCGTTTTGCGCCGCGGGGCGCTGGCTGGCGCGACGCCACGCGCGAAGTCATGCCCGGCTTGTGTCTGCATGATGCGATGCAGTTGCCCGCCGCGCGCGCGCACGCGTTTTTCAGCGAACTCGAGCATGAACCTGGAGCGGATGCGGCCACGCGATTGCTGCTCGACGAAATCCGGGCGCGGCTGCGTTATTTGCTCGACGTTGGCCTGGGCTACCTCACGCTGGACCGGCAATCGCGCACGCTTTCGGGTGGCGAGGTCCAGCGCATCAATCTCACCACCGCACTCGGCACCTCGCTGACCCAGACCCTGTTTGTGCTCGACGAGCCCTCGATCGGGCTGCATCCGCGCGATCTGCACCGGCTCAACGCAGTCATGCAAGGCCTCAAAAGTTCAGGTAACTCGCTCCTGGTGGTGGAGCATGATCCGCAGGTGATGTTGGCGGCCGATCACTTGCTTGAGCTCGGCCCCGGTGCCGGCGTGCACGGTGGCGAGCTGGTGTTCCAGGGAGGGCTCGAGGCCCTGCGCCGCGCACCGACGCTGACTGGCGCCTACCTTCGCGGCGAACGTCAAGTCCGACCCGATCGGCCGCCGCGCCGTCTGCGCGTGGACGCTGACGGCACCTTGCTGGCGCCCCGGCTGATTCTCGAGGGCGCGCGCGAGCACAACCTCAAAGGCATCGATGTCGAGTTCCCGCTGCGCGCGCTGGTGACAGTGACCGGCGTCTCGGGCTGCGGAAAGTCGACGCTGGTGGGTGATGTTCTGCACCCGGCACTGGCGCGCGCGCTCGGGCAGTCAGCACCTGAGCCCGGACTTCACCACCGCTTGCTCGGTGCCGAGCAGGTGTCTGACGTGGTGCTCGTTGATCAGGCTGCGCTCGGCAAGACCGCGCGCTCGAATCCAATCAGTTTCGTGGGTGGCTTCGATGCGCTGCGCAAGCGCTTCGCGTCGGAGCCCGAGGCGCAGCGCCGCGGCTATACCGCGGGCACGTTCAGTTTCAACAGTGGCGACGGGCGCTGTCCGACCTGTGGTGGCTCGGGTTTCGAGCACGTGGAAATGCAGTTTCTTTCCGACGTCTACCTGCGCTGCCCCGATTGCGACGGCCGTCGCTACCGCCCCGAGGTGCTCGAGGTGGGGCTCGATGTGCGCGGGCGCCGGCTCAATGTCGCCGACGTGCTCGACCTGACAGTGGCTGACGCGCTGTCGCTGTTCGGGCACGACCGCGACCTTGGTTCCGCCTTGCAGGCGCTCGCCGCAGTGGGGCTGGATTACGTGCGCCTGGGTCAACCCACCCCCACGCTCTCGGGCGGCGAAGCGCAGCGATTGAAGCTGGCGGCGTTTCTGGCGGAGGCGCGCAAGCATGCAGGGCGTGGCGCGCGCAAGGGGCGCTTGTTCCTGCTGGATGAACCCACCACGGGTCTGCATTTCGAGGATATCGCACGGCTGCTGCGTGCCCTGCATGAGCTGGTCGACGCTGGGCACAGCGTGGTGCTGATCGAGCACAACCTCGATGTCGTGGGCGCCAGCGACTGGATCATCGATCTCGGTCCGGAGGGAGGCGAAGGTGGTGGACAGCTCGTGGTGGCTGGCACACCGGACACCGTCGAAGGCTGCGCCGCATCCCACACGGGGCGAGCGTTGGCAGCGTACCGGCGGCAGGTCGGCGCTGACGCGGGGGTCTTCGCGGGAACCGGCACCGAGGCAGCGAACGATGGTGCCATGCTGGCGCTTGCCGAGGAGCCGGGCGCTTACCTGGCGCAGGCGGTGCGCCGCGGGCGCGACGGTTTCATTGCCATTCGCCATGCCCGCGAGCATAACCTTCGCAACATCGATGTCGATATTCCACGCGGGGGAATGACGGTCATTACCGGGGTGTCGGGTTCAGGCAAGAGTTCGCTGGCGTTCGACGTGCTGTTCAGTGAAGGCCAGCGCCGCTATCTGGAGTCGATCAATGCGTATGCGCGGCAGTTCGTGCAGCCGCCGCCGCGTCCGGACGTGGACGCGATTTTCGGCATTCCACCCACGGTGGCCATCGCCCAGCGCACCAGCCGCGGCGGGCGCAAGAGCACAGTGGGAACGCTGACGGAAACGCACCCGTACCTGCGCCTGATTTATGCCAAGCTCGGCACCCAGTACTGCCCCGACTGTCAGGTGCCGATCGCGCCGCAGTCGGAGCAAGCCATCATCGCGCAGCTGATGCGTGACTTGCGCAATCAGAATGTGGGTGTGATGGCCCCTCTGGTCGTGCAGCGCAAGGGCGTCTACACCGAGCTGGCGCAGTGGGCGGCCAAGCGCGGCCACAGCCATCTCTGGGTCGATGGCGCATTTCTTCCCACCGATCCGTGGCCGCGTCCCGACCGCTTCCACGAACATGACATCTCGCTGCCGCTGGGTGAGCTGGTGCTCGACCCCACGCAAGAAGACCGGCTGCGGGCGCTGGTACGCGAGGCGGTGTTGCTCGGCAAGGGTGTGATCCAGGTCGTGGCTCCCCTCGACAAGCTCCGTGACGCGATGGCTGCCGGCGACGTCATCGGCGCCCGTGCCGGTCTGGTCCTGCGGCAGTTCAGTACGCGGCGGGCGTGTCCTGGTTGCGCGCGGAGTTTCCCCGAGCCCGATCCGCGGCAGTTCTCCTACAACTCTTCGGCCGGGTGGTGTCCGGCGTGTTTCGGAACCGGCGCGCAGCTCGACGGCTTTGGCGCGGCAAACTCGGGAGAAGAGGGCGTGTGGGCGGAGGCGGACGTGGATGCGGCCGCGTGTCCCCAGTGCAATGGGGCCCGACTCAACCCCGTGTCACGCGCCGTACGGTTCAGGGATTGTGCAATCACGGATCTCTCCGCGCTTTCGGTCGACGCCGCGGTTGCCTGGTTCACGGCGCTGCGTCTGCAGCCGCGCGAGGAGGCCGTGGGGCAGGACCTGCTGGTTGAAATCGGCAATCGCCTGCGTTTTCTCCAGCGTGTCGGACTGGGCTATCTCGGTCTCGACCGCGCGGCGCCGACGCTATCAGGCGGGGAAGCGCAACGCATACGGCTTGCCGCGCAGCTTGGAAGCAATTTGCGGGGTGTCGCTTACGTGCTCGACGAGCCGACCATCGGCCTGCACCCGCGCGACAATGCACGCCTGCTCGATGCGCTCGACGAACTGCGAGGGCGTGGCAGCACGCTGGTGGTGGTCGAGCACGATGAGGAGACCATTCGGCGTGCCGACACGATTCTCGACATGGGTCCCGGTGCCGGCTCCGAGGGGGGGCGGGTGGTGGCCATGGGGACACTGGAGGAACTGATGCGCCACCCCGAGTCGTTGACGGCGCGCTACCTGCGCGAGCCGCTGCGCCACCCTCTGCTTCCGCGGCCCGCCACCGGACGCGAACATGCGGCACTGCAGGTGCGGGGTGCGCGAATGCACAATCTGCGCGCGATTGACGTGCAGGTGCCGATCGGGCGGCTCAGCGTGATCACCGGGGTGTCGGGTTCTGGCAAGTCCACGCTGGCGCGCGGCGTACTGCATGCGAGCGCGCGCGCGCTGCTCGCTGGCGAGGGTGCGCCGGTAGGGTGCGATGCGCTGCTGGGGCTGGCGAGCGTCGAGCGGGTGCTGGAGGTGGACCAGACACCGATCGGCAAGACGCCGCGCTCATGTCCGGCCACCTACGTCGGGATCTGGGACGACATCCGCAAGCTGTTTGCGGACACCACGGAGGCCCGCATGCGCGGGTTCGCCGCCGGGCGGTTTTCCTTCAATACCGGACCAGGGCGATGCCCGACCTGCGAAGGCCAGGGGGCGGTACGGGTGGAAATGAATTTCCTGCCTGACGTCATCCAGCCTTGCGACGATTGCGGCGGGTTGCGCTTCAACCCCGAAACCCTGGCAGTGCGTTTACGCGGCATGTCCGCTGGCGATGTGCTGAATCTGAGCGTCGCGGCCGCGCTGGACTTTTTTTCGGCGCATCCGCGCATCTTGCGCGCGCTGCGCCTGCTGCATGATGTCGGCCTGGGATACTTGCGCCTGGGTCAACCCAGTCCGCAGCTCTCGGGAGGCGAAGCGCAGCGACTCAAGCTGGTCACGGAGCTGGCCACAGCCGCCTCGCGTCCGACCCTGTACGTGCTCGATGAGCCCACGGTCGGTCTTCACATGGCCGACGTGGAGCGGCTCATTCGCGTGCTGCTGCGTTTGACCGACGCCGGGCATACGGTGGTGGTGATCGAGCACGACCTGGACGTGATGGCGTCGAGCGACTGGATTGTCGACCTCGGGCCCGAAGGGGGCGACGGCGGCGGCGCGCTCGTGAGGCAGGGGGTGCCAGCGGACTTCGTCGCTGCGGGCCAGGCCGGAGGCCACACCGCGCATGCGCTGGCGGCGTTCATGCGTGGCCGCGAGGCGCTGCTCGCCTGACGACGTTCGCAAACGCTCAGCGTCCCTGCAGGAGGGTGTCCATTGCCGGCCCGATGGCCTCTGGGTCGCAGCAGTCCACCACCAGGCGGTCGGGCATGCTCCGCAGCCAGGTGAGCTGGCGCTTGGCGAGCTGCCGGGTCGCGGCGATCGCCTGGGCACGGAAAGTCGCTGCGTCGGTCTCGCCGTCGAGGTGGATCCACGCCTGACGGTAACCGACGGCGCGCATCGATGGCAGGCCCGGGTGCAGGTCGCCGCGTGCGCGCAAGGCGTCAACTTCGGCCAGAAAGCCAGCGGCCAGCATGGTATCGAACCGTGATGCGATGCGCTGGTGCAGCATGGAGCGATCCGACGGTTCCAGCGCGAGCACCCGCAGCGCGGGGCCGGAGCGTGCCCGTCGGCCTTGCTGGGCGCGGAAATGTGCGGACAAGGGCTTGCCGCTGAGTTCGAAGACCTCCAGGGCACGCTGGACGCGCTGGGTATCGGCTGGCTCCAGGCGTGCTGCGGTTTCCGGGTCGATCGCCGCGAGTTCGGCATGCAGGGCCTGCCATCCACCCAGATTGGCACGCGCCGCGATGCGTGCCCGGACCTGCGCATCCGCCCGGGGAAGATCGCCAAGCCCGTGGGCGAGCGCATGCAGGTACAGCATGGTGCCGCCTGCGATGATCGGGACACTGCCTCGCGCGCGGATTTCGGCGATGAGGCGGCTCGCATCGCTGACGAAGTCGGCGGCGCTATAGGGTTCGCAGGGGTCGCGCACGTCCAGCAAATGGTGCGGCGCCAGCGCGCGCTCGGCAGGGTCGGGCTTGGCGGTACCAATATCCATGCCTCGATACACCAGCGCTGAATCCATGCTGATGATTTCGATGGGCAGGCGGCGTGCCAGCGCGAGTGCCAGCGCGGTCTTCCCGGATGCGGTTGGACCGGCGAGCACCCATACCGGTGGCTCCGCGGGCATCATCGGCCGCGCAGGAACAGCGCATCCAGCGCGTCCATGTCGATCTGGCGCCACGTCGGGCGACCGTGGTTGCATTGGTCCGAGCGCTCGGTGGCCTCCATGTCGCGCAGCAGCGCGTCCATTTCCGCCAAGGTGAGTTGGCGGTTGGCGCGGATTGCGCCGTGGCATGCCATGCTGGCCAGCACGGCATTGCGTCGTTCCTCGACACCGCGGCTGGACCCCACGGCGGCGAGTTCAGCCAGCACCGCGCGTACCAGGCGTACCGGATCGGCGCGCCCCAGCATGGCCGGAATGGCGCGCACCAGAAGTGACGTCGGCCCGCCAGGTGTGATGTCAAGCCCGAGCGCTGACAGCGTCGTGGCGTGCTCCTCGGCGGCGCCGAGTTCACGTCCCGACGCCTCGAACGCCACCGGCAGCAGCAGCGGCTGCGACGCCAGTGCCTGCGCGCTCCACGCTGCCTTGAGCCGCTCATAGACGATGCGTTCATGCGCCGCGTGCATGTCGACGACGACCAGCCCGGCGGCGTTCTGCGCCAGCACGTAAACGCCGTGCAACTGGGCCATGGCGTGGCCCAGCGGGTGCTCCGGCGGTGGCTGACGCCCGGCTGGGTCGGCGTCCGCACCGTCGGCGACGTGGGGCATGCCAGCGAGTTCGCGCGTCGGCAGTGGTGCCCATGTTGCAAGTTGCTGCGTCAGTGGCAGCCCGGTCTGCCATGGCATGGAGGGGGCGCTGACGCCTGAAGGTGGCCGGACAAACGACGCCGCAGGCGCCGCCCCGGCCGGCGTCGCGACGGCCACGCGCGCACCCAGCGCGGGCGCCAGTGCCTGCTTGATGGCGGTGTACACCGCATGGTGGACCGCCTGCGATTCACGAAAACGCACTTCGCTCTTCGCCGGGTGGACATTCACGTCGACTCGCTCCGGAGGCAGGTCGAGCAGCACAGCGTATTGCGGCAGCAGCGCGCCGTGCAGCAGGTCGGCGTAGGCCGCGCGCACGGCATGTGCCAGCACGCGGTCGCGTACCCAGCGGCGGTTGACGAAAAACAACTGCACGTCGGCGCGCGGCCGCGCAGCCGTGGGTCGGCATACCAGACCCCGCACCTCGAGCGGACCGATGCGTTGCTGCAAGGGCAAGGCATCCTGCGCAAACGACTTCCCGAGCACATCAGCGATGCGCTGCAACCCGGCAGAGTCCTGATCGACCGCGAGGTTCAAGGTCTGGCGACCGTCGACCCAGAGCTGGAATGCAACGCCCGGATGCGCGAGCGCGGCACGTCGCACCATCTCGACGCACCAGCCACCCTCGGTGGCGGCAGACTTCAAAAACTGGCGGCGCGCCGGAATCTCATGGAACAGTCGGCGCACCGACACGGCGGTTCCCGGCGCCCCAGCCGCGGGGGTGACGGGGCCGATGCGTCCGTTGTTCGCCGTGATTGCCGCCGCGGCAAGGGAGGCACTGCGACTGACGATGTCGACCTCCGCCACGGCGGCGATCGATGCCAATGCCTCACCCCGGAATCCAAGGCTGCGTACTTGTTCCAGGTCGTCGAGGCTGGCAATCTTGCTGGTGGCGTGGCGGGTCAGCGCCAGCCCCAGCTGATCTGCGGAAATACCGCAGCCGTCGTCCTCGACTGCGACCAGATCGAGCCCGCCTTGCTGCAGCCGTACCGTGATGCGACGGGCCCCTGCATCGATGGCGTTGTCGAGCAACTCGCGCAGCGCAGCAGCCGGACGCTCAACCACCTCGCCGGCCGCGATCTGCGAAATCAGTGGCTCGGGGAGCGGGCGGATGGCCGCCGCGGGACGCGGCGCGGAGGCTTCTGACATGGTCGCCTCAGTATACTGTCAGGCTTTTGCGGCGCCATCTGCGCCTCTGACATGGACCTGTCCTCGATTCTGAACCTGCTGCTGCATTTCGACCGCGAGCTCGCGCAGATCATTCATGCCTACGGATCCTGGGTGTACGGCATCCTGTTCCTGATGTTGTTTGCCCAGAACGGCCTGATCATCACTCCCTTTCTGCCCGGCGACTCGGCCCTCTTCGTTGTCGGCGCCTTCGCCGCGGGTGGAAGCCTCGATCTCGGCACGGCGTTGCTGGTGATGTGGCTGGGAGCGTCGCTCGGCGACCTGTGCAACTTCGGCATCGGTCGCGCCATTGGCCACCGCGCGTTTGCCTGGGGCAGCGGCCGCTGGTTCAATCGCGCGGCATTCGATCGTGCGCACGGGTTCTACCAGCGCTACGGCGGCGCCACCATCGTGGCGGCGCGTTTCATTCCCGTGGTCCGTACTTTTGCGCCCTTCGTTGCTGGCGTGGCGGAAATGTCGTTCACCAGATTCGCCGCCTACAACGTCGGTGGCGCGGTATTGTGGGTCGGCGTGCTGGGCCTGGGAGGCTATGCGTTCGGTCATGTTCCCGCCGTACGCGCCAACCTGGGTGCGCTCACCTTTGGCATTGTCCTGCTGTCGCTACTGCCAGTGGCGCTGGGTTGGTGGAAGGCGCGTCGGCCGGGCCGTCAGGCAGGCTGAAGCGGCTGCACGCTCCACGCGTCCTTACACCATGGTGCGCCGACGCGCGAGCGGTGGGCGGGTGGCGAGATATTCGCGGATGCCCTCGAAAATCGCCCGCGCCACTTTCTTGCGGTAGGCGGGCGTCTGCAGTCTGGCTTCTTCCTCGGGGTTGCTGATGAACGCGGTCTCCACCAGCATGGAGGGTACGCTGGGCGACTTCAGCACCACGAATCCTGCCTGCTGCACCTGGCGCGAATGCAGGTGGGTCAGGTCACCCAGTTGGCGCAAGGTCTGCCCGGCCATTTTCAGGCTGGCGTCGATTTGCGCCGTCGTGGACATATCGAGCATCACTTTGGCGACCTGGTAATCGTGGGCATGGATGTCGATACCGCCGACCGCGTCGGCGGCGTTCTCGCGTTGCGCCATCACGCGGGCCTCGACGCTCGACGCGCCACCTTGTGACAGGCAGAAAACCGATGCGCCCCGCGCCTCGGGCGTGAACCAGCCGTCAGCGTGAATGGAGGTGAACAGATCCGCGTTGGCGCGCTGGGCTTTTTCCACACGCGTCCACAATGGAACGAAGAAATCGGTTTCCCGGGTCATCATGACCCGCATGTTCGGCGTGTTCATGGCCAGGTCGCGCAGGTGATGCGCGATCAGCAGGACCATATCCTTTTCGTGGACTCCCGACGGGCCAGTGGCACCGGGATCCTCGCCCCCGTGACCTGGATCGAGGGCAAGCAGAACCGAACGCTCGATGCGCCGGTCGCGCCGCACCGAACGCTGCGCCGACGGCGCGGATGCGGCCGGTGCAGGCGTTTCCGGGCGCGTCGCGAAGTCCGACGGCGCCTGGGTCATCCGCGCGCCTTGCGCGCTGTCGATGGTGTCGCCGTGCGCGCGCAACCAGTCACCGAGACGGTCTGGCTGCGCCGCCGCCACGTTGGTGCCGCCGCCCCCCGCGCGTGAAGGCGCGCCCTGCATGAGCCCAGCCAGCGCGTCTGCGTGCGCAGGGTACAAGTCGAACACCATGCGATCCTGGTAAGGCGCTACCGGCTTGAGGGTGAACACTTGCGGCCGTACCGGTTGCTTGAGATCAAACACCAGACGCACGACATCGGGGGAGTTCTGGCCTACGCGCACGCCGGCGATGTAGGGATCATCAGCGCGGATTTTGCCGACGATGTCCTTCAGGCGCGGGCTGAGTTGCAGCCCCTTCACATCAACCACCAGGCGCGGTGGATCAGGCACCATGAATTGGGTGGCACTCAAAGGCTGGTCCGATTCCAGGGTGACGCGCGTGTAGTCTGGAGCCGGCCAAACGCGCACCGCGACGATGGTGGCGCCGCGCGCGAGGACGGGGGCACTCAGCACCAGCGCAACACTGGAGGAATGGAGAAAGCGACGGCGATCGGCGCGCATGGCGGAACTCCTGGCGAAGCACGCCAGGGTCACCCCGGCGCGGGTCAGGCGTCCGTCTGCCCGGACGCCAGTTGTCGAACCACGGCTGCCCCGGCAGGGCTGCCGCCATGAATACAAATCCAACGCCCTTCGAGGGATGGGGTCAGCGCGATGTCGATGTCCGCGCGCCGCAACAGCTGCGGCGCCTTCTCCGGCCACTCCACCAGGCACAGCGCATGTGTGTCGAGCACGTCGCGCAGCCCCGCATCATCCCATTCGTCGGGTGATGAAAACCGATAAAGATCAATATGATAGGCGTGTGTCCCAATACTTCGCTTGAATTTTATGTCGTTTTCGCCGATTGCATAGGGTTCCACAAGGGCATAACTGGGACTTTTGATGCGTCCATGCACCCCGAGTGCGCGCAGCAGGGCGCGGACCAGGGTGGTTTTGCCAGCCCCGAGATCACCGCGCAGTGTCACGAGCAACCCCCCACTGGCGGCCGCCAGCAGGGCGTGCGCCAACGCCGCGCCGAAGGCGGAGGTGGCAGCTTCATCAGGGCAATGACATTCAAATGTGGGTGGTGGCATGACAGACGGACAAGACACGGAAAAAGCGCAAGACCCGGAAACCGGGGCGGTTGCTAGCATCGCCACCATGCAGCATGTGAAACCGCAGGACCGCGCGGGCGAGGACGGCATCGATGCCGAGGTGCTGGCGCAGCTTGCGCACGCGCTTCGCGTGGAAGCGACGCGCCTCGGATTCTCGCAAATCGCCATCACTGGCGTCGATCTGCCCGATGCCGGGCCTCGTCTCCAGGCCTGGCTCGATGCGGGCATGCATGGCGACATGGACTACATGGCGCGGCATGGCATGCGCCGCGCGCGTCCGGCGGAATTGCTGCCCGGTGCGGCGCGGGTGATCTGCGCCCGCATGGACTATCTGCCCACGCAGTGCGGGTCGGACTGGCGCGCGCGCGAATGGGCGCGGCTGGCTGATCCGCAGGCGGCGACGGTGTCGCTGTACGACCGCGGGCGTGATTATCACAAGGTCATGCGTCAGCGACTCCAGCAGCTCGCGGATTTTCTCGCCCGGCGTGTCGACCCTGGCGTCGTCCGGGTGTTCACCGATTCGGCTCCCGTGATGGAGGTGGCGCTGGCAGCGCGCGCCGGTCTCGGTTGGCGCGGCAAGCATACCCTGCTGCTCAATCGCGCAGGGGGCTCCATGGTGTTTCTGGGCGAGATTTTTGTCGGTGTGCCGTTGCCAGTGGATCCGCCCATCACGTCGCATTGCGGGTCGTGCAACCGCTGCATCGACGTCTGCCCCACGCGAGCCATCGTGGCACCGTATGTGGTGGACGCGCGCCGCTGCATTTCGTACCTCACAATCGAGCACGGCGGCGCCATTCCCGAGGCCCTGCGGCCCCTGCTGGGCAACCGTATCTACGGTTGCGATGACTGCCAGCTGGTCTGCCCCTGGAATCGATGGGCGCACCGGGCTGCGGTCGACGACTTCTCGCCCCGCCATGGTCTTGACACCGCAAACCTCCTGGGGCTGTGGGCGTGGAGCGAGGCAGCGTTCCTGGAGCGCTTTCAAGGTAGCCCCATCCGCCGCATCGGCCATGCACGCTGGCGCCGCAATCTTGCGGTGGCGCTGGGCAACGCGCGGCGCGCGCTGGCACCGGAGGATGCCGCGCAGGGAGGTATCGCCGAGGCGCTGCAACGGGCTTTGCCTGATGCCGACGCGCTGGTTGCCGAGCATATTGCCTGGGCGCTGGCCCAGCCCCCTGGGGGGCATGCAACCGCAACCGCGAGCACGACCGGCACCGACACCGCCCCGGCGCTGTGACAGGAAACATGTCGATGATGCGGAAATGACGTCGATCGATGGAATCTTGTGCTGTGATGCAGGTTCCAATGAGGAGTACCGAGACCGCGGGGATTCCGAGCCGGGCAGGCCTGGCTGTTCGCTTCATCGGTGTCATCCATCTTGACGTCTGCAAAGGATCAAATCATGCCAGGAAATATCAAAATTGAAGTGGTGATCCCGATCTCTGTGCCAGTCATGTTTTCTGGAGATGATGAGGGGTTGCGCGCCCATTGCCTGGAACATAAGTTGGCCGACCTTGTGAGCGCCGCCATGCGTGATCCGCATTTCCAGGCGCATAAAGATTCCTACGAGTTTCGTGCACGCGAACTGGCAAACCCCAATGGGGTGATGGGAAAACCTGGAACATATATTCTTGAGTTCCGTTACCGTGGCTTGCGTCAACGAATTAAAAGTTGCGTGACATCAGTTTTTTCCTTGTTCAGTGCCGCCGAGCGACGCGGGCGCGAGCGAAATAGAGAATACGGGCGCCAGCTATTGAAGAAATATCGCCTCGTTACGGAAACATCACCGTCAATGAAGGCACATCAAAAAAATATCGGAACCCGCGCACTCGCAAGAGCCTGCCGGCTCGATATCATGGATCACTACAGTCCAAAATATGATTCCGAAATCGTGGAATCGCGATGGGACGATTCAAAATCTGATTCCGAAGTCGTGGAATCGCGATGGGACGATTGTGCGAAAGATCTTCAGCGGATGAGCGGTCGATACATCATTCTCAACGAAAATTCGCCGAGTTTATCGCTGGCGAAATTCAGCGACAGCATTTGAACGTACGGCACCGCAACCTCGTCGATGTGCCATCGCGCCATCCCCGGCCCGGGTAAGCCTGGGCTAAGATGGTGCAATGCGCGCTGCATCGTTCCCGCGACCAGATCCGGCGGCGTCATTCGACGCCGTGCTGGCG
>DAICZP010000023.1 GCA_027311065.1 Thiomonas sp. | reverse complement strand
TGCCCGAGCCGTTGAGGCCCAGTACGCCGATCTTGGCTCCGGGGAAAAAGGACAGGGAAATGTCCTTCAGGATGTGGCGCTTCGGCGGGACGACCTTGCCGACGCGGTTCATCGTGAAAACGTATTGCGCCATGGGTCTTGCGGGCTGCCTGGTTTGGGGTCGAACAGTCAGGAGCTTACCTAAATCCCCAACGATGCGATGAGTTCCGTCGTGGCCGGATCATGCCGCAACAGCGAGAACATGTGCATGTCGTGGTAAGCCCCTTTCCAGAATGCGAACTCGCGCAGCCGCCCTTCGAGGCTGAATCCCAGCGATTGCAGGAGTCGCGCGGAACGCGGATTTTCACGCGCCGTCAAGGCGCTCACGCGATTCAGATTCTTGTGGATGAAGCCATGCGCGAGCACGGCCACGGCGGCTTCGCGCATCAGGCCGCGGCCCCAGAACCCGGGAAGAAGATCGTAGCCAAGCGAGGCCATGTTGTTTTCGTGTTCCCATTGGAACAGGCCGCAGGTGCCGATCATCTTGTCCGTCGCGGGGTCGATCAGGCCGTAGCGGTCGTGATGTTCGAGGAAAAAGTCGAGCATCGATTGTCCTTGCTCACGCGACGTCATGGCGTCGAGTTCGTAGTGGCGCGTGACCTCGGGGTCGTTGTAGATGGCCATGACGTGGTCGACGTCGTCGGCACGCAGGGGGCGCAGCAGAAGGCGTGGCGTGCGAATCACGCGTGTTTCCGCCTCGTATCTGTTCGGTGGCATCGGCATGGCAAGCATCCTCGAAGGCGTCGTTTCGGTCGAAGTTCGATCTTAGAAGCCTCCAAAAAAAAGCGGCGGGTAAAACCCGCCGCGAAGGCTTGCCGCTCGCTTGCAGAAAAGTAGTCTTGCGTGAAGTTTTCGTTTTACCCCGGTTCAGCCGATTTCGACCGGGACGAAGATCCGGTTCGTGCCGCGCTGGATCAGCAGCGCCACAGTCTTGCCGGCACCTTTGAGAATGGCGCGGACCTGCATCACACTGTTCACCGGTTTGCCGTCGACTGCCAGCAGGATGTCCCCGGACTGGACACCGGCCTGTTCCGCGGCGCCGGACACCGTCTCGACGATCAGCCCTTGCCGCACATTGGCCTGTTGCGCCTCAGCCGGCTTGAGAGGACGTACCTGCATTCCGATGCCGCGGCCTGCGCCGCCGCTTGCGTCGGCGACCGATACATCCGGGCTGAAGCTGCCGAGCGTCGCGTTCACCATGGTTTCATGCCGGTTGCTCCACACGCCAAGGCGCACGGATTGTCCCGGCTTCATCATGCCGATCATCATCGGGAGGTCCGCGGAATCGTTCACCGGATCGCCGTTGACGCTGAGAATGATGTCACCCTCCTTGATGCCAGCCTTGGCCGCCGGGCTCGCTTCACTGACGTTCGCGACCAGTGCGCCGCGCGGGGTCTGCAAGCCGAACGAGTTCGCCAGTTGCTGGCTCACGGTTTGCACCGTGATTCCCAGTTTGGCATGTTCGACGTGCCCTTTGGCGATGATCTGCTTGGCGATGGTTTCAGCGACGTTGATGGGTATGGCGAAGGACAGGCCCTCGAATGCACCGGTCTGCGTGAAGATCTGGGAATTGATGCCCACGACCTCGCCGCGTGTGTTGAACAGCGGCCCACCGGAGTTGCCTGGATTCACCGCGACATCGGTCTGGATGAATGGCACCATGTTGTCATCCGGCAGGGAGCGGCTCTTGGCGCTGACGATGCCGGCGGTGACAGTGTTGTAGAAGCCATAGGGCGAGCCGATTGCCAGTACCCAGTCACCCGGTTGCAGGGAAGATGGATCTACCAGGCGCACGGTGGGAAGGTTGGTTGCCGGAATCTTGAGAACCGCGATATCCGTCTTGCTGTCAAAGCCGAGCACCTGGGCCTTGAAGGTGCGATGGTCGGTCAGCGTCACCGTGACGTTCTTCGCACCCTTGACAACGTGCGCATTGGTCAGCACCAGACCATTGGAACCAATGATGAAGCCCGAGCCCAGACCCTGGGTTGGCACCTCACGCGGGGCCTGGTTCTGGAACGGCTGGAAAAACTGGAAAAACGGGGAATTGCGGAGCTGCGGCGGCAGCTGCGAGACGTCCGGACCACTTGTTGCCATGGTTTCGCCGCGCACGTTGATGTGCACCACGGTGGGGCCAAACTGGCGGACGATGGGTGCGAAATTCGGTCCGCCCGTCGCTGCGGCCACCGCCGCCGGAGGATGATCGAACAGGGCCATGGCCTTGTGTGCCGGGGCCGCTGCTTCGCTGACGAGGCAGGTTGTGACACCGACGCCGACGATCGTCAGCGCGACCAGTGAAAGACGGATTCGGGCGGGGACCATGCGCGTTGCTCCAGCTTCATCAAGGATGACGTTCAAAGGCCTGATATGCAGTGGCCGTTGGATGAATGATCGGTCAGGCCCCTTAGCCTTGCCTTAACCGGCTGCGGAAATACCCCCGCAGCCCCACCGGGTGCTTCACTAGCCTGCTGCGCGCACGCGCGGCGCGATTTGGTCCGCGTGCAGCCCCAGCGCCCGCAGGTCCTGCGGGAGGTCGCGGTCCAGCAGCATTGCGGCGGCTGCGCGCGCCAGCGCGGGAGCGCTCTGGATGCCGTAACCGCCCTGGCCCGCCAGCCAGAACCAGCCGGGAAGCTGGCGATCGAATCCCGTCACGGGCTCGCCGTCCGGCACGAAACTGCGCAGTCCCGCCCAGCTGGCGCGAGGCCGCCGGATGCGCATTGTGGTGGCCTGTTCGATCGCCCAGATGCCCTGGGCGATATCGATGTCTTCAGGCTGGACGTCCTGCGGTGCGCAGGGGTCTGCATTGGCAGGCGAGCCCAGCAGCAGACCCGCGTCGGGCTTGAAGTAAAAACGCGTGTTTGCGTCGATCACCGTTGGCCAGGCGTGGCAATCGACACCTTCTGGAGGCGTGAACATGAATGCGCTTCGTCGACGCGGTTGCAGGTCGATGGGTTCGGCGCCCGCTGCCTGCCCGATCGCGTCGGCCCATGCGCCGGCAGCATCGACCACGATGTCGGCCGTGTGGGTGCCGGTCTGGGTATCGAGGTGCCATACGCCGTCGCGCCTGCGCGCCTGTAGCAAGGCCGAGCCGGTGCGCAACACCGCACCAGCGGCGCGCGCGCCCCGCAGAAACCCCTGCAAAATGGCGTCCACGTCCATGTCCAGGGCCTCTGCCTCCAGCAGGCCTCCGACCAGATGGTCGGGGCGGAGCACGGGGCATCGTGCAAGACAGCCGGCGGCATTGAGTACAAGCGCCGCTGTGCCAAGTTCCTGCAAGGTGTTTTGCAGTGTTGCCAGCGCGAGGCGCGCTGCGCTGGCGTCGAACCCTGCGTCTTCCTGCACCATGCCCACGTGCAGGGCGCCGCGCGGCGCAAGCA
>DAICZP010000113.1 GCA_027311065.1 Thiomonas sp. | reverse complement strand
TTCGAGCCCGCCGACATCGAGTTGCGCTGGAGCTCCTTCTGGGAACAGCAAGGCTACGCCGACCCCACGCGCGACCCCCAGCGTGCCTCGTTCTGCATCCAGCTGCCGCCACCAAACGTCACTGGCACGCTGCACATGGGGCATGCGTTCAATCAGACAGTCATGGACACGCTGACACGTTGGCATCGCATGCGTGGCGACAACACTTTGTGGGTACCCGGCACCGACCACGCGGGCATTGCCACCCAGATCGTGGTCGAGCGTCAATTGCAGCACCAGGGACTGAGTCGCCACGACCTCGGGCGTGAGGCCTTCGTCGGCAAGGTCTGGGAGTGGAAGCAGCAATCGGGAAATACCATCACGGCGCAGATGCGCCGCATGGGTGACTCCGTGAGCTGGTCGCACGAATACTTCACGATGGATCCCAGACTGTCGACCATCGTGGTGGAAACCTTCGTGCGCCTGTATGAGCAAGGTCTCATCTACCGCGGCAAGCGCCTTGTCAACTGGGATCCGGTGCTGCGCAGCGCGGTGAGCGACCTCGAAGTGGAAAGCCAGGAGGAAGATGGCTTTCTCTGGCACCTGCGCTATCCGCTGGCCGACGGCAGTGGCTCGCTGGTCGTCGCCACCACACGTCCCGAGACCATGCTCGGCGATACGGCCGTCATGGTGCACCCGGAGGACGAACGCTACGTCGCGTTCATCGGCCGGCAGGTACGACTGCCCATCAGCGGTCGACTGGTGCCGGTGATCGCCGACACCTATGTGGACCGCGCGTTCGGCACGGGTGTGGTCAAGGTGACGCCGGCGCATGATTTCAACGATTACGCGGTGGGCCAGCGGCATGGGCTGGCGATGCTTTCGGTGCTGACGTTCGACGCGCGCATGAACGACGAGGTTCCGGAGGAGTTCCGGGGACTCGATCGCTTCGTGGCACGACGCAAGGTGGTCGCGGCCTTCGAAGCCGAGGGGCTGCTGGTGGAGGTGAAAAAGCACAAGCTGATGGTGCCGCGCTGCACCCGCACCGGACAGATCGTCGAGCCAATGCTCACCGACCAATGGTTCGTCGCCACCACCAAAGCAGGGCCTGACGGCTTGTCGATCGCCGAAAAGGCCATTGACGCAGTCAAGCGTGGCGCCGTGCGTTTCGTGCCCGAAAACTGGATCAACACGTACAACCAATGGATGGCCAACCTCCAGGATTGGTGCATTTCGCGCCAGCTCTGGTGGGGCCACCAGATTCCGGCCTGGTATGGCGACGGCGGCGCGCTGTTCGTCGCGCGCGACGAAGCCGAGGCGCACGCGAAGGCGCGAGCGGCAGGCTACGCGGGAGAACTCCGGCGCGATCCCGACGTGCTCGACACCTGGTACTCGTCGGCGCTGGTGCCATTCTCGACCATGGGCTGGCCCGAGCACACGATCGACATGGACCTTTTTCTGCCCTCGTCGGTGCTGGTGACGGGGTACGACATCATTTTCTTCTGGGTCGCGCGGATGATCATGATGACGACCCACTTCACCGGAAAGGTTCCATTCCGCGACGTGTACATCCACGGGCTGGTGCTCGATGCACATGGCAGGAAAATGAGCAAGTCCGAAGGCAATGTGCTCGACCCGGTGGATCTGATCGACGGCATCGCGCTGGAGCCTCTGCTGGACAAGCGCGCGACCGGACTGCGGCGCCCTGAAACCGCACCCAAGGTGCGCGAGGCCACGAAAAAGGAGTTTCCAGAAGGAATCCCCGGGTATGGCGCGGACGCGCTGCGCCTGACCTTCGCGTCGCTTGCGACGCTTGGCCGCAACATCAATTTCGACACCAAGCGCTGCGAAGGCTACCGCAATTTCTGCAACAAACTGTGGAATGCGACCCGTTTCGTGCTGATGCAAATGGACGGGCTGGATGCGGCAGAACGCGGCGTGGCGCCGTGTGACAACGCCTGTGGCCCCGATGGCATGCTGCACTTCTCCACTGCCGATCGCTGGATCGCCTCGCGCCTGGAGCGCACCATCACGCAGGTGGATCAGGGACTGGCTGACTACCGACTCGACTTCGCCGCGCAGGCGATTTACCAATTTGTCTGGGACTCATACTGCGACTGGTACCTCGAAATCGCCAAGGTGCAGATCGCCAGCGGCAACCCGGCGCTGGTGCGAGGCGCGCGCCGAACCCTCATCCGCACCCTCGAAACCGTCTTGCGCCTGGCGCATCCGGTGATCCCCTTCATCACCGAGGAACTGTGGCAGAAAGTGGCGCCGCTGGCCGGCCGTGCTGGCCCGAGCGTATCGGTGGCACCATGGCCACAAGCCCGCGAGACAAAGATCGACGTCACTGCGGAAGCGCGCATGGCCGCGTTCATGCAACGTGTCGACGCTTGCCGCAACCTGCGCGGAGAACTCGGCGTATCGCCGGCAAAGCGGCTGCCGCTGCTTGCCTGCGGTGATGTCGATCTGCTCGTGGAGGAACAGGGCGCCCTGCAGGCGCTGGCCCGCGTATCCGAGGTACGTTGCTTCGACGACGAAGCACAATGGGCAGCGGCAGTTCAGGCTGCTCCCACCGCCATCGTGGGGACCACGCGCATGGCGCTGTTCATCGAGGTTGACGCCGTTGCCGAGCGTGAACGCCTTCGCAAGGAAATGGCGCGTCTGGAGGGAGAAATCCGCAAGACCGTTGCCAAACTTGGCAATGAAAGCTTCGTCGCACGTGCGCCGGCGGCGGTGGTGGAACAAGAGCGCCAGCGTCAGGCAGAGTTCACCGCGACCGTGGCTCAGCTTCGGGAACAGCTTGCCCGCCTGCCGACAGCGGAATGACGCCGCCGCGTCATCATGACGCGGTATCCTCCAGCAACAGTCCGGACCTGCCGGGCATGACTTCAACCCAACACCAAGCTACGAAGGAAGGTTCGCCTCCATGCCACCCGCGATCACCAAAGCCGTCTTCCCCGTCGCCGGCCTCGGCACCCGCTTTCTTCCCGCCACGAAGGCCACCCCGAAGGAAATGATGCCGGTGGTCGACAAACCGCTGATTCAGTACGCGGTTGAAGAAGCGTACGCTGCCGGCATTACTGAAATGATTTTCGTCACCGGACGCCACAAGCGTGCCATCGAAGATCACTTTGACACCGCCTACGAGCTCGAACATGAACTCGAGGCCGCCAACAAGCGAGCCATGCTCGAGGTCGTTCGTAACGTCAAGCCCTGGGATGTGCAGTGCGTGTTCGTGCGTCAACCGGTTGCGAATGGTCTGGGGGCAGCGGTCCTCTGTGCCGAGCGACTGGTCGGCAACGAGCCGTTTGCCGTCCTCCTCGCTGATGACCTGCTGGCAGGAAAGCCGCCGGTGATGGCGCAGATGGTGGAAGTGCACGCCCGCCATGGTCGCAGTGTGCTGGCCACCGAGGACGTGCCGCGCGAGCACACCCGGCGTTACGGGATTGTCAATGGGCAGGAAATCCTGCCAGGCCTCACCTCGCTGACCGGCATCGTCGAAAAACCGGCGCCCGAAGAGGCACCAAGCACGCAGGCTGTCGTCGGCCGCTATGTACTCAGTCCACGGGTGTTCCATCACCTTCGCCTGGCCACACCAGGAGCAGGCGGGGAAATCCAGCTCACTGACGGTATCGCCGCACTGCTGAAGGAGGAAGCTGTCTACGCCTATCGCTACGAGGGCCGCCGCTTTGATTGCGGCAGCAAACAGGGATACCTTGAAGCCACGGTGCAGTTCGGCCTGGAGCACCCAGAGACGGGCGCGACGCTGGCAGCGTACCTCAAGGGGCTGCAGCTCGGCGGCTGAGGCCTCAGCGCCGCCGCAGGACGTGCGCGATGGCGCTCACGTCCTGGTGTTGCTCGACCAGTTCGTTGCCGGTCTGCCGCGCGAATGCCTGGAAGTCCCGCATGGATCCCGGGTCAGTGGCGAGGACACGCAGCAACTGACCGCTTTGCATCCCCGCCAATGCTTTCTTGGCCTTCAGGATCGGCAGCGGACAGTTCAACCCACGCGCGTCGACCTCGACATCGCCTTTGTCCACCGCTGCGCCGCCTGCCATTGCCTGTCTCCGATTGATGCACCATGTACGGCGGATTCTAAGGGGTCCGCGCAAACGCGAGTCCGCCCGCCGCGCGTCAGGCGGGAAAGACCCCAGTGCTGAGGTAGCGGTCGCCGCGGTCGCAAACGATGAACACGATGGTGGCATCCCGAAGTTCGCGCGCCAGACGCATGGCGACCTCGCATGCCCCGGCGGCGCTGATGCCACAGAACAGCCCCTCATCGCGCGCCAGCCGGCGCGCCATGGTTTCAGCCGCCGCCTGGCTGACGTATTCGAGCCGATCGACGCGCGTGGGATCGTAAATTTTCGGCAGATACTCGGGCGGCCACTTGCGGATGCCAGGAATGCGTGAACCCTCCGCCGGCTGCGCTCCAACGATCTGGATGCCGGGGTTCATTTCCTTCAGGTAGCGTGAGACTCCGGTGATGGTCCCCGTCGTTCCCATGGCCGAAACGAAATGGGTGATGCGACCCTCCGTATCACGCCAGATTTCGGGCCCGGTGGTCTCGTAGTGGGCGCGCGGGTTGTCGGCGTTGGCAAATTGATCGAGCACCAGACCCTTGCCATCACGCTGCATTTGCTCCGCCAGATCACGCGCATATTCCATGCCGCCCGTACGGGGAGTCAGCACGAGTTCAGCCCCATAGGCCTTCATGGTCTGCGCGCGTTCAATCGACAGATCTTCCGGCATGATCAGAATCATGCTGTAGCCAAGAATGGCCGCTGCCATCGCCAGCGCAATGCCGGTATTGCCCGATGTCGCCTCGATGAGCGTGTCGCCTGGCTTGATCTGGCCACGTTCCTGGGCCCGCCTGATCATCGACAAAGCCGCGCGGTCCTTCACCGATCCAGCCGGATTGTTACCTTCGAGCTTGCCAAGAATGACGTTGTTCCGGCGCACGTTGTCGGCGCCCGGAACGCGCTGCAATTGAACCAGCGGTGTGGCACCAATGGTCTGTTCAAGGGTGAGATAGGCCATGAAATCAAGATCCTCCAGGCTGCATTCTGGCACGGGTTGGCACGCGATGCTCAACGCGTCCAGGTCTGAACCCACCAGACCAGTGGGGCGCAAGCCACGAGGAACGGCACGCTCCAGCGATGAAATGCGGCCAACCCGTTTTCTGCGCGCACCAGGCGCAGGGCGATGAGGTTCGCCAGTGATCCAAGCGCCAGGCCGAATCCGCCGACGTTCACCGCAACCGCAAGCCGGATCGGGTCGGCACCTCCGTGGACCAGCAACACGGCTGCCGGCACGTTGCTGATGAACTGCGACAGCGCGATGGCCGCAATGTAAAGCCCCGCGTGCTGCCGCAGCCAGTGCGCACCCCAAAGCGGTTGCAACACGGGCAGTGCCGCTGCATGGCCGAGCGCGAGGAACATCACGAGAAACGTCGCCAGCAGCGACCAGTCGAGACGCCCCGGTACCTCGGGGGCTTCGAACAAACAGAACAGCGCGGCCAGGCTCGCCGCCGCGCCCGGCCGATGCCATTGCAACAGCATGACAACGGCGACGAGACATGCCATTGCTCCCGTGCCGAGTCGGATGCGAACCGGTACCAGCCCGCCATCGGCGCCCTCGATGCGCCGCGCGGGAAATGCAACCACAACCGCTGGAACAAGCAAGACGAGCATGGCTGCAGCCGCCGGCGCCAGTTGCGCGACGAACGACGCCGCCGACAAACCGGACGCTTGCCATAACAGCAGGTTTTGCGGGTTTCCGATCGGGCTCAACGTCGATCCTGCGTTCACCGCAAACGCCTCGAAGATGACCAGGCGCAAGACCGGGATCGACGACACACGCCCCAGCGCCACCGTCACCGGCACTACGAGCAGCAAGGCAACGTCATTGGTGAGGACGGTGGATGACACCGCCGCGCCAAGCACAAGACCCAGTGCCAGTACGCGGGCATTGGCGCAACGACGCACCAGAAGGTTCGCCGCGCGCTGGGCCAGCCCACTGACATTGATGGCTTCGATGACCAGAAACAATGCCGTCAGCCCCAGAAGGGAGGGGAGGTTCATCCATGTCCTCCACACCGACCAGGGCCGCGGATCGACCAGACCGAGAACAAGCGTCGCGACGCCGAAACCGATCAACAGCGGCTCGCGGCGCAGTCGCCTTCCGACGCGGCGCGGCCAGGCGTCTGGAGGCGTTGCGGCTTCCCGCATGGGCAATCAGCCGAGATCGTCGCTGGAAAGATCCTGCGCCGCCAGACGCCAATGCCTCTGCGCCTGATCCTCGCGTTCGATACGCTCCTGCAATCGCGCCAGGGTGGCGTGGATCTGTCCGCGCAACCTGCGCTCTCCCGGCTGACAGCGGTCGATCGATTTTTGCAGGTACTGCTGCGCCTTGCCCCACAGTTCGATCTCGGCGCAGGCGCGCGCGGCCAGAAAGCTGGCTTGCGCCTCCTGCGGCCAGCGGTCCATCCAGGCCTCGGCCTGCGCGACGAAGGCTGCGTCGATGCCGGTGAGCATGCCACGCATGACCGGCATCAGCACCGACGGCTCGGCGTCGGCGGCTCGAAGCGCCTCCGTCAACAACGCGCGGGCCTGTGGAGGCTCCCCGGCCAGCCCGAACCCGCGCGCCGCAGCCACCGCGATCTGGGGATCATGCCGCAAGGCCGCGTCGAACCCCTTCCACAACGTGCGCAACGACTCGCCATCATGGTTGGCCTGACGGATCAATCCCAGCGCAGCCCCATGGATCATCGCCTTGGCGGCCGCCGGGTGCAGGCCTCGGTGCTTGAGCAGCGTGCTGGCCAGGCGCAACACCTCCGCGTGATCCTGCAGCGCACGCGCCGCCGCCAGCGCCATGCGCAACGTCTGGGTCCGCCGCAGTACACCACCGGACAGACTGCGCAAGGCTGCGCGCGCGGCCTGGGGCTCCCTTGCCTCGAGAGACCACTGCGCGCGCAGCAGCGTGGCTGTTTCATGTGCCGCCTCGGGCAAGTGCTCGAGATAGGCATCGCGCCGGTCCCAGGCCTGCATGGCTTGCGCGGCCTGCGCGGCGGTAAGCAGCGCACCGGGACGAAACGCTTCACTGTCGACGGCACGCCCGGCTGCCCGCTCGGCGCGCCGGAAGCGTCCGGCCAGCAGGTGCATCACAGCCTCGTGCAGTGCAGCAGCAGCAACCTGTGCGCGTCGACGAGCCCGGAACAACGCAGCGGCGCGCGGCAATCCGAGCAGGAGGCCGAGCCCGCGCAATGCGACGTAGAACAACGCAAAGCCGACCAAGATCGCCAGAATGGCAAGATTCAGCGATACGTCGATACGATACGGCGGCAGCAGGATGGCGACATTGCCGGGGCGGCCGCTCGCACCCATGGCCAGCAGCGCGGCCGCGAGCGCAAGCGTCAGCAACCACGCAAGCCAACGCATCATCCGCCCTCCAGACCGAAACTTGCAAGGACTTCAAGCGACCGCAAATTGGCCGCCGGACGCGCTGCCAAGTCGATTTGCGCTGCCTGCGCCGCCAAGGTCTGTGCCAGGCGCACGGATGATTGCCGCCCGTTGAAATCCTCATGCAGCATGGTGGCAATGGCACGCATGTCGGTCGCGTAGGCCGACGCATTGCGCGAAAGAAGGTCCAACCGCGCATTCAGCACGCGCAGCTTGAGGTTTTCGCGCAGGTACACCGACTGGCGCGGCGCCATCAGCAGCGCGTCGGGCCGGTCGATGCGTGTAACCGTCACCAGCTGACTGACCTGATACCAGGCGGCATGGCCCCAGTAGGCGACCCAGGTTTTCCAGTCCGCGCCCCTGGCTGGACCCGACGGCGCAGCTGGAGCGGAAGCACCCTCGAGCGGCGACACCGACGACAACAGCTGCAATTTATCAATCATGGCCGCGAGTTCATCGAGCCGCTCCGCGGCGCCCGGCACGTCGGGCGCCACACTGGCGCGAAGCCTCGCGATATCGGCCTGGACCGCATGCAGCACAAGTCCTCCGCGCGGACTGGCCGAGTGCTGCAGCCTGCGCGCGGACATCTCGAGCGTTCCGACCAGAGGACTGAGGCTGCCCGTGAGCTCGGCCTGCTGCTGCGCCAGCGCGATCAGCTCGGCGGTCTGGCCAAGAAACGCGTCGTCGCGGCTTTTCGCGAAATCCTGGTACATCTGCTGCAGCGCCTGCCGCTGCAGGGTCAGATCCTGCTCGCGCGATTCCAGCACAGCGACGCGCGCGCCGAGCTCGCGAACGGAATCCGCGCTCTGGCGGGCGATCGTGCGAGCTTCGATGGATGTGGTGTCCGCGGCCTGCTGCCGGCGCGCGAGCTCAGCCTGGGTGGTGTATAGCCGCCCGTCGAACCACCACGCCATGACCACCGCCAGAGCCGTCAGCGCCGCGAGCGCCAGCCAGACCGGGGCCAGACTCGCGCGCGGTGCCGGCAGCATGGGTGTTGAGCCGGCTGCAGGCGCGGAGCCGACCGCTGCAGCGGGCTCCGGCACGGCCTTGTCGGGGGTGGGGAGTTCGGGCTCGGACATGCGGTGGATTCTAGTCGGCCGCGCCTGCGCGCAACACGTCGACGATGGCCGCGTCGTCAGGCACGCACACATCCACGCGCCCGAATCCGATCGCGCGCGCGGCCTGCGCGATGCGCGGGTGCGTCGCCAAGGCGCGCCGCTGCGCCAGTGCGTTCACCTTGTCGAATCCGCCAGCATGCAGCAAGACGTCAAGATTTCGCACCGCTTCCGAGGCGCTGAACAACCACACCGAGGGGTGCTCCAGCACTTCGCGCAACCGCGCCAGGGTCGGTGCATCGGGCACGGGAGCCTCGCGGCGATACACGGCGAGCCGCTGCACTTGCGCCCCGCACTCCTGCATGCGTTCAGCCAGCCACTCGCGCCCCGTGCCACCGCGCAGGATCAGCACGCGCGTGCCATTCCATCCCTGGGGGCGCGCTCGATTCAAGGCCTGCCACAGACCTTCCGAATCCGCCTGCTCCGTCGGCGCCGACACCATGGCGGGCATCGCCTCCCCCTGACCGTGCGCGGTCAGCGCCCGCGCAGCTGCGGCGCGGCTACCCGGACCCACCAGACCCAGCGTGCAGTGTGCCGGCCACGCGCCCGGCAGCAATGTGAACACGGCACGCACCGCCGCCGGGCTCACGGGAACGGCGAGGTCGAACGTGTCCAGATGCGCGAGCACGCGGCGCGCCGCGTGCGGATCTCCGGGTGGCAGGATACGAATCAGCGGGAAGTGGAGCAGGGCGATGCCGGCCTCGCGCACGGCACGGTCACGGGCATCATCGACATCGACCTCCTCGGCCGCGCGCGTCACCACCACGCCCGACATGCGGGTCGCTCCGTCAGCCCTGGAGCAATTGCGCAAGCAGCACGTCAGCGCCCTGTTCGCGCAGACGCTCCGCTGCTTCGAGGCCGAGCGCGCCAGCGTCGGCGTCCGACGTCACGACACTGTCGACGTCCACCCGGAGCATGCGACTGCCATCCGGACGTCCGAGCATGGCTCGAAGATGCATCCGCGCACCTTCGATGTGCGCGTGCGCACCCAGCGGCGTACTGCAACTGCCGCCCAGCGCCCGCGCCAGCGCGCGCTCGGCGTATGTGCACAACGCCGTCGGCGCATGACGCAAGGGCGCCAAGGCTGCCTCGACATCCGGACGATCCGCACGAATCTCGATTCCCAGCGCTGCCTGCCCCACCGCGGGCAGGAGCTCATCGATGGACACCAGGGCGCGAATCCGCGTCTGCAGTCCCAGTCGCTTCAAGCCCGCAGCCGCCAGCACGATGCCGTCATACTGCCCCTCGTCAAGCTTGCGCAGCCGTGTGTCGAGGTTGCCACGCAATGGCACCACCCGCAGATCGGGGCGCAAGGCGCGTATCTGCATCTCGCGGCGCAAGCTGGATGTTCCAACCACCGCACCTCGCGGCAACGCGGAAAAATGTTCGGCTTTTTCCGACACCCAGGCGTCGCGCGCGTCCTCGCGTTCCATGACCACCGCGAGCGCGAAACCGTCGGGCAATTCCATCGGAACGTCCTTGAGCGAGTGCACGGCGAGGTCGGCATCACCGACCTCCAGAGCCGTTTCAAGCTCTTTCACGAACAAGCCCTTGCCACCGATCTTGGACAAGGTCTGATCAAGAATCTGATCACCCCGGGTGGTCATGCCATTGAGCTCGACAGCGCGGCCCGGATGCAGCGCGCGCAGCAAACCCTGCACGTGTTCGGCCTGCCACAGCGCCAGCCGGCTCTCACGCGTCGCAATGACAAGACGTGACAGAGGGGAAGATGTGACGGCCGCGCCACGCGCGGGAGGCTGATCGGTATGCATCGTCAAATCGTAGCAGTGGCGCCACATTCAATCGACGAAAGTCGCGCGCAAGCAAAATCCTGCGCCGCCAGACCCTGCTGCATCGCACAATCGAAGAGCGCGCGCTGACCGCGCTGATAGCATGATTCTTGCGGCTGTCTGACGCAGCCGCTCCCATTCCCATCCCGCAACGTGCACCATGGCCGTCCGTCCTGTCAACACCACTTCCACCAGTATCGACAAGCCTCTTTTCGACGACATTCGCCTCCTCGGACGTCTGCTTGGCGACGTGATCCGGGAGCAGGAAGGCCCGGAAATGTTCGACACCGTGGAAAAGGTGCGCCAACTTGCGGTGAGCTTTCACCGCGAGGGCGACGCACGCCAGCGCCGCGCGCTGGACAAGTTGCTGCAGGGCCTGTCGCGCGACCAGGCGGTGAGCGTCATCCGCGCGTTCAGCTATTTCTCGATTCTGGCCAATATCGCGGAGGATCGGCACGTGCTGCGCCGGCGACACGCCCTCGAACTTGATCATGGACAACCGGCGGCGGGAAGCGTGCGTGCCGCGCTGGAGACGCTGCGCAAGGCGGGAATCGACGCAGCGCAGGTGGAATCCTTCTTCAACGAGGCGCTGATCTCCCCGGTGCTCACGGCCCATCCGACCGAAGTCCAGCGCAAGAGTCTGCTCGATGCAGAGCGCGTGATCGCCGGGCTGCTTGAACGTCGCGACCAGCCGCAGCCCCCGCGCCGCCGGCGCGACATCGATGCGGAACTGGGGGCACGCATCACCCAGCTCTGGCAGACGCGCCTGCTGCGTTATACCAAGTTGCGCGTCTCTGATGAAGTGAAAAACGCGCTGTCCTACTATGACAGCACCTTCTTTCGCGAGGTCCCACGCCTCTACATCAATCTCGAACAAGACCTCGACGAGTTGTTCCCGCGCACTGACGGCACGCCGTGGCGCCTGCGTCCGTTTTTTCGCATGGGCCACTGGATCGGCGGCGACCGTGACGGCAACCCCAACGTGACCGCCGACACCCTGGCCTACGCTCTGCGCCAGCAATCGCGTACGGCGTTGGAGTACTACCTTAACGAAGTCCATGCGCTCGGCGGCGAGCTCTCGGTATCGCTGATGCTCGCGTCCGCGAGCCCCGCGCTGTTGCGTCTGGCCGAAAATTCTCCCGACGCCTCCGAGCATCGCCAGGATGAACCATACCGACGCGCCCTCATCGGCGTTTACGCACGGCTCGCAGCCACGCTGCGACAGCACTGCAATGTCGAAGTTCTGCGCCACGAACTGGGCCATGCCGCGCCTTATCCGGACGCAGAGTCGTTCGTCGATGATCTGCGCACCGCACGCGATTCGCTGGCGGAGCACCACGCGGAGGCGCTGGCGCGCCCGCGCCTCGATCCCCTGATCCGTGCCGCCGAGGTGTTCGGCTTCCACCTCGCGACCATCGATCTGCGGCAAAGCTCCGACAAACACGCGGAGGTCGTTCGAGAACTGCTCGCCGCGGCCGCGCTCTGTCCGGATTATTCGGTGCTGGACGAGGATGCCCGCATCGCGCTGCTGGTCAACATCCTGCGCGATCCGCGCCCGCTGCGCGTACCCGATGCAGACTACTCCGACTGGACCCGGTCCGAGCTGGCGGTGTTCGAGCAGGCACGTCTGGCGCGCCGCACGCTCGGCGCCGACACCATTCGCCAGACCATCATTTCGCACACCGAAAGCGTCAGCGACCTGCTCGAGGCGTTGGTGCTGCAAAAGGAATGCGGTCTTTTCCACGGGACCCTCGGCAAGCCGGGCGCCCATGCCGAGCTGCTGGTCGTTCCCTTGTTCGAAACCATCGACGATCTGCGCAACGCCCCTGCCATCATGCGCGGACTGTACGCGCTGCCCGGCATCGCCGACATGGTGCGCGACTCCGGATCCCTGCAGGAAATCATGCTGGGATATTCGGACAGCAACAAGGACGGCGGCTACATCACATCGAACTGGGAGTTGCACAAAGCATCGGTTGCGCTTGCCGCGCTGTTCGGACGCTTCGACGTCGACCATGGCATTCGTCTGCGCCTTTTCCACGGTCGGGGCGGTAGCGTGGGCCGTGGCGGCGGCCCGAGCTTCGAGGCGATCCTTGCGCAGCCTGCCGGAACCGTGGGTGGCAGCATCCGCCTCACCGAGCAAGGCGAGGTGATCGCCAGCAAGTACGCCAACCCGGAAATCGGCCGTCACAATCTGGAAACCCTGGTTGCCGCAACCCTGGAGGCGACGCTGCTGCCACTGCGGCCGGAGAATGCTCCGCGGCGCGGCGGGGGCAGCGCTGTGCCGACGGCGTTTCTCGAGGCAGCCTCGGAACTCTCCGACGTGGCGATGAACAGCTATCGGGCACTGGTGTATGGCAATCCGCGGTTTGTCGAATATTTCTATGCCGCCACGCCCATCAGCGAAATCGCCGGCCTGAACATCGGCAGCCGCCCTGCCTCGCGCAAAGCCTCGCAAAACATTGCCGACCTGCGCGCGATTCCATGGAGTTTTTCCTGGGGACAATGCCGTGTCGCCCTTCCCGGCTGGTTCGGCTTCGGCTCGGCGGTGGATGCTTTTATTCAGGCACGTCCCGAGGATGGCGCGGAACTGCTCGCGCGCATGCACGGTCACTGGCCGTTTTTCCGCGCCCTGCTGTCGAATATGGACATGGTGCTATCCAAGACCGACCTCGCGGTGGCGTCACACTACGCGCAACTCGTGCCCGACGCCCGTATGCGCCGGCAGGTCTTTCAGGCGATTGAATCGGAGTGGAACCGCAGCGTGCAAGCGCTGCACACCATTACCGGCTGGTCCGGTTTTCTCGAGACCAATCCTACCCTCGCGCGATCGATCCATGCCCGATTTCCCTACATTGATCCACTGAACCATCTGCAGATCGAATTGCTGCGCCGGTTCCGGGACGGACAGGTCGACGAGCGCACCAAGCGCGGCATCCACCTCAGCATCAACGGCATCGCGGCAGGCCTTCGCAACACCGGCTGAACGCCGTTGGTGCCCGGAGTGTGGAATAATCGCGGGCTTGGCCGGGATGGCGGAATCGGTAGACGCAGCGGACTCAAAATCCGCCGGTGGAAACACTGTGGGGGTTCGAGTCCCCCTCCCGGCACCAGAGGCACTGATTTGCCTTTGCGCTTCATGAACGCGCAAGAGCGCGGCGTGGCGCGGCCACGAACTCGGCCTCGATGCGCAGACGCACGACGTCGCCAACGAAGCCGGGCCAGGCCTGCAAGCCGAGCTTGGCGCGCGAAAAACTTCCCGTCGCTGAAAATCCCAAGGTCGCATCCCCTGTCAGCGGGTCGATGCCGTGGCCGTTGAAGCGCACGTGCAGCGCCAGCGGCTCGCTGTGACCACCCAGCCTCAATACGCCAGCCAGGTCCCCGCGATTCCGCCCCGTGGGTCGCCAACCCGACGCCGACCAAGCGATCGCCGGCCGTCGCGCGGCGTCGAGCATCGCCGCGGATCGCAGCGCAGCGTCCAGTGCCGGATCATTGGTGTCGATGCTGGAGGTATCGACATGCGCCCGCACAATCGCGTCGGCAATGCCACCAGCGGGCCAGACCAATCTGCCAGCGACGCGGTCGAAGCGCATTGTGAAGTCGGAAAAGCCGAGGTGGTCGACGCTGAAGATCACACTGCAATGGTGCGGATCGATGACGTAGGTTCCCGGTGCAACGCTCGCGTAGGCGCGGTCTTGCTGGCGCGTGACCGCATGCACGACGGTGCACGCGCTGAGCGCTGCGATCGCCAGGGTCATGCCGAGCGCGGCGCCGGCAATGGAAAGCGGATTGCGGTTCATATGAATGCTTCCTCGTCGACCTTGGCGGAGCCGGTCGCAGCGCGCCTGTTTGTTACGTTTGTCGGACAAAACCGCTGCGGCAGGCGGCAGCTGGTTGGTTCCACGTTAGACTAACCAAATTCCTGCATACGAGTGCAGGCCGAGCGATCGCCAGCATGCCTCGTCTGGCGGCAAAATGCATGCCATCCGCTCCGGCCACGCTTGAGGCATGCGCTGCCGAACGTGATGACGAATGCCAGAAAGGTTTGACCTCTCCTCGAACGGCCTCTGGCCCTGGCTGAAGGCGTTTCTTCCAGCGACGCTGATGGTCCTCGCCGTGACGGGCCTGCTCAGAAAGCACGAGGACCAAAGCGCGGAGGTGCAATTCCGCGATGCTGCCAGGGAAAGAATCTCGCACGTGAGCGAGCGGGTGGAATCCGCGCTGGCCAGCCTGCAATCTCTGGGAGCGCTTTACGATACGTCGGGCATGGTCTCGAGCGGTCAGTTTACGCGCTTCACCAATGCCCTTCTCGCCCAAAAACTACCGATCCAGGCTTTGGAATGGATTCCGCGTGTCTCGAATGCGGACCGCGCCGCCTGGGAGGCTTTGGCGCGCAAGAATGGATTCCCTGCGTTTCGCATCACCCAGCGCGACGAGGGTGGACGCCTCGTGCCGGAGGCAAATCGCACCGCGTATTACCCGGTCTTCTTTGCAAACCCGCTGGACGACAACCGCAAGGCGATCGGATTCGACCTGGCGTCGAATCCGCAACGACTGGCCGGGTTGATGAAAGCCATGCTGTCGGGTTCGATGGTCGCCACGGCGCGCATCGCACTCGTTCAGGAGACCAGCAATCAGGGGGGATTCCTTGTCTTCAGGCCGGTGTATCGCGGCGGCACCGTGCCAGTCACCGCCGCAGAGCGCAACGGCCGACTCATCGGCTTCGTGCTCGGGGTGTTCCGGATCAGTGATCTGATCAACGGACGCTCGCCTCCGGCCGCGGCCGGCATTCTTGTTCGGATCCTGGACGACAGCGCATCCGGCGCCGATCATCTGCTCTACCCCCGGACACCGACATCGGTTGGAAACGCGGCAAGAACCGCAGCCATTGGACCGCTGGTTCGCGGTGTGATCGACGTTGGCGGACGGCGATGGACCGTGGAAGCATCCCCTGCGCCAGGATCGTTCCTCCCGCATCGCGCGGCAAGCACGGCGGCTTGGATGCTGGGCTTGTTTGCCGCCATGCTATGGGCGCTTTACGTCCGTCAGCGCGCCTCGCGGGTCGCGGCGATTGAACGCGCGGTTGATGAGCGGACGGCAGAACTGGACGCGCAGCGTCGGTTCAGTGCCGCGATCTTTGACTGCCTGGGAGGCGTCGGAGTTGTGCTGGATCGGGACGGCAGCGTCGTTCGCCTCAACAAGGCAGCGGAGTCCTTGACCGGCTGCACGTTGGAGGAAGCAAGGAGCATCCCGTTTTTCTGGGCAAAATTCCTGCCCGCTGCGCAGCGCTCCGAGATCCAGTCGGTGTTTGACGACTTCCGGTCTGGAGCCCTGCCCCAAAACCACGAGCAGGCATGGGTTGACCCCGACGGCAAGCAGCGCTTTTTCGCCTGGACCAATACCGTGCTCACGGATCCGTTGGGTTCGCCAGCGTACCTCGTCAGCATCGGTCTTGACATGACCGAACGCAAGCGTGGCCAGCGCGAAATCGAGCTGGAACGACTTCGCTACCGCACCATCCTGCAAACCGCCAGCGACGGCATCCACATCCTCGATCATCACGGGCTTCTCATCGAGGCCAATCAGGCATTTCTGGCCATGCTCGGCTATGACGCTGACGCCATCGGCCGTCTGCATGTCACCGACTGGGATGCGAGTGATGCATGGGAAACGATCAGGCTTCGCAACGACCACGTTCTTCAAGCGGGAGAAAGTCACATCTTTGAAACGCGGCACCGACATCGTGATGGCCACCTCCTCGACGTCGAAATCAACGCCAAAGGCATCGAGATCGATGGCCAGCCCTACCTTTACGCTGCATCGCGCGACATCAGCGAGCGGCGCAAAGCCCTGGAACTTCAGGAGGCACTGCTGGAGAACACCACGTCAGGGATCCTGATTGCGCGCAATCGCCTCGTCGTCTCGGCGAACAGTGCCATGCTGGCCATGCTTGGGGACGATGACGCCCCGCGCATCGGGCAATCCACACGCAGTCTGTATGCCGACGACATCGAATTTGCGCGGGTTGGCGCCGCGTATGAGACCTTGCACGCCACGGGAAGTGTCGAGCTTGCCAACGTGCGGGTGCGTGGGCCCGGCGCCGACATGCGCGTTTGTGACCTGCGCGCGCGGCTGCTCCCGGACGGTGCGACATCGGTCTGGACATATGCGGACGTCACCGCCAGAGAAGCCCAGGCGCAACGGGTCCAACGGGCGCAAGGGGTCTATCGTGCGCTCGTCGCCGCCACGCAGTCGCTATTGCACAGCTCGACCGAAGCAGGAATGATTGCACGCCTGTGCAACAGCCTCGTGACCGGAACTGACTTCACGGCGGTATGGCTTGGCGTGCCTGGCGCCGACGGCTTGTTCCACTTCTCCGGCCGGGCAAGCGCCTCCAGTCTGGATCTGTCGTTTCTCGACAATATTCATGTTTCGGTCACGGATGAAAAGTCCGCAATCGCGCGTGCCTGGCGCGCGCGTGGAACGATTGTTTATCAGGACAGTCTGGCGGAGCACGCGAGTTCACCGTACGCAGCGGATTTGCAAAGATTGCAATGGGCCTCGATCCTCGCTGCCGTCGTGGAGCGTGGCGGGCACGCCTGGGGGGTTCTGGTCTATGCCTGCGAGCAAGCCGGCTGGTTTGACGACAGCAGCCGTGACGCATGCGAACAAGTCAGCGCGCTGCTCGGACACGGGCTCGACGAACTCGACTTCAAGGCAGACCTCGCCAGGCTCCAGAAACAGGAAAGCCAGCGCGCCAGAACCGACCCGCTGACCGGGCTTCCAAACCGCCTCGCCCTCGGCGAGCACCTGCCCGTCGCATTGACGCGTGCCCAGCGCCATCACACGGTGGTGGCAGTTGGCGTCTTTGATCTGGATGACTTCAAGCCGGTGAACGACCGCTACGGTCACCCTGCGGGGGATACGCTTCTGAAGAAACTTGCTGCAGCATTGCATACGCGCCTTCGCCAGTCGGACTTCATCGCGCGGCTGGGGGGAGACGAATTCGTGGTTGTGCTCGAAGATCTGGATGCCGAGCAGCCGCTCGTCGAACTGCACATCGCGCTGGCCCGCCTGCACGCCGCCGTGCAGGCGCCGTTCGACCTCGGTGAAGGTCGCAGCGCCCGCATCAGCATGACCATGGGCGTCGCCCTCTACCCGGACCACGCGACCGAGCCGGACGCCATGCTGCGCATGGCGGATGCCGCGATGTACGCCGGCAAGGCCCACAAAGTCGACCGTGAACAATGGTGGAGCCTCGCGGCACCCACCGCAATGCTTGCCGAGAAAAGCGTTCGCGAACTGAAACTCGACCCGTTCAGTGACGAGGCGAGACTCTTGTTGACGGCGCTGGACGCCCACATGCTTGAAGCGGTCGCCAGGGCATTTTCTGAAACGTTCTACGAGGAGCTTGCCAAATCAGCTGATCTCGCGCGTGTCCTGCGATGCCTGACTCCGGCGGAATTCGAACGCCTGCATGATGCCCAGAGCAATCATCTGCTGTTCCTGTTGAGCCCTGAAACGTCCGCTGAATCGCTGGTCGAGAATGCAAAGTCGCTCGGCGCAATTCACGCGCTGGTCGGCGTGTCTGGTGCCAATATGGAAAAAAGCTTTGGGCTCTACGAAGATTTGCTGCGAGCGAAATTCGAGAGCACCATGTACTCGTCGCGCGAACGCTACCGCATCCTTCGCGTCACGACGGCCAGGCTGCGACTCGACGTCCAGACGCAACTCGCGGAAATCGAGAAAACCATCCGGGAATACTCGGAACTACTCGAGGTGCAGCCATCCAGCGGGGCACGCTGGGTCGACATCCTGCCGGCAATGGTCAAGCAATTGGGGCAACTTCGAGGAATTCGGTACGCGATTGTTTTTCGTCCCGACGAACGTGGCCAATTACGCGACGAAATGGGTGCCGGATCGGACTATCCCGCGCTTGCCGAAGCACTGCGTTCACGCGAACTCTACCCAAATCTCAACCGATCCGGCACCCCGGTGCGCGGCCCGGTATCGAACGGCTGGTTCAGTCGCGACGTTCAAATCGTCGACGCATACATGCTCGATCAGGATCTGGCGCGCTGGCACCCGCTGGCGACCGAATTCGGCTGGCGAAGCGCGGCTGCGATCCCCATCGTCCGAGGTGACGAGACAGACAGCGTTCTCATGCTGCTGGGCGCCTATCCGCACCAGTTCTCGTCAGATTGGGCGCGATCGTGGCTCGGTGCGCTGCACAATCGCCTCAACGCCTTGTTCGCCGCAACCGCGCGCGACTATCAGCCGATCGATCCGGCGGAGGTGCGTCGTTACCGCGAACTGCTGTATGCGGACGGCCTGCGCATCTGGGTGCAGCCGATCGTCCACTTGCAAAGTGGTGCCGTCACAAAAGTGGAAGCGCTGGCAAGGTTGCAGGCCGCCGATGGGCAGGTGTCGAACCCGGCGGCGTTTCTCCCAGCTTTCGGTGTCAAGCAACTTCAGGCACTTTTTGTGCAGGGACTGGGCAAAGCGCTTGATCTCGTCCACGGCTGGCGCGATGCCGGCATCGAGATGGAAGTGTCGGTCAATCTCTCTCCATCCACGCTGGTGCATGCGGATTGCCCCCTCTGGGTCGAACGGGCGCTACGCAGCTCGCAGGTTGCGCCGCGGCATCTGACGCTGGAAATCCTGGAGAGCGAGGACCTCGACCAGACACGTGCGAGCGAGGCCATTCACGCGTTGAGCGCGTTGGGTGTCAACATCGCGCTGGATGATCTTGGTGCCGGCTACAGCAGCCTCATGCGCCTGGCCTCCCTTCCGATCAACACCGTCAAAATCGACCAGGCGCTGGTGCGCGAACTCCCGAAAGATCCCGTCAAGACGCTGCGCCTGCTCAGCACGCTGCTACGCATTGGCCAGGAGTTTGCACCGATGACAGTCGTCGAGGGCCTGGAAGACGATGGATTTGTGGAGGCGGCCCGCATTCTTGGCGCCGACTACGGTCAGGGATACGCCCTCGCTCGCCCCATGCCTGCCGACGCGTTCATCGCATGGACGCGGGCGCGACCCATCGACCTCTTGCGCGACGGGCACCTGCGCACCTGGCTTGGCGCGCTGGCCTATCACTGGCGTACCGGTCATGATCGCTCGATGCATGTTCTCGCGCCATCGGATTCGGCAAGCTGCCCTCTGACCCGGTTTCTTGCTGCCATGGGCGTCGTGGATGAAGACATCCTGCGATGGCACGAACAGTGCCACGCGGACGTTGCTGGCGAGGAGCGTGACCGCGCCGCATCCAGCTTGTTGCGGTGGTTGTCGGAGAGGGTGCGCAACGCCGCGTTGCCGACGGCTTGACAACCCGCGTGGGGTCCATGTTTGCGCTGTAAGTGAAACACCGGATTGACATGCCTAGGATTGAGCCTTCGAAACGCAGCGCCCGCCGCTGCCATCACCGAGGAGGATCCTTGCATGCACCAGCGAATCGCCAATGCAGCGCTACGCGCCAAAGTCATGTCTGCTGCCGAAGCGGCGGCGCGAATTGAACCAGGAAGCACGCTTGGTCTGAGCGGCTTTACCGGATCCGGCTATCCCAAAGCGGTCCCGATGGCATTGGCCGCCCGCATGGAAGCCGAGCACGCGGCGGGACGCGCGATGCGCGTCCGCGTCTGGACGGGAGCATCAACCGGCCCCGAACTCGACGGTGCGCTTGCCAAGGCCGACGGCATCGAGTTCAGGCTGCCGTACAACTCCGATCCGATCGCGCGCGAACGCATCAACCGCGGAGAGATGGAATATTTCGATATGCACCTCAGCCAGGTCGCCCCGATGGCCTGGCAAGGCTTCCTCGGTCCGCTCGATACCGCGGTGATCGAGGTCGCCGGCATTCGCGCCGACGGTTCGTTGATTCCATCGTCATCCGTCGGTAACAACAAAACCTGGCTCGACCGCGCCCGGCATGTCATCCTGGAGGTCAACCGCTGGCAGAATCCCGCCCTGGAGGGAATGCACGACATCTACTATGGAACGGCGCTGCCGCCGCATCGCGTGCCGATTCCACTCCTGCGCGCTGACCAGCGCATCGGCGAGCCCTATTTTCACTGCGATCCGGACAAGGTCATCGCGGTCGTCGAAACCGAAGCGCCGGACCGCAATCTGCCGTTTGCCAAGCCCGACGCGGTGGCAGGCGCCATCGCCGGACACCTGCTCGAGTTCCTGCGACACGAGGTCGGACGCGGTCGCCTGCCGCGCGAGCTGCTGCCACTGCAGTCGGGCGTGGGCAACATCGCCAACGCCGTGCTGACAGGCCTTCTCGACGCTCCCTTCGACGGCATGACGGCCTACACCGAAGTGATTCAGGACGGCATGATCGACCTGCTGCGTGCCGGCAAACTGCGCATGGCGTCGGCCACAGCCTTCTCGCTCAGCCCCGACGCGGCGGCCTCGCTCAACGCCGACATGTCCGCATTCCGCGACAAGATGATCCTGCGCCCGCAAGAGATCAGCAACCATCCTGAGCTGATCCGGCGACTGGGATGCATTGCCATGAATGGACTCATCGAGGCCGACATCTACGGCAACGTCAACTCGACCCACGTCATGGGATCACGTATCCAGAACGGCATCGGCGGCTCGGGTGATTTCGCTCGCAACGCGTATGTATCGATTTTCATGACCCCATCGACTGCGAAGGGCGGGGCAATCTCATCCATCGTGCCGCAAGCGAGCCACGTCGACCACATCACCCAGGACGTGCAGGTCATCGTCACCGAGCAGGGCCTCGCCGACTTGCGCGGCCTCAGCCCCAAGCAGCGCGCGAATGTCATCATGGACAATTGCGCCCATCCAGATTTTCGCCCGGCATTACGCGATTACTTCCAGCGTGCACGCGAGCACTCCTACGGCCAGCAATCGCCCTCGCTTCCGGGCGAGGCACTGGCCTGGCACCAGCGCTATCTCGAGACTGGCACGATGCGCACCGCATGAGGCAGCCGACGGGAGCGCCCACCGGACGCGCAGGCGCCACCCGGTGTCGACGACGCGACGCCGCACGCGCTGCGTCGCGTTAAGATCTTTTTCATGGATCCTCGGGCGCTCAAGAACCATCTCGATGAGCAGGTTGCTCGCATCGGCGGCGCTGTTGCGAGCCCGAAGCGTTTGGAGCTGATCGAGCTTCTCGCGCAGGGAGAGAAATCGGTCGAGCACCGTGCACGCGAGGCATCCATCGACGTCAAGCTCGCCAGCGCCCTGTGGGTGACCCTGCGCGAGCACGGCCTGGAAGCGGCCGCCTGATCCATGCGCGATCGTCATTCCTGGTAGAGAATCGGCAAAGTCTTTTGCGCGCCTCCGGGGCTGTGCCCGACGTCCTCCGGAGGGACAGGAAAACCTGGGGCGACCCTGTGTTGCCTTGAAAAGTCCAACAACATCATGTCTCACGTTCCTGACGCGCATGATCGCGTCCAGCGCCGCAAGGTTCTGTTTGCTGGCATCTGCAGTTTGCTTTTGTCCCTGGGCGTCGCCCGCTTTGCCTATACCCCGCTGCTGCCGCTGATGCAGCAGCAAGCAGGCTTGGGCCTGCGCGAGGCTGGCTGGCTGGCATCGATCAACTACGCCGGCTACCTGAGTGGCGCCTTGGTGGCGTCGACCATCAGCGACATGGTGCTGAAGGATCGCCTCTACCGCCTGGGCATGGTGCTTGCTGTGCTGAGTACCGCCGCCATGGGCCTGAGCACCAATCTGGTGGTGTGGGGGCTATCGCGCTACCTGGCAGGGCTGAGCAGCGCCGCCGGCCTGCTTCTGGGCACAGGCTTGATTCTGCATTGGTTGATGCGACATCATTTCCGCAGCGAGCTTGGCATCCACTTCGCTGGCCTCGGCCTTGGCATTGCAGGGTGCGCTGCCGCCGTGATGCTGTTCAGCCCGGCACTGGACTGGGCGCGGCAGTGGTTCGCATTCACGACCATCGGCGCAGTGCTCCTGCTGCCGGCACTGGGCTGGCTGCCGTCGCCGGACACATCCGGGCTGACCCGTAGCGGGCAGCGCCTGGAGGATCGTCCGCCGAGCCGCACCTTCCTCAATATTTTCATGGCAGCCTACTTTTGCGCTGGCATTGGCTACGTCGTCAGCGCCACGTTCATCGTCGCCATCGTCAACCACCTCCCCGGACTCAAGGGTCATGGCAACCTCGTATTTCTGGCAATCGGACTGGGCGCTGCTCCGGCCTGCGTCAACTGGGACCTGATCGCGCGCCGCATCGGCGACCTCAACGCATTGATCGTGGCTGCGCTGCTTCAGATCGTCGGCATCGTGTTGCCTGTCACCGTCGGCGGCCTGCCGGCGGCGCTGCTGGGAGCGCTGCTGTTCGGAGGTACATTCATCGGCATGGTCAGTCTGGTTCTGACCATGGCGGGCCGCTTTTATCCGACCCGCCCCGCCAGGATGATGGGGCGCATGACAGTTTCATACGGCGCCGCGCAAATTCTCGGCCCTCTGGTGACGGCGCGTCTGGCCGCGCGCTCAGGCAGCTACGCGGCCGGGCTGGACTTCGCGGCGTGCGTGATGGTGGTCGGCACGGTGCTGCTGCTCGTGCTGAGAGCGGTGGCGCGGGCTGACGCTGCCAAGGAGAACCGGCTTCCATCGTCGTTCCGGTCTGGCCAGTAACCATGTCGGGCCTTATGGTATGACCCCGGATTGTCATTTTTATTTTGTTTAATAAATATTTTTTAATTGTTTTCTCGGTTTAAAGCCGCCAAAGCTGCACGCTACTTGCTTTTTGCGTGTCGTGGTTTCGCGCGTGCCCACGGGCTCTAGCATTTCCCAATTCAATCAAGGTTCATCAGCGGCGGCTGCCAGTCTGCGGACGAGGCAGTTGCCCCGGGCGAACCCACACGAGGAATTCGGGAATGTGTGTCATCCCTGGCGACACAGCGTTGAACATGCAACCGATCGGCGTCATCGATTCGGGCGTGGGCGGTCTGTCCACCTTGCGCAGTCTGCTGCGTCTGCTCCCGCACGAGCGCTTCATCTATTTCGCCGACCTCGCACATGCGCCGTATGGCAACAAGCCTCCCGCGCTGATTCAGGCACGCACGGCGCGCATTGCGTGCTTCATGCGCACCCAGAACGTGAAGGCGCTGGTCGTGGCATGCAACACCGTTTGCGCCGTGCACGGCCCGACGCTGAGGCACCTGATCGACGTCCCGGTGTTCGACGTGCTGCAAGCCGGCGCGCGATTCGCCGCGCGGCAACCCAATCTGCAGGACATTGGCATTCTCGCCACTGAAGCGACCGTCCGTACTCGCGCCTACGAACAGCAGATCCGGGGTTTGCGACCCGCCGCACGCGTGGCGACCATCGCATGCCCGCAGCTGGTGACACGCATCGAGCAGGGCCTCGGCATGCATCCCGACACCCGCACGCTCCTTGCGGTCGACCTCGCGCGCCTGGACGCGCGGCGACGTGATGCCGTGATCATCGGTTGCACCCATTTCGCGTTCCTGCGCCAGCGCCTGGGCGAACTGCTCGGCCCCGCGGTTTCCGTCATCGACCCCGGCTCGCTCGTGGCTGGGGATTTGCGTCAGGCCATTGACCAAGGGCAAATAGGCGCGAATCACGCCTCCCGGGCGAGCCCCCCGCTGCTCTTCGCCAGCCGCGACTCCCCCGGTTTTCGCGATATCGCGCGTGCCGCCATGCCCATGCTTGGTGGCGCGCTTTTGCACTGCGTCAACCTCGACAGGACATTCCTCGCATGCGCACAACCCGGAAAAGACACCCATGAATCTGGTCCAATCCCGCCCAAAGCGGCAGCATCTTCTCCACCATGACCCCAGTGTGCTGTTGATCACCGGTGGTTCGGGCCCCGAACGCGCTGGCTCCTTGCGCAGTGCCGAGGATGCAATTTCCGCATTGGCACACCTCGGCATGCGCTGCAGCGTGCGTGATCTCAACGACCTCGACCATGCCGAGCTGCGGACCTGCGACTTCGCCTTCCTCGCCATTCATGGCTGGTGGGGCGAGGACGGCAAACTGCAAGGCGCGCTCGAGCTCGCCGGAGTCCCCTACAACGGCTCCGGCGTGGCTGCCAGCGCAATCGCCATGCACAAACCACTGTGCAATCGCATCGCTGAAAACGCCGGGCTGAATGTACCCCGCTGGATGTCGTGCGACCGCCGCAACGCAAGTGACAAGTCCGCGCGTGCGCTGTTCGGCGTGTTCAATGGCCGCGTTTTCCTCAAGCCCGCCTCGGGTGGCGGAAGTCTGGGTGCTTGCGTCGTTGATTCCCCCATGGCGCTTGGCGAATGCCTGCGTGCGGCAGCATTGGAGGAGGCACCATTGCTGGCCTGCGCCTGCATCGAGGGGATCGACGTCACGGTCGCGGTGTTCGAGATCGGCGAGGAGCTCACCGTGCTGCCGCCACTGGCGATTCATCACGACGCGCCGTTCTATGACTACGACACCAAACACGCGCCCGCGGCGCGGCGCTACGAATGCCCCGCCGCATTGCCCGACGCCACCGCCGCCGCCGTGTGCCGGGATGCGCAGAACATGTTCACGGCACTTGGTTGCCACGGCTACGCCCGCTTCGACTTCATGGTCGACCGCGAGGGCACGCCGTGGTTTCTCGAAGTCAACACCCTTCCCGGTCTGTCGCGCCAAGGCAACCTCGCCACCATGGCAGCGCCGCACGGCTGGGACTATGAAGAATTGATCGCGCGCATCGTCGCGTCCATCGGTGCCTGCCAGCGCTACCGCCCCTGACGCCGGGATCCCGCAGGCCCGCCACCCGCCATGCCAGTGTTTCGCCACCCTGCCGTACCGTATTTCTCGCAATGGGCCGATCCGCGATTCGTGCACCGCATCGTCGAGCACCGGGAGGATCCCTGCCTGGACCAGACCTGGCGCACGTCCGGCTTCGATGATCCCCAGCGCTACCGATTCTGGGCGCGGAGGCTGTGCGGTCTCGCCTGCCTGCGTTCGATGCTCGGTTATTGGCAGCACCATGTTCCGAATGCCAGCCAGCTCCTCGATCAAGCCATGCATCATCACGCCTACGTCGTCGCTGCGGACGGATCGGTCGGAGGCTTGTACTACAGCCGGTTTGCGCACTGGCTCCTCGAAGCCTTCGGGTTGGTCGTGCGCATCTACCCTCGCAACGACGTGTCGGAACTGATCAATGGCATCGGCCCGGGGTCGATGGCCATGGCCTCGGTCAGCCCCGAGATCCGCTACCCCTCGCGACCAAACGTCCATCAGGGCGGTCATCTCGTCCTGCTTCACGGACGCGATACGCACGGAATCTGGTTCCACAACCCCTCGGGAATTACGGGAACCCAGGCCGATGTCTACATGCCATGCGCCCAATTCAAGCGCTTTTTCGCCAATCGCGGCATGGTCATCCGCAGCGCCGGCTGAGCGCGCATCGGCAGCATCGGATCCATGCAACCAGACCAGCGCCACGCACTCGTCACCGCTTGCGCCGTGCTCGCCATGGGTTTGATGGCGGTGGACTTCTTCAATCCGTCGCTGCCCGCGATCACGGCGGCGCTGCACACCACGCAAGCGGCCACCAAAACCCTCGTCGCGACGTATCTGGTAGCCCTGGGTCTGGCACAGCCGTTCTATGGCAGCTACAGCGACCGACATGGCCGCCGCCCCGCGGTGCTGCTTGGGCTTGCCATCGCCATCGTGGGTCTGTCAGTGTCGGCGGTCAGCACCGGTGTGACCATGCTTTATGTCGGTCGCGTGTGCACGGCCTGCGGCACCGCCGCCTGCGCCGTGGTGGCGCGCGCGATCGTCAGCGACGTCTTCGAGCGTGCCTCGTCGCTACGCAGCGCATTCGCATGGTTCACAATGGCCAGCCAGCTCTCGCCGGCGCTGGCGCCCGTTTTCGGCGCCGCCATCCAGCAGCGCTGGGGCTGGCGTGCGTGCTTCTTCACCCTGGCGGCCGCGACCGCCCTCCATCTCGTCGTCCTGAAGCGCGTGCTGCGCGAGACACACCCACCTGCAGCGAGGAGCACGCCCACGGCGACCAGCGCTGCGCGTGCGACCTATATCAGCCTTCTGTGCAACCCGACCTTCATGCGCCATGGCATCGGCTCGGCGCTGATCATGAGCTTCAGCCTGGGACTTTATGCAATGTTGCCCTATGCGTTTCATGCGCTCGGGTTCACACCCATCGAGAATGCTCTGTTCTACCTGCTGTACGCCAGCGCCATCCTCCTCGGATCGGCGCTGGCGATGCGCCTGCCGCTGCATTGGGCATCCGAATCGGTCTACGCTGCGTGCGTCGCGTCATTTGCGACGCTGTGCATGCTTGCATGGGCCCTGGGTATTGGCCGGAATCTTCAGGCCATGGCTGTGTTCGCGATGGCCCTGGGCACGCTGTGCGGGATTGCAGCACCCCTGGCTCTGGCGCTCGGCATGGCACATGCTTGCTCGCATGCCCGTGGCGCGGCCAGCGCCCTGCAAGGCGCCATCAAAATGGGATGTGCCGGACTGGTGTTGCTGGGCTTTGACCTTGTTCATATCGAGGACTTCGACGGCGTGGTGACAATTTTTACTGGAATTTCCACCTTGCTGGTTGCTACCCATGTCGGCAGCATCGCCGCGGCGCGTTGCCACGCGCCGCAAGCGCACGATTAACATCAAACCCAATCGCGGAGTCATCGCATGCCATCCTTCGAAACTCTGCGTGGCTTGACCCTGAGCCAAGCCAGCCTGCTCCGCCGACGCACTGACGCCCGGCACCCTGATTGGAGACCCCGCATCATGCACACAACCCTGCAACCCAAACATTCCCGCGGCGCTCGCCGCGCCGCCATCGGTGCCTTGGTGACACTCGGGCTCGGCCTCGGCGTTTGCGCGTTCGCGGCCAAACCCGCGGCGATCGAGGTGCGCTCCGCCTGGATTCGCTGGCTCCCCGCGGGACTTCCCGCTGGCGGCTACATGACGCTCGAGAATCACTCCACGCGTCCCATCGACCTCGTCGGCGCCCGCAGCCCCGCGTATGGCGACGTCATGCTCCACCGCAGCGTACGCAAAGGCGGCACCATGGAAATGCTCGCAGTCCACAAGGTGACGATCCCCCCGCACGCTGTGGTGGAGTTTCGGCCGGGTGACTATCACATCATGCTGATGCAACCGAAGCAGGACATCCACCCCGGTCAACGAGTTCCCGTCAACCTGGAGTTTTCTGGCGGCGCCTCGCTTCGCGTCGAATTCGAGGTGCGTCCCGCCGATGCCTCGGGCGCCAGCGCCGCGAACGGCATGAACATGCATGGAATGAACATGGGTGGCATGGACATGCATGGCAGTGCTCCCCGGCCATGACCGTTCCATGCGGCTGCAGGAAACCCGGGCGTGGGTCAGGTGTCGCAGCGGGAGCGACGAAGCGCAAAGCCCCGCAACCCGCCCACCGCGGACAGGAAAACAATTCTCCGACAGCCTGCTAGGCTAGGGGTATGGATCGAGCAGATGCAGGAATCGGGGAGACGCATGGTAACATCTGAAACTCTTGCACACGGCGTAGCATCGAGCGCCATCGATGCTTACTGCGGAGCCAGCGAGGCTGGCTGTGCGATCTGCGGGGCGGGCCGCGGCGGCGGCCTTGCATTCACGTATGCCTACCAGCCCATCCTCGATGTTCCAGCGCGCCGAATCTATGCCCATGAAGCGCTGATTCGCGGCATGCAGGACGAACCTGCAAACAGCGTCCTGTCGCGCGTCAACGACACCAACCGCTACACTTTTGACCAGTCGTGCCGCGTGCGCGCCATCGAATTGGCCTGCGATCTCGGCGTGATCGACCGGGGCGAGAAGCTTTCGATCAACTTCCTTCCGCATGCGATCTACCGACCCGAAGTCTGCATCCAGACCAGCCTGACCATCGCGCGCAAACGCGGGCTTGACGTCGGAAGTGTGATTTTCGAGGTCACGGAGGGGGAGCGCGTCGAGGACGGTCCATGGTTTGCCGAAATTCTCCATGAATACAAGCGTCAGGGTTTTCTGACCGCCATTGACGATTTCGGCGCCGGCTACGCGGGCCTGCGACTGCTTTCAGATTTCCAGCCCGACCTGATCAAGCTCGATATGGACCTGGTCCGCGGCGTGGATGCGCATCGCCCGCGCCAGGCGATTGCGCGGTCCGTCATCCGACTGGCGCAGGAACTTGGGATCGATCTCGTCGCCGAAGGCGTGGAAACAGAGGGGGAGCGCGACTTCTTCCTCCATCACGGCGTCAGGCTGTTCCAGGGCTTTCTGTTTTCCAGGCCCATGTTCCGCAACCTTGCCAACGTGCAGGATTGCCTGCAGCCGCAGGCTCGACCCTGACGTCCTGGATCGAGCCTGCCCCTTGCCCTGAATGGTTACGAATGACGCGCCATGGTGGCGTTATCGATCACGAAGCGATACTTGACATCTCCCTTGAGCATGCGCTCGTAGGCGACGTTGATCTGATCGGCTCCGATCAGCTCGATGTCCGAAACGATGCCATGCCTGGCGCAGAAGTCGAGCATTTCCTGCGTCTCCGGAATACCGCCGATCAACGATCCTGCAAGCGAGCGTCGCTTCATGATGAGGTCAAACACCTGCGGGGACGGATGAGGCGTGGACGGCGCTCCCACCAGGGCCATGGTCGCGTCGCGCTTCAGCAGGACCAGGAACGCATCAAGATCATGCGAGGCTGCCACCGTATTGAGAATGAAGTCGAAACTCTTCGCGTGCGCGGCCATTTCATCGGTGTGACGCGACACCACGACCTCGTCCGCACCCAGGGCCTTGGCCGCCGCGCGCTTCGATTCCGACGTGGTGAAAGCCACCACGTGGGCGCCCATCGCGTGCGCAAGCTTGATCCCCATGTGCCCGAGTCCGCCGATGCCGACCACACCGACCTTCATGCCCGGACCGACCTTCCAGTGACGCAGAGGCGAGTACGTGGTGATGCCAGCACACAACAACGGTGCCACGGCCGCGAGCTGCTCTTCGGGGTGACGAATCCGCAACACGTAGCGCTGGTTCACGACGATGGCCTGGGAATAGCCGCCGTGGGTCCAACCCGGCGCATCCGGCGTTGCGCCGTTGTAGGTCGGGACCATGCCGTCACAGTAGTTTTCCAGACCGGCATGGCACTCCTCGCAATCCCCGCAACTGTCCACCATGCAACCAACACCGACGAGATCGCCAGTCTTGAAGCCCGTCACGTGCGCACCGACCGCGGACACGCGCCCCACGATTTCATGACCGGGAACGCATGGGTACTGCGTCCCAGCCCATTCCGAGCGCACCTGATGCAGGTCTGAATGACAGATACCGCAATATGCGATGTCAATTTGCACATCGTGTTCGCCCGGGGCTCGGCGCGTGATTTCCAGTGGCGCCAGAGGCTGATCGCCCGCTTGGGCTCCATACGCTTGAACAAGCATTCGATAATTCCTTGTTGAGTCACATTGCATGAACAGTGCCAGGATTCGCGCGGCACCACGTACGGAAAATCTCGTTCATACCTTGCCAGATGTTCCGCAAACACGGATAGTCTAGGCGTCGAGCCGATTTGCTGCAGAGCTTCACAACCAGATGGAACCCACACATGACAACCACCCCGCAACCCACTTCCATTCCCCTCGGCGAGCGCGTCGCCGGCGCACTCATGGGGGCATTTGTCGGGGATGCACTGGGGCTCGGCCCGCACTGGTACTACGACCTCGATGCACTGCGCCGTGACTATGGTCCCTGGATTTCGGACTACACCGAGCCGCGCCCCGGCCGCTACCACGCCGGCCTGCGCGCGGGTCAGTCGTCGCAAGCTGGATGGCTGCTGGAACTCACGCTGCGAAGCCTCGCCGGGCGTGGCGCCTACGACGAGGCGGATTTCTGCCAGCGAATCGACGACGAATTCTTTCCGCTGATCGACGGTACGCCACTCAGCGGGCCGGGTGGCTACACCAGCCAGTCCATGCGCGAATCCTGGCGTGCGCGCGTCGTGCAAGGGCGGCCATGGGGTGAAAGCGGTGGTTACGCCGACAACACGGAAGCGGCAGAGCGCGTGCTCGCCATCGCCGTACGCAACGCGCTGCAACCCGGGAAGCTGGCGCGCGATGTCTGCGCGAACACCGCACTGACACAGATTGATCCCACGGTCATGGCCATGACCGTGGCCTACGCCAGCGTGCTGGGCCTTCTGGTGCAGGGCCATGCGCTGGACGAAGCAGTGTCGGGCAAACTCATGGCACTCGTCCGCGAAGGACAGTTGCCGTTTCATACAGTCACCACCGCATCGGAGTCGGCCGTGACGGCTGATTCGGAAAAGCCACGTCGCGACGCCGGTCAGTTCGCCTCCCCGGATGCGCTGCTCATGCCCTCCAACATCGCACGCGCCGCGCGCGACCCCGACCTGCAGTTCGAGCCGGCGTGGAAAATCTGCCTTCTCTACGGCTTGCCGTGCGCGGTTTACCACCAGTTTCCTGCTGCCTATTACCTGGCCGCGCGGTTCGGCAGCGATTTCGAGACTGCCGTGCTCACGGCGGTCAACGGCGGCGGCCAGAACCAGGCGCGCGCAATATTGACTGGTGCACTGTGCGGCGCCATCGGAGGCCTGCAGGCAATTCCTCGACGCTGGATCGAGGGTCTGGAACGAGGGACTGAACGCTTGCAGCTGGCGCGCAAGATCGCCGATGACATGCAGGCCGTCGCGCAGTGACGGCGCGTGGCGCCGATGCACTACAGTGCCCGGCCATGGAATCCGAAAACACACACCTCCCGCTGACCGACGACGAGATCGGCATCCTCGATGACTTCCTGCTGTATGCAGACGTTCCCGACAGCATGACCCTCGACATGCTTGACGGCTACCTGCATGCCTTGGCGATCGGTCCGAAGACGGTCACGCCGCAGCAATGGATTCCCCGAATCTGGGGTGAGGACTTTGCCGCCATGCGGCCTCCGACGCAGGACGCGCAGGAACTCGACCATATTCTGGTTTTGATCACGCGCCTCCACGACGGCATCGTTGCCAACCTCGAGCACCCCGATGGCCCCTCCATGGTTCCCCTTTGGTCGACATTTCAGGACCACGCGCAGGAGCGGGACGACGCGGAAATCTGGGCGTATGGATTCATTACCGGCATGAAATTCTGCGAGGAGGACTGGGCAGCCCTCCTGGCGACCCAGCAGGGTCAGGCATGGCTGCGCCCGATCCGGCTTCTCGGCGAAGAGGATTTCGGCCCGGAGCGCGACGCCCTGATCAAAACCCCGGCAGACCGCGAGCGGGTTTCGCTCGAGATTCCCGAATGCGTACTCGCCATGTACGCATATTGGCAAGATCGCCGGTCAGGGGCGGAATCCCGGTGACGACGCGGCAATCAACACCCCGTGGACCCCGGCAACCATGAGCACCTCCCAAACTTCGGCAGCACAGACGCATGACGCGATGCGGCTTCGCGACATCGCGTTGATGTTGATCGTTGTCACCATCTGGGGTTCGAATTTCGTTGTCATCAAACTGGGGCTTCGCGGCATGCCGCCGCTCCTGTTCACGAGCTTGCGCTTCCTGTTCGCTGCCTTTCCGTTGGTATTCCTGCGCCGGCGTCCGGCAATCGCGTGGCGGTGGCTGGTGGCCTGGGGCCTCGCACAGTTCGGGGTGCAGTTCGCGCTGCTGTTCGTCGGTATCAAGCTGGGCATGCCGGCAGGACTGGCCTCCCTCGTCATCCAGCTGCAAGCCTTTTTCACGATGGGGCTGGCTTGGGGCCTGCTGCACGAGCGCGTGCGCCCGCTGCAGTGGATCGGTGCAGGCATTGCGTTCCTGGGGATGGCTGTGGTCGCCCTGCACCTCGATCAGCCGGCCACTTTGGATGGACTGATGATGGTGCTCGGGGCCGCGCTGTCGTGGGCGACGGCGAACATGCTGACCAAGCATATCGGCAGCGTGGATCCGCTCGCCCTCGCGGCACGGGGCAGCCTGGTCGCGGTGCCGCCGCTGGTGGCGCTGTCACTGCTCACAGAGGGACCGACCGCCGTGGCTGCCGCGCTGCATGCGATGGGCGTCTGGTCGTGGGCCGCCGTGTTTTTCCAGTCTTATCCCAACACCCTGTTCGGCTTCGGCGTGTGGTCGATGCTGATGCGGCGACATGCTGCAGCCGAGCTGGCGCCCTACACCCTGCTGGTCCCGGCGGTCGGAATGGTGTGTGCCGCGCTGGTGCTCGGCGAAACCCTCCAGCCGTGGAAAATCGGCGCAGGCCTGCTCGTGCTGGCGGGTCTGGCGCTCAATCAGCTCGCGCCACGCCTGAACCGCCGATCCCGGACGGCGACGCGGTCTGGATCCGGGGACTGATTCTCCCGCCATCTGGCAGCGGCGAAATTCCCGACTCCGGGATGGCCTGAGGGCGCGGTGCGCCTGCACCGTGCCCCGAACTGGATCGGGATCCGACGCAGGTATCGCTTCTGCGCCGCAATCCCGTCTGTGGCGGTCATTGTCCGCGCCTTTCAATTCGCTGCCCGCAAAGGTGGTGGAGACATGACACAACGCGATACGGCAAACCGTCCTGCGGCGCGCATTACCATGTCTGCGTCCATGCCGCCGACAGCCTGGTTCGCGCAAATGATCAACCTGTCTGCAACGTTGACGAGCCGCTTGAACCATCAAAAACATTTTTAATTATTAAATTATAAGTTTGATATCATGGAATTTTTTGATCAATTGAGAATCGCCGTCATTCCAAAACCCTACAAAATCCTGGTGGCAATTTTTCTTATTTCTCTGCTGTTGATCGATTTGTACGTAGCGGGGGATGGCCTCATTTATAAATCTCACGAAAAATGGGTCGAGGCCGGCGCCATCTTGCTTGGAAATATCCTACCGATTTCACTCATCGCGCTGCTGAGTGGAGTTTCAAACTCAGGTATTTCAGCACTTCATGAACAAACAACCAAAATATTGACAATTGTCATTCCCAGAGAGCTTGAAAACATTCTTGATTATTCAAAACGCATCAGCGAACCAATCGGACCATCGTCGATATCTTCGTGCGAACTTCCAGCAAAGCCCACAATCAATGTCATCCACAACCCTGGAAGAGGAGACGCGGAATATACTCTCCGTCTACACACGACGAACGCACGCAAGAGCGACTTGCACAACCCCATCGCACTGCGCTTCCGCATCGAGCTCAACGTCCGCAGGGTCAATTTGTGCCTGTATTTCCCAACCGCAGCGCAAAGCAAAGCTGATGAAATCATCACATCACTCAAACACTCGCTCGGAGGTGCGAAACTCTCGGCCAGTCGAGAGCTGTACGCGTACACTTTGAATCCATCCACCGGCGTGCATGAATTTGACGGAATACAGTTTCACTCATTAGTCTTTGTTGCGTTTTTATCAGATGACTTCCTTTATTCACCGCGCGAGCAGCTTTACTTCTCACAAGACTTGATGTATTTTCTGAAATCGATCATCAAGGAAGCGGATCAGTTTCTGAGAGAGAGATCAGTGGACAACAATTCATGATAAAGCCTTACCATCCGTGACGATGCCTGCGGATTTTGATGATTGCCAAACCTGCGATGCAGGCACGTGACTCAAAAGGAAAACCGCTGGAATCCAATCAACAAAGCGTCATTCGACCACTGTTGGTCTTGGTGACGTCGTCCAGAAGAACGCGTCGTCAACGTCCATGACGGTGCAAAAAATTCGGCAAGCAGCGAAGATTCCCCGCGATGCACACGCACCCTCTCCTGGCAATCTCCTGAAGCATGAAAGCGCACAAATGAAAACCATTCTTGTGACTGGTGGCGCAAAGCGACTCGGCCTTGCTTTGACATCGTCATTTTTGGAGCAGGGCTTTTTCGTCATCAGCCATCACCACACAACACCCTTCGATTTCAAGAATCTGTCTGGTGGCGCGTCCAGGTACCGCGACAACCTGATGACATTCTCTTACAATTTGGGGGAGGTAACCGACCTGAATACGGCGACTGAATTCTTTCGTCGCGGCACACCTGAGAATCGGGAAATTGATATATTAATAAACAATGCATCCCGGTTTGAATACGACAAGCCTGGATCTCTGAATCCCGAGACTTTGAGAAGCGCATTTTCCGTGAACTTGCAGGCACCGCTGTTGCTGATGGAGGCCTTTTTGAGCAATGGAAAGCCGAATGACAAGACAGTTGTCAACATGCTTGATAGCCGCGTCATTTCACCAAACATGGACTATCTTTCATACTCTCTCTCAAAATCAGCCCTGGGGGCAGCAACTAAAATTTATGCGCTTGCTTTTGAAGGGATTGCCAAAATTTATGGTGTTGCTCCATCCATGTTTTTGGAAAGCGGGCCGCTGACCACCGGACGCGTCTCGGAGTTGTCAAGCATCAATCTTACGCAAGAACCCGTGAACATCGGCGACGTCATTTCCGCGGTCAATTTTTGTGTCAGCGGGTCGTTGCAGAGCGGCTTCATCATCCCTGTTGATGGCGGGCAAAGCATGATGAACCTCAAACGCGACGTTGCATATCTCCAGGAAGGATCCAAAAAGTGAGCGAATGTTATCGAATTTTTATTAACGAATTCACGAGCCAACTTCAGATCGGCATTCATGATTTTGAAAAAAAACAAAAGCAACCCTACAAAGTCAGCATATCGATGGAAGTTGGTTTCCCGACATCCTGGGAAGATGATATTGCATGCTATTTTGATTACGATGCAATCTATGAAGGCCTCAAGCTGCTGTTTTTGGACACCTATTTGACGCAGGAATTTTTCGCCAAGCGCGTTGCTGACTTGTGCCTTCTTTCCGAGAAGGTTCAAAGTGTCGATGTCAGAGTCGAAAAGTCGAGTGTCTATCAAGAGTGCACAGGAGTTGGCGTATCACTCTCTCTTCGACGTCCGAACAATTAAAGGGTATTCGTAAAAGGTGGTTGGAGTGGGATCAAAGCTCCCCCGCTCCGATCATGTGGATGAGTGTTGAAATGTCCGCCCCGTAGTTCTTGTCTCGTTTCTCATGCTTGTGTGGGTCATATGCTTCGGGCGCATGCATCGGACGCACCTTTTCCATCACCGACAACCCGTACCCGATAGCATCGCCCGACAGGCCATAACCCATCTCGACCGGCACCGGCTCGCCATGACGCTCGAACCGTGGTCGCTTCTGCTTGTTGCCGTGGATACCATTTGTGAGGAGAATCCTGGCGCGGAGCGCATCGAACGAGTAGCCCCGCCCGATGCGGTTCATCACCCGGATGAGCCTGTTCAGGCTCTCGGTGTAGGCGTTCGTCACCGGATGTTCGAAGTAATTGAGGATGAAGGGCTGCCAGTTGGTGAAGGCCAGAATCACGTCGGCGAAGTAGGGTCTGATCTCAGTCGAGATGCCCCTGCACCACGCCTCGTAGCGCCGCATAGCTTCCTCTGGCGTCCCGGCCTCGTAGATGCCGTGGAAGTCCTCCTTGAGCCGGTACGCCTCTCCCAAGGCTGGGTAGTTCTTCGTCCAACCATCAAGGTTCAGCCGGTCTTCATCGTTCAGGTCGCGCTCGCGTTTGAGCAACACGAATCGGTCGTGCATCAACCCGCGCTTCTGCTTGATCGTCAATTCGCCTCGCAGGCCCTTGCGGGCCTTCTCCATCGCATCGTTTGCCATGCGGACGACGTGGAACTTGTCGATGACGATTGTTGCGTCCGGCAATACCGCGCCCACCGCGTCGCGGTAGGGAGTCCACATATCCATCGCCACGTACTGCACCTTGTCCCGGTTCGGCATCTTGAACAGGTACTTCGCCACCGTGTCCTTGTTCCGGTTGTGGAGCATGTCCACGATGGTGTTGCTTTGAATGTTCGAGACGACGCAGCGCGGCTTGTTGATGATGTGGATTTCGTCGATGCCCATCCACTTCGGCGTCTCGAAGCGGACGGTCTGCTCAAGCTCATTGATGTAGTCGCGGAAGATGTTGCGAATCGTCCCTTCGACCACGCCAGTTTCGTCGGCCAGCGAGGTGAAGGTGTGCTTCAAGGCTTGTTGCCCGATCCACTTCACCAGCCGGTCGGTCATCATCCGATTCTCGGCCAGCACCGGCAGCGCCTGCGAGAAGGTCTTGCCGCAGGCTTGGCAGCGCAGCCGCTTGGTGTCGATGTAGATGCCTACGCGCTTGCCGTGCATGGGCAAGTCCTTGAACACCTGCTCGCGGGTGCCCCACGAGGTCAGCCGGCCGGACTGGCAGTGCGGGCAGCTTGATGCCACGTCCACCGGCTCGGCGGTGACGTGGTAGTCGTGGTCGGCTTCCTCCACGCGAATCACTCGGTACTGCGGGAGGTTCAGGATGTTCGCTGGCATGACGCGCTATTCCGCCTTGATGGCTTCAAGTACCGCTTGCTTGTCTTGTGAGTGGATGTGGTCATTGGCGTACTCTCGTTCATGGTTTCATCCCAGAGTCGTCAGAACGATCCGCATCCATCTCGCACACACGGTCGAAGATGACGGTTGAAAGGTGCGAGCAAGCGGCTTTAACCGCCTGCCAGTCATGCCAGCGAGGATCGAGGTTCTTGTATTCGCTGAGTTCTGTTTCTTCCAGGTCGTAGGGCAGCGCGTTAGCAAGCTGGACTTGCAACTGCTGTAGTGGCGATTCGCCGTTGTCCTGCTGGTAGAGCCGGTCAAAAGATTTCAGCGCGTGGGCAACGCTCCCGTCGCCCATGTGATCGGCCAAGGCCACGAAGTCGAGATAGTCTCGCGTGGCGTTACGCTTGAGAATCAGCACGCCCTTGATGCGCAGAATCTCACCCTCGGTCGGAACGGTGATTCGCGCACCGTGATAGTCCACCACTGCCGTTTCCAGCGGTTCGTCGCGGATAAGCTGACGCACGCCGGTTTCAATGCCGTCGAGACTGCCAAGGATTTGGACGGGGCGCTGCACGCGAGCCGTTTTACAGCCTGCGACCGACTCAAGTTCGGCCAACACTTCATCGAAGCGATGGCGCAGATCGGTCAGTACATGGTCGGATCCCCTTAAGAAGCGATGCTCGGCATGGATTGCCGAGGCGGTTCCTCCGACCAGCACGGCATCCGGCAGGATGCGCTGGAGCCGCGCGGCAGCGGACAAGACGAGTTCCCAGTCAGGCAGCGGCGCGGTGTTCTTCGGCATAGTGCATCCAGAAGTGATGGCGTTGAGCGTAGGGATCGGAGACGTAAGGACGGCAAACGCGCTCCACCTTGTCCAGCAGAGTGCGGTCGGACAAAACAGCCCGGCGCAGCTCAGCCCACTCGCGCCACCGACCGCGTGAGATCACGTCGTCGATGGCAGCGAGGGTGAAGCGCTGATGGTTGAGATGGCGATGCAGCATGACGAACAACACACTTTTACGATTATTGATAAAAGAATCATACGCGAACAGGGGCTCAGCGTCGGCGCTGCGCGAGTGGGCCTACGGGTGGACCGACCGGAACTCGGCCGAGCGAACCCAGGCCCTGGCCAGCTGGCAGCACCACCACAACTGGCACCGCCCACATAGCGGCATCGGCGGCCTGCCACCCATGTCTCGACTTCCCTCGTCAGGAAACGACGTCTTGACGCTTCACAGCTGGACCGAGCTCACAAACCAACCCCGAATGGGCGTAAATGGGTGCAGCATTGGTTCGATGCTGCGTACAGCCACCCTCCGGATCACCCCCGAAGTCCTGACCCTGATCGCCAGGATCGACGAATTCAAGGGTGCCTGGCGGGCACTCGGCACCCTCACCCCAGACCGTTTATCGGCCCTGAGGCGGGTAGCCACCATCGAAAGCATTGGATCCTCCACTCGAATCGAAGGCAGCAAGCTCTCCGACCGCGAGGTGGAGAAGCTGCTTTCCAACCTGGAGAACACGTCGTTCGAAACGCGCGACGAACAGGAGGTGGCCGGCTACGCCGAGCTGATGGACCTCGTCTTCAGCTCCTGGCAGGACATCCCCTGCAACGAAAACCACATCAAGCAGCTCCACCAGATCCTGGTGCGCCACAGCGAGAAGGACGAACGCCACCGGGGCCAGTACAAGACCAACACAAACAGCGTGGCTGCGTTTGACGAGGACGGCAACCAGATCCGCATCGTCTTCGAGACAGCTATGCCGTTTGACACGCCACGACGCATGGCTGAACTGGTGAGCCGGGTTGCCCAGGAGCGCGACAAGAGAGTGCTCCACCCCCTGCTGATCATCTCGATCTTCGTGGTGGTGTTCCTGGAGATCCACCCCTGCCAGGATGGCAACGGTCGACTCGGTCGCGTGCTCACGACCATGCTGCTGATGCAAGCTGGCTACACCTACGTCCCGTACAGCTCCTTGGAAAGCGTGATCGAGCAGAACCGCAATCTGACTGAGCACGGCGCCCTAAACCAACGCGGCGCGGGACGCGGGGCTTGGTATGCGTTGCATTGAAGGTGGTCTGCACACCGCGCAAGCGGTATGCTCGAACACAAAGTCATGAGCTTGACTGGGCAAGTTTTACCCGCGGGCAAGACCTTGCGCGCCACACAAGAAAAAACCCAAGTCAATCAATAACTTGGGTTTATATGCTGGCGGAGTGGACGGGACTCGAAACCGCGACCCCCGGCGTGACAGGCCGAAATTGCGAATGACTCAACCCATTGATCGAAAAAGACTTTTCAGATTATTCCTAGATTTTGGTTGATTATAGGTTGAGATTTGCCTGACCACACCGGCGCCGAGCCCTGCCGCCAGCGAATGCGCTGTGTCCAGCTGACGGTCCGCAATGGCTTGCCAGGCATGGGCCGATGGCGCGACATGCGGGGAGCGCGCTGTGTGAGAATCGCCATGGAGCTTCAGATCTGAGTCAACCGCGCCGCGACCGTTCTCAGGCATGCAATGGACTCAACAAGGACACTGATGACCGGGACGACGATGCGCGAAGGGGTGATGACGGAGGCCGACACCTGCCGGGAGTTCGTCACGCCACGCCTGTTCGCTGCCGGATGGTCGACCGCGCCACACGCCATCGGCGAGCAGAGAAGCTTCACCAACGGGCGCATCATCGTCGCTGGCGGCAAGGTTCGTCGGGGCAGGCAGAAGCGCGCCGACTATCTGCTTTACTTTCGCCGCGACTTCCCCCTGGCCGTGGTCGAGGCCAAGGAGGTCGGACTGCCGGCCGAAACCGGGGTGCAGCAGGCCCGCGAGTACGCAGAGATTCTCGGCCTCAAGTTCGCCTACGCGACCAACGGGCGCCGCATCATCGAGATCGACTACACCACCGGCACCGAGCGCGAGGTCGAACGCTATGCGACTCCGGATGAGTTGTTCACCCGACTGACCGCCGCGACCCAGCTTCCGCAGGTCGCCACCGACCATCTTCTGGAGCCGTTCAACCTGGTCTCCGGCAAGGTCCCCCGCTACTACCAGAGCATCGCGATTCACCGTGTGATCGAGGCTGCCCTGCTGGGCCAGAAGCGCATCCTGGCCACCCTCGCCACCGGCACCGGAAAGACCTGCGTCGCGTTCCAGATCTGCTGGAAGCTGTGGAACAGCCGCTGGAACCGCACCGGCGAGTACCGCCGACCGAAGATCCTGTTCCTGGCCGACCGGAACATCCTGGTTGACGACCCGATGGCCAAGATGTTCGCGCCCTTCGGCGATGCCCGGCACAAGATCGCCGTCGGCGACGTGAGCCAGAGCCGGGACATGTACTTCGGCATCTATCAGGCGCTCGCGACCTCTACCGAGGACGTGTTCCGCCAGTACCGCCCGGACTTCTTCGACCTGATCATCATCGACGAGTGTCACCGGGGCTCCAGCCGCGACGAGAGCGCCTGGCGCGCGGTGCTGGACTATTTTTCCAGTGCAGTGCAGTTCGGCATGACCGCGACGCCGCTGCGCCAAGAGTCACGGGACAGCTACGAGTACTTCGGCAACCCCGTCTACACCTACAGCCTGCGCCAAGGTATCGAGGACGGCTTCCTGGCTCCCTACCGCGTGCATCGCGTCATCACAACGGTCGACGCTGCCGGGTGGCGGCCGAGCAAGGACGAGATCGACCGCTATGGCCGCGAGGTTCCAGACGACGAGTACCAGACCAAGGACTTCGAGCGCGTCGTCGCCCTGCGCTCGCGCACGCGCGCCATGGCGCGGCACCTGACTGACCTGCTCAAGGGCACCGACCGCTTCGCCAAGACCCTGGTGTTCTGCGTCGACCAGGAGCACGCCGCCGAGATGCGCCAGGAACTGCTCAACCTCAACAGCGATCTCGTGATGCAGTACCCGGACTACGTCTGCCGCGTCACCGCTGACGAAGGCGCGCTTGGCCTGACCCATCTCGCGAACTTCCAGGACGTGGACAAGCCCACGCCCGTGATCCTCACCACGTCCCAGTTGCTGACCACGGGTGTGGATGCCGAGATGGTCAAGAACGTGGTGCTGGCGCGCGTGGTCGGATCGCGCTCGGAGTTCAAGCAGATCGTCGGGCGGGGCACCCGGCTGAAGGTTGACTACGGCAAGGAATACTTCAACATCATCGACTTCACCGGGACGGCCACCCGTCACTTCGCTGATCCGGAATTCGACGGCGATCCGGCACGAATCGAAGAGGTGACCATCGACGACACGGGTGATGTCGTCGATGCAGTGGACAATGAGGGCACCGGCGTGGCCGAACCCGAAGGCGAGTACAACGTTGATCCTACGCCGGGCGGTGCAGATGAGACTGGAGGGACGGTCCTCGGCGACCTGCCGGACGAGCCGCGCAAGTTCTACATCGACGGCGGCGAAGTCGAAGTCATCGGCCATCTGGTCTACGACCTCGACACCGACGGCAAGAAGTTGCAGGTGGTCAAGTACACCGAGTACTCGGGCCGCGCTGTGCGCACCCTGTACCCGACGCGTGAGTCCTTGCAATCGGCCTGGGCCGACCCCGACACCCGCAGCGAGGTCCTGCGCGAACTGACCGAACGTGGCATCAGCTTCGAGGAACTTGCGTCCAGCAGCGAACAGCCCGACGCTGACCCCTTCGACTTGCTGTGCCACCTGGCGTGGAACGCGCCTCTGTTCACCCGCCGCCAGCGGGCGGAAGCCGCTCGGCGCCGCTCCGAGGATCTGTTTGCCCAATACGGCGAAGCCGCCCGAGAAATCCTCACCTTGCTGCTCGACCGTTACATCGAGCGCGGGATCCTGCAATTCAGCGCCCTGTCCGAACTGATGAAGGTGCAACCCTTTGATCGCTTCGGCAGCCCGACCGAAATCGCCGCCCGGCACTTCGGTGGCGTGCGCGGCATGAAGGACGCCGTGTCCCGGCTGCAAAGCGCGCTGTACCAATGACCGTAATCCAGTCCGATGCCCCGCTCCTCCACGTCATTCGACACCGCTAAGAAGAAACCCCGCGCCACGCGCAAGCCCCGTGCCCCGCTGACCACCCGCGAGAACCTCTCGGCGCTGATCGGCACCGCCCGCAAGATCCTGCGCAAGGACAAGGGGCTCAACGGCGACGTCGACCGCCTGCCGCTGCTCACATGGGTCATGTTCCTCAAGTTCCTCGACGACCTCGAAGCGATCCACGAGGAGGAGGCAGAACTCGACGGCAAGCGCTATCAACCCATCATCGAAGCGCCCTACCGCTGGCGCGACTGGGCTGCGCGGGAGGATGGCGTCACCGGCGATGAGTTGCTGGCCTTCATCGGGCAAGAGTTCGCAGTGCGCCCCGACGGCAGCGCTGGCAAGGGCCTGTTCGCCTACCTGCGCGGGCTCGCCGTGGAAGGCGCCAAAGGCAGTCAGCGCGAAGTCATCGCCAACGTGTTCAGGGGCGTGCAGAACCGCATGGTCAGCGGCTATCTGCTGCGGGACATCGTGAACAAGATCAACGGCATCCACTTCTCGTCCAGCGAGGAGATCCACACCCTGTCGCATCTGTACGAGTCCATGCTGCGGGAGATGCGAGACGCGGCGGGAGATGCCGGCGAGTTCTACACCCCGCGCCCGGTGGTGCGGTTCATGGTGCAGGCGACCGACCCGCGTCTCGGGGAAATCGTGCTCGATCCGGCCTGCGGCACTGGCGGCTTCCTGGTCGAGGCCTATGACCACATCGCCCCGCAGGTGTCCACGCCAGAGCAGCGCCGCGTGCTACAACGTGAGACCCTGTTCGGGCAGGAGGCCAAGCCCCTGCCCTTCATGCTCGCCCAGATGAACCTGCTGCTGCACGGACTCGAAGCGCCCCGGATCGACTACGGCAACACGCTGGACCGCCGGATCAGCGAAATCGGCCACAGCGAGCGCGTCGACGTGATCCTGACCAATCCCCCGTTCGGCGGCGAGGAGGAGGTTGGCATCAGGGGCAATTTCCCGCCCAATATGCAGACGGCCGAGACCGCGCTGCTATTCCTCCAGTACATCATGCGCAAGCTGCGCGTGGCCGGCGCCCCCGTGCCCGGCGGCAAGCCGGCGGCGCGTGGCGGCCGCGCCGCCGTGGTCGTGCCCAACGGCACCCTGTTCGGCGACGGCGTGTGCGCGGTCATCAAGGAGGAGATGCTCAAGGAGTTTCGCCTGCACACCATCGTCCGCCTGCCGCAGGGCGTGTTCGCTCCGTACACCGACATCCCGGCCAATCTGCTGTTCTTCGAGCGCGGCGGCCCGACCGACACCATCTGGTATTTCGAATTGCCGCTGCCCGAGGGCCGCAAGAAATACAGCAAGACGGCGCCGCTGCAATGGGACGAGTTCGCGGACGCGCTGGCCTGGTGGAACGACCGCCAGGAAGGCCCGCCGGCATGGAAAGTGGACTTCGCCGCCAAGCGCGCCGCTGCGGTCGAAGCCGCCACTCCGCTCTGGCAGCGTGCTGAAGGTGAACGCGCCGCCGCCATGGCGCTGGGCAAACCCATCCGTGAACTCGAACAGACCGTCCAATCGGCCAACGGCGACAGGGCCGCGCTGCAAGACAGGCTGCGGACACTGAAGGCCGAACAGCAGAGCCATGAACAAGCCGCCAAGGCGGCCCAGACCGAGGGCGACGCGCTGTACTGGCCCATCTACAACCTGGACCTCAAGAACCCGCACGCCAAGGTCGGACTTGAGCACGCCGAGCCCAAGGACCTGATCGCCTCGATGCGCAGCCACGAAGCCGAGGTGATGCGCCTGCTGGGCGAGATCGAGGCCCTGGTCGCCGAGATGCAGGCATGACGGACCTGGCACCAACTCCAGGCGACTACAACGCCATCCATGCCGACATCGTCGCGCTGCTGGAATCGGCACGACGCACGGCCGCGCGCAGCGTCAACGCCCTGATGACCGCGACCTACTGGGCGGTCGGGCAGCGCATCGTCGAATTCGAGCAGGGAGGACAGGAACGCGCGGCCTATGGCGAGACCTTGATCGAACGTCTGTCCATCGATCTGTCTGCCCGGTTCGGCCGAGGGTTCAGCCGGCAGAACCTGTGGCAGATGCGGGCCTTCCACTTGGCTTGGCCCGCCGAGCAAATTTTGCAGGCACTGTCTGCAAAATCTCCCACATCCCGAATTCTCCAGACACCGTCTGGAGAATCTGTAGCCCCTGTCGCAACCCCCGATCTGCCTGCGCTCGCCCTCGCCTTCTCCCTTCCCTGGTCGGCCTATGTGCGACTGCTCTCGGTCAAGAACTCGCAGGCCCGCGCCTTCTATGAAACCGAGGCCCTCCGCTGCGGCTGGTCGGTGCGCCAGCTTGACCGGCAGATCGGCAGTCAGTTCTACGAGCGCACGGCGCTGTCGACCAACAAGGCGGCCATGCTCGAACGCGGTGAGTCGCCCGAACCTGACGACACCCCCACGCCCGAGCAAGCCATCAAGGATCCCTTCGTCCTGGAGTTCCTCGATCTCAAGGACGAGTACTCCGAATCCGACCTCGAAGACGCGCTGATCCGGCACCTTGCCGACTTTCTGCTCGAACTCGGCGACGACTTCGCCTTCGTCGGCCGCCAGCGTCGTCTGCGCATCGACGACAACTGGTTCCGCGTCGACCTGCTGTTCTTCCACCGCCGCCTGCGCTGCCTGGTGGTCATCGACCTCAAGGTCGGCAAGTTCAGCTACGCCGACGCCGGCCAGATGCACCTGTACCTGAACTACGCCCGCGAGCACTGGATGAAACCCGGAGAGAACCCGCCGGTCGGCCTGATCCTCTGTGCCGAGAAAGGCGCGGCGGAAGCCCACTACGCCCTCGAAGGCCTGCCCAACAAGGTGCTGGCCGCCGAGTACCAGACCGTGCTGCCGGATGAAGGGCTACTGGCCAAGGAACTGGCGAGGACAAGGACGGAGTTAGAAGCAAGGCAGATCGAGCGCGCTGGCAGTGCGGAGGGCGCGGAATGAAGGGATGGCCAATCGTCGCGCTCGGCGAACTTCTGCGGCGCTCCGACGAACATGCGGCAATTGACCCTGCGGCTGAATATCATGAGGTCACCATCCGGCTCTGGGGAAAAGGCGTCGTCAGTCGCGGCAAGGTGCTGGGGAGCGACATGGTGTCGGCGCGGCGAGTTGTTCGCGCCAATCAACTCATCCTGTCCAAAATCGACGCCCGCAACGGCGCGATCGGACTGGTTCCGCCGGAACTGGACGGCGCGCTCGTCAGCAACGATTTCCCTTCCTTCGAGTTCGCCGACCCGTCCAGGTGCGACGCGGCGTTCATGGGCTGGTTGGTACGGTCAGCGTCCTTCGTGGCGCTGTGCAAGGCGGCCAGCGAGGGGACGACGAACCGCGTGCGCATCAAGGAGGATCGGTTTCTCAGCCAGAAAATCGCGCTTCCACCGCTGGCTGAGCAACAAGCCATCGTCACCCGCCTCGACCAACTCGCCCAGAGATCGCAGGAACTTGAGGCGCACCTGGATGCTGCAGAGCGCGACGCGGGCCGCCTACTGGCACTGTGCTTTCGAGATGCGATTGCCAGCGCTCCACTGCGGCGCATGGCTGACATCGCGCCGCTGATCCGGCGCGAAGAACAAATCAACCTTGACGCCAGCTATCCCGAACTTGGAATCCGTTCCTTCGGTAGGGGAACCTTCCATAAACCACCGTTGTCCGGCAGCGAGGTCGGCACCAAGCGGCTATTCCGAATCGAAGTCGGCGACCTCCTGTTCTCCAATGTGTTCGCGTGGGAAGGCGCCATCGCGATCGCGCAACCTGAAGACTCCGGTCGCTTCGGCTCACATCGCTTCATCACCTGCCGCGCTGATGCGACGCACGCCACGGCTGAATTTCTCCACTTCTACTTCTTGACCGATGATGGCCTGCTGAAGATAAGAAACGCGTCCCCCGGCGGCGCCGGGCGAAACCGAACCCTGGGTCTGGAAAAACTGATGGCCATCGAGGCGCCCCTTCCACCGATTGCCACGCAGCAGAAATTTGATGCTTTGCAAGCCGAAGTCGGAGCACTTAAGGCGCGGCACGCCGCCATCCGAGAGGCGAACGACGCGCTCCTGCCTGCATTTCTGGAACGCGTTTTCGTGGCGGAGAGTCCGTCAAACTTGAAGCCTGGCGAGTGACAGCCCCACTTCACGGATCGCATTCATTGTCTTGATCAAGCCCAACATTTGCGACGCCATCTCTAATTATGGTAGGATGCCTCCATGAACACGCCCTACGACAGTCTCATTGCGAGTGAACTCTCCAAGATCGAAGTGCTCAAGGCCAAGATCAAGGAGTGCGAACATCGCATATCCGTTCTCCGCTCAATGCAGACGGACGACGATCTTGACGCAGCCCTTACCCGTAAGGTGCAAGCGCCCCTGGCGCCTTCGGCTCCCGCGCCAAGGTCGGGCGAACCGAGCGACACGGCTAAGGCGTTGGGCGCTCATGCAGAGGCATCACACCTCGATCGAACGCCGAAGAAGACCCTGAGTGAACAGACGTTGAAGATGCTGCGGTTTGCAGGAAGCGGCGGCAACGTCGAAAAGTCAATTGACCAATTTTTGGACTACGCGACTGCCGATGGCATCACTCAAAAAAATCGGCAACGCATGCGCGCGTTCCTTCATACCTACAAGGCGACCTATGGATTGCTTGCCAGTGACCGTGACGGGCACTTCCGCCTGAGCGACGAGGGCATCGCCTATCTGGCGTCACGCTCAAGTGACGCCTCGACCTCCGAAGGAGAGGCCACTTCCGCACGGTAGGGCGGAAAGGAAAACGCCCCTGTCGTACCAGGACAGAGGCGTTTTTGGCGTCGGTTAGGGCTCGCGCCACCCACACCAGTTCTTGAAGGAACACACGTAGTATAGCGACTCCGGGGTGTCGGGCCAAGCTTTGCCCTCAATTTCGAGGGATAACACCATGCTGTGCATGTACCCGAAGGCCGTGCACGTCAATCCTTACGTGCGCTTCCGGTTCGGTCGGTTCGAGCATGTGCGTGAGCACTGCCGATCCTACCCAGGTCAGATGGAATTATTCCACTGATCGTTTCTTGACTTCAGGCGCCCCGGCCACGGCCGGGGCTTTTGCCACCCGAAGTTGCCGAGGGACGCCACCGGTCAAGGAAGTGCCCACCAGTGATCATTGGTGATTCCGGCCGATCTCTGGTTGAGATCTGGTTGCTCTGAGCCCTCAAAAACACAACTTTCGGGCCCCGACAAGCACGAAGCCCGCACATGGCGGGCTTCGTAACTTGCTGATTCCTCAGCATATTCTTGGCGGAGTGGACGGGACTCGAACCCGCGACCCCCGGCGTGACAGGCCGGTATTCTAACCAACTGAACTACCACTCCAATTGCGTCTTCATTGCAAAGCGCACTGGCAAGAAAGCGCAAGAAAAACGCAATTTTGCTGGATGTTCAGGCTTGTGTCAACCCCACAGTCGGCGTTCCGCTCATTGCGTTGATACGCACCTCGAAAGCACCGCGGCCGCGCCGAATCTGAAAGCTGAAGTGCAATGTCCCACCGTCCTGGCGATCGGGATGGTTCAACTCCTCTGAAACGATGTACCCACCGGGCACCGCCTTCAATGCGATGGTTCGCGCCTCACCGAGGGTGAGCGCGGCGTCAGACGCGTGGACCCGCATCTGTGGGGGCGACCCGCCAATGCCAGCGTCGAGCGCGAGACCGAGCGCGAGCGGAAACGTCCAGCCATGACCATCGATCACCGGGCATCCTTTGCAATGGAGCGGAACTGCGAAGCGGCACATGCCTTGTGACCGCGTCACCATTATTCAAAGCACCGGGCCTCGGTCGCGTTGATCCAGCATCAGGTCCGCATGATCAGCCGCGCGCAGTGATCTGACGACCGCAGACACGGCGACGTAAAAGCTGGAACATGGGAGCGGGAACAAAACCACCGCAGGGCGACACAAACCACAGTGTGCGTCATCACCACCTCGATATCCCTCTTGCCCGCCATGTCATCCAATGCCATGACCCGAATCCAGTCGCAGTCGCTGACCGCCATACGGGCGGCGATCCATGGGTTGTTCGATCCTCGCAGCGTGGCGCACGACCTCGCGCATCTCGCGCGGGTTGAACATCAGGCCATCCGGATCGTTCGCGACGAAGGCGGGGATCCCTTCGTCGTCAGGGCCAGCGCCCTGTTGCATTCGATGCATCAGCTGCTCGAGCACGAGGAGGGGGCTTACGTCTCCCCGGCTCGCGCGGAGCAAGCGGTGCGCACGGTGCTCGACGACGCCGGCGGCGTTAACGCAGCCACAGCAGATCATATTTGCGCCTGCGTTCGATTCACCGAACGCGATCGCTGTGCAGGCGACGATCTCGCCTGGTCGCAGCCATCAAGGGAAGCCTGTGTGGTGCGGGACGCCGATCTGCTCGACGCCCTCGGCGCGGTTGGCATCGCCCGCGCCTTCATGGCCGGTGCGCGCATTGGCGAGCCGCTGTGGCAGCCCGCCGCCGGCGACGGGTGCGCCGCCGCGGTTAACCCTGGAAATACCAATTCCATCGTGCGCCGCTTTCATGACAAGCTGCTGCGCCTTCACGACGACATGCTGACGAATGCGGGCCGACGTCTTGCCCGCGCGCGAACCCTCATGATGCACCGCTACCTGCGTGCCCTGGCCACCGAGCTGGAGGATCCCGCTATCGCCGCACCGCAGCAGCCCCAGCGCGACCGGCAGCGCGCCGCATGAAGCCAGGTGCGGACTGCTGATCGATGTGTGCCGACGTGGGTTCGCATTCACTCCTTCGCATGATTGATGGAGTATTTCGGTATTTCGATCGTGACGTCCTGATCACTCAGGATGGCCTGACACGACAGGCGCGAGGTGGGCTCGAGCCCCCACGCGCGGTCGAGCAAATCCTCTTCGCTTTCATCGGGCTCGCCCAGCGAGCCGTACCCCTTTCGAACCACAACGTGGCACGTCGTACATGCGCAGGACATTTCACACGCATGTTCGATGGGAATTGCATGCTCGAGCAGCGCCTCGCAGATCGACGTTCCCCGGTCCGCCTGGACAACGGCGCCACCAGGGCAGTATTCCTCGTTTGGGAGAATCGTGATGATGGGCATGCCTCAGCCTTTCGTGGTGTAGGGTCCATCGTCCAGGCTGTCCAGCGTGCGCCCCGCAAGCGCGCGCTGAATGCTTCGATTCATTCGCTGGGCCGCGAATTCCTCGGTGTCGTGCGCAAGACGCTCGCATGCCGCGCGGATCGCCAGGTAATCATCACCCCGCGCGGCCTGTGCCAACGTGGCCATGGCCGCATGAATCCGATCCAGCGCCACGGGGTCGAGCAAGTCCGCGTCTGCCTGCATGGCTGCGCGGGTTGCATCGAGAAGCCGCTCGGCATCGACCCGCTCCTCTCGCAGCGCGCGGGCCGCCGCGTCAGCTTCGACGGAGCCGAAGCTTGCGCGCAGCATTTCAGCCACCTGCGCATCGCTCAGGCCATAGCTCGGCTTGACTTCGACATGAGCCTGGACTCCGGTCGTGCTTTCGCGCGCGCTCACCTCAAGCAAGCCATCGGCATCCACCTGGAAAGTCACGAGAATGCGCGCGCCTCCCGCAACCATCGGTGGAATACCACGCAGTTCGAAGCGCGCCAGCGAGCGGCAATCGGCGACGAGATCGCGCTCACCCTGAACGACGTGAATCGCCATTGCCGTCTGGCCATCCTTGAACGTGGTGAATTCCTGTGCCCTCGCCGTGGGAATGGTCGTGTTTCGCGGGATGATGCGCTCGACCAAGCCGCCCATGGTCTCGAGCCCCAGCGACAGCGGAATGACATCCAGAAGCAACGGATCGTCACCGTGGTTGCCCGCCAGGGCGTGCGCTTGCCGCGCCGCCCCGATCGCGACCACCTGATCCGGATCAAGGTCCACCAGCGGCTCGCGTCCGAAAAAATTCCGCACGGCGTCACGCACCACCGGCATGCGCGTCGACCCGCCAACAAGCACGATTCCAGCCAGCGCAGCGCGGTCGACCCCGGCATCTTCGAGGACCGATGCCAGCATGGCGATGGTGCGTGCGGTCAGTTCCCGCGTGCACGCGTCGAAATCCGCGCGCGACACGCGCTGGTTGATCTGCTGCCCGCCCGGAAGCTGCAACCGTACCTCGACGGTGTCGACCCCGCTCAGCGCCTGCTTGGCGTCACGCGCGGCATACAACAGCGCGGCGTGGGTGCGTGCGTCCACCTCGCCCAGGTTCGCACGTCGCGCCAGCATGTTCGCCAACAGCGCATCGAAGTCGTCTCCCCCCAAAGCGGTATCGCCCCCCGTGGCCATGACTTCAAACACGCCACGGGTGAGCCGCAGAACCGAGACGTCGAAGGTCCCACCCCCGAGGTCAAAAATGGCATAAAGGCCCTCAGCGCCCTGATCGAGCCCATACGCAAGCGCCGCGGCGGTGGGCTCGTTGATCAGGCGCAGCACACTGAGACCGGCAAGGCGCGCCGCATCCTTGGTGGCCTGCCGCTGCGCATCGTCGAAGTACGCGGGCACCGTGATGACGGCGCCAACCGGTTCATCACCCAACGCATCCAGGGCACGCGCCTTCAGCGCACGCAGGATGTCCGCGGCCACGTCGATGGGTGTCTTGATACCCTGGGTCGTCCGTATCGCAACCATGCCTGGCTGATCCACGAATGCGTAGGGCAGCCTGTTGACGTCCAGGACGTCCGACATCACACGGCCCATCATGCGCTTGGCCGATACGATCGTGTTGCAGGGGTCGTCCGCCCGCGCCGCCAGCGCCTCCCAGCCAACGACGGGCGCATGATGATGCGCATACCGTACCGCGGACGGCAACAATACGCGCCCATGAAAATCGGGCAGGCATTCGGCGACGCCACTGCGCACCACGGCGACCAGCGAATGGGTGGTCCCAAGGTCGATGCCCAGGGCGATACGACGCTGGTGAGGGTCCGGAGACTGACCAGGTTCTGAAATCTGCAAAAGTGCCATGGAAGGTCGCGCGCTATGGACGCGCGTGTCATGTCATTGAAGGCGGATGCTCAGGCGGCTCGCTGGCCAACGCTGGGCATTGCCTGGACTTGTGGGTGCCCGCTCGCATGGTTCGGCGTCAGCGACCCCTGTCGCGGGCGGAGCGCGAGATCCTGGCGGAACCGATCGATGAACATCAGTACCCGAACCTGATCGGCGGCGGACAATGCAGCCTGCCGATCGTCCGGGGCGTCATCGAGCAACACGCGCAGACCGGCGAGCGTGGCTTCCCGCGCCGCTTCGACCTCCCGCGCCAAGCGCTCGCGCGCATGATCCGCTCCCTGCTCGCGCGCTTCAGCCAGTTCCTCCCGCCACGCCATCTGCTGCATGAGAAAGCTCGTCGGCATTGCCGTGTTTCGCTGCGCATCGATGGGAGCACCGCGCAACTCGCAAAGATAGGCAGCGCGAGACTGTGGATCCTTCAGAGTCCGGTACGCCTCATTGACCTGGCTCGACCACTGCATGGCCAACCGCGCCTGGGCAGCACCTGCACCGGCGAATCGGTCCGGGTGAACCGCAGCCTGCAGATGGCGCCAAGCCTGCGTCAGTGCCTCGACATCGAGCGCAAAGCGACGCGGAAGTGCAAATAACGCAAAGTAATCCGACGCAAGGCTGAGCGCCGCCGCGGGTTGATGCTGGCCAGGAACCTCCATCACGCCCTCAGACCCGGAACGACTCACCGCATCCGCAGCGGTCGCGCTCATTCGGATTGTTGAACTTGAAACCTTGCTGGAGACCCTCGCGGACAAAATCCAGTTCGGTGCCGTTCAGGTAACCAAGGCTCTTGGGATCAATCAGGACCTTCACACCATGGCTTTCAAACACCTGGTCCTCGGGCTCGATTGCGTCTGCGTACTCCAGCTTGTAAGCAAGACCGGAGCAGCCCGTGGTCTTGACGCCGAGCCGCACACCTACGCCCTTGCCACGCTGGACAAGGTAGCGTTCGACGTGCTGGGCTGCACTTTCGGTCAAGGTGATGGCCATGATCCGTACTCCTTCAATGGCGTCGGCTTCAGGCAACTGCGGCGACGCCGGTGGCTTCCGGGGCTGCGACCTGCGCAGGCGACGCCACACGCGAGCGGTAGTCTTTCACCGCTGCCTTGATCGCATCTTCGGCGAGAATCGAACAGTGGATTTTCACCGGCGGCAGCGCCAATTCCTCGGCGATCTGGGTATTGCGAATCGTCATCGCATCATCAAGGCTCTTACCCTTGACCCACTCGGTGACCAGGCTCGATGACGCAATGGCCGAACCACAGCCGTACGTCTTGAACCGGGCGTCCTCGATGACGCCTTGCGCGTTCACCTTGATTTGCAGCTTCATCACATCGCCGCACGCCGGAGCGCCGACCATGCCAGTCCCGACGGTCGGGTCGTCCTTCGCAAAGGAACCGACATTGCGCGGGTTTTCATAGTGGTCGATAACCTTGTCGCTGTAAGCCATGATGTCCTCCGTTGATCGTTTGCCGTGGATGGTGGTCCACGGTCATGCCGCGAGCGTGGTCGCCGCAAGTCTCAGTGCGCCGCCCACTCGATGGTGGCGATGTCAATTCCGTCCTGGTGCATTTCCCACAGGGGAGAAAGTTCGCGAAGCTTCGCCACCTTTTCCTTCAGCAGATTGATGGCATAGTCGATCTCGGCCTCCGTGGTGAAGCGGCCGATGGTCATGCGCAGCGAGGAGTGCGCGAGCTCGTCGCTGCGGCCAAGGGCGCGCAACACGTACGACGGCTCCAGGCTGGCGGAGGTGCATGCTGACCCGCTGGACACTGCGATGCCCTTGATCGCCATGATCAGCGACTCGCCTTCGACAAAATTGAAGCTGGCGTTGACGTTATGCGGCACCCGACGCTCGAGATTGCCGTTGATATAAACCTCGTCGATCTGGCGCAGTCCCGCGAGCAGGCGCGTCTGCAACATGCGGATGCGCTCGATTTCGGTACCCATTTCGGCTTTGGCGATGCGATAAGCCTCTCCCATGCCGACGATCTGGTGTGTGGGCAGGGTTCCGGAACGCATGCCGCGTTCGTGGCCACCGCCGTGCATCTGCGCCTCGATGCGCACGCGCGGCTTGCGACGCACGAACAACGCGCCGATGCCTTTCGGACCATACGTCTTGTGCGACGCCAGGCTCATCAGGTCGACCGGGCTGTTGCTCAAGTCGATCACGACCTTCCCCGTCGCCTGCGCAGCGTCGACGTGAAGCAGCACCCCGCGCTCGCGGCAGATGGTGCCAATTGTCTGGATATCCTGGATCACGCCGATCTCGTTGTTGACCAGGAGCACGGACGCGAGAATGGTGTCGGAACGCAGCACAGACCTGAATTGGTCGAGATCGACAAGACCGTCAGGCTGCACATCGAGATAGGTGACCTCGAAACCCTGGCGTTCGAGCTCCCGGCAGCTGTCGAGCACGGCCTTGTGCTCGGTTTTCAGGGTCACGATGTGCTTGCCGCGCCCCTGATAGAAATGCGCCGCGCCTTTCAGGGCGAGGTTGATGGACTCCGTCGCTCCCGACGTCCAGACGATTTCCTTCGGGTCGCAATGGACGAGCGCCGCCACCTGCGAGCGCGCGTTCTCGACCGCATCCTCCGCCTCCCAGCCCCATGCGTGACTGCGCGACGCGGGGTTGCCGAAATGCTCGCGCAACCATGGGATCATCGCATCGACAACGCGAGGATCGACCGGGCTGGTGGCGCCGTAGTCAAGGTAGATGGGAAAGTGGGGAGTGGTGGACATGGTTCGGAACGCTCTCTCGAGTTTCTCTGGGGTTGGGCTTGATGCTTCCTGATGCGGGGCCGCGGACGGCCCCGCGGGCCATCATCCATTCAGGTTCTGTGCCAGGTTGAACACCGAGTTGGGTGCACGTACCTTGGCAGGCTTCGCCGCAGGCAACGGCGCCACCGGCTTGCGAACGATCGTCACTTCCTCGACCGACACGCCCTGTGCAAGATTCTGGTCAACCATGGTCTTCAGATTGACTGAATCGAGAAACTCCACCATGCGGTTGTTGAGGGCCGACCAGAGGTCGTGGGTCATGCAGCGCCCTTCGCCACTGTCCTCGCCAAGACAGCTGCCCTTCCCGCCGCACTGGGTGGCGTCCAGAGGCTCGTCGACGGCGATGATGACGTCGGCGATGCTGATCTCCTCCGGCTTGCGCGCCAGGCTGTAGCCGCCGCCCGGTCCGCGCACGGATTCGACGAGTTCGTGCCGGCGAAGCTTGCCGAACAGCTGCTCAAGGTAGGAAAGCGAAATATGCTGGCGTTGGCTGATGCTTGCCAGCGTGACGGGTCCGAAATGTTGGCGCATAGCCACATCGATCATGGCCGTCACGGCAAAGCGCCCTTTGGTCGTCAGTCGCATGGTGGTCTCCAGAAATGATGAACAAGCGCGTCGCGATCCAAAGCGTCGATTCGACAGGAGCACGCACACGCAATACCTGACGAATTCAGTGGGACTTTAGCAGATCCCAACTGAAATTGTCAACTACTCGGGCGACGAAGAACCGGAACCACGGCATCGCGGCACCGGCTGCCCGAGCTTGATGGAGTCCTGCCAAATCCCTAAGTTCCCCCAAACTTTTCGCCAGCATGGGAATGCGTACGCAGCGTCTCCGGCCCCACCCGCGAGCCGCCGCAGGCAAACCGGATGTTGCGAATGGTTGCGTGCATTGAATCCATCTTTTTCGGTGGACAATAGCGGAAATTCAATTTATCAATTCGATGAGACTGACCCTTCGGCAACTCGACGTCATGGTGGCCGTGGCCCGCTCCGGGAGCACCACCGAAGCCGGGCGCCAACTCTCGATGTCGCAGTCCGCGGTGAGCGCCGCCCTCGGCGAGCTCGAATCGCAGCTCGGCACGCGGCTGTTCGATCGCATCGGCAAGCGCGTCGTGCTCAACGATGCCGGACGCCTGCTGCTTCCCCGCGCATTGGCAATGCTCGACCTGAGCCACGATCTTGAAACCCTGTTCGATGGCGATGCGGCGGCGCTTCGCATCGGTGCCAGCACGACGGTCGGAAATTACATCATGCCCGCGGTGCTGGGTGCGTATCAGCGTGCGTGGCCGCAGGCCCAGGTCGAACTCGAGGTTGGCAACACCCACGACGTGATCCAGGCGGTGGCGGACTATCGCGTCGATCTTGGCTACATCGAGGGCGCCTGTCACCATCCCGACATCGAATCACATCCCTGGCTGCGCGACCGGTTGGTGGTGGTCGCAGCACCCGATCACCAGCTGACTCGCGGCGAGGTTGGAATCGAGGAACTCGCGAAAGCGCGTTGGATCCAGCGAGAAGCCGGCTCCGGCACGCGTGAAACCATGGAAGCGCTGTTGATGCCCCACCTCCCCCGGTACACGATCGGCATGAATCTTGGCAACGCCGAGGCGATCAAACGCGCCGTGGCGGAAGGCCTGGGGATCAGTTGCCTCCCGCTGCGGGTGGTGCAGAACATGCTTGATTGCAGGCAGCTCGTCCGCATCGACGCGTGCCTGCCGCCTCTGGAACGCACGCTTTACCGAATTCATGCTCGCCGCAAGGCGTTTTCCCCAGCATTGCAGCGCTTCGACGACCTCTGCGCCGCCTGGCCGCAAGCCACTCATTGAGCCCCGCTCCCATGCCCGCATCCAACGCCAAACCGGCAACGCCGCCACGCCTGACTTCACTGTCCCACGGGGGCGGTTGCGGCTGCAAGATCGCACCGGGCGTGCTGAGCGCCATCCTGCGCCGAACGCCCGCATTTCCTGTTCCGCCCGAACTCATGGTCGGAGTCGAGACATCGGATGATGCCGCGGTCTATCGACTCAACGATACCCAGGCGCTGGTAGCAACCACTGATTTTTTCATGCCCATCGTCGACGACCCCGAAGATTTCGGTGCTATCGCAGCGACAAACGCAATTTCGGACATTTATGCCATGGGAGCACGACCCATCATGGCCCTGGCTCTGGTCGGCATGCCGATCAGCATCCTGCCCGAGGAAACCATCGGCGCGATCCTTCGGGGCGGACAGGCCGTGTGCGCGCGCGCCGGCATCCCGGTGGCGGGCGGGCATTCCATCGATTCGGTCGAGCCGATTTATGGACTTGCAGTCCTTGGGCTCGCGCACCCGGACCGCATCCGGCGCAACGCCGACGCGCGCGATGGCGACGTCCTCGTGCTCGGCAAGCCCCTGGGTGTCGGGGTGATGTCGGCTGCACTGAAAAAGGACCTCCTCTCGCCCGACGCCTACCGACTGATGATCGATACGACGACGCGATTGAACACACCCGGCCCGAACCTGGCCGCGCTGCCCGGGGTGCATGCGATGACCGACGTCACTGGCTTCGGGCTGCTCGGCCACCTGCTCGAAATGTGCCGTGGTTCGGGCCTTGCCGCGCGGGTGGACGTCGGCGCTGTACCCTTGCTGGCCGGCGTGCGCCATCTCGCGGCCGCGGGTGTCGTCACCGGCGCATCCGGCCGCAACTGGGCCAGCTATGGCACTGACGTCGACCTCGGCGGCGCCGACGCGCTCACACGCGATCTGCTGACCGATCCGCAGACGGCGGGCGGCCTGCTGGTGAGCTGCGCGCCAGATGCGGTGCCCGCCGTCCTGGGCATCTTCCGGGCTGACGGCTTCGGTGAAGCATCGGTCATCGGCCGCCTGCAAACCGGCACGCCGCGCGTCACCCTGGAATGAGGGCCTGCTCCGCGGCAATGAGCATGGCCTTGCGGGCCAGGCCCCAACGGTAGCCGGCCAGCTCCGCGCCCTCTCGAATCACGCGGTGACAGGGAAGCAGCACGGCCAGGTGGTTCGCCGCCACTGCCCCCGCCACCGCGCGCACCGCGTCGGGCCTGCCGACCGCGCGTGCGAGCTGCGTATAACTGGCCAGGCTTCCCGTCGGCAGGCACAGTAGTGCCTGCCACACGCGCAAGCGAAAATGACTCGCCTTGACGTGGGCCGGAACCGCGGGATCGCCATCGAGCGCAGCATCGATCAGCCGCGCGATCAGCGCGTCGTCCCGACGCATCGACGCGGCATGCCACCGCGCGCCCAGTGCGAGGCACATCGATTCCGTCGACGCCTCCGACTCCGGGGAATTCTCGTCTTCGGGCAGAAACTCCAAGGCGCAAAGCCCCTGTCCAGTCCATGCTCCGAACATCGGACCACAGCGCGCAAGCGCGACGCCCCAGACGATGGCCACGCCCTGTCCGTGGCGTCTGGCCTGCGCCGGCGTCATCCCCTCGGTCCGCAAGAGAAGTTCGTGGGCTCGACCCGGGCCCGACAATCCAGATTCCAGCGCTGCCTCGAGCGCGGGAAGACCCTGGGCCAGCGCCCCCAGCAGGCGCTCCTTGGACAGCACCTCGACGAAGCGCTTGGGGCTCACGCCCGCGCACGCGGCAAACTCGCGCTGGAAATACCAGGGCGTTACGCCCGCTTCCGCCGCGAGCGCGGCCAGTGACGGGGCTTCGGCGCCGCCAAGGAGCCGGTCGATGGCATGCCGCGTGCGCCGCATCGCCGCAGCGGACACGAAAGAGGATGGGGGCACGGTGAAGTCCATGCCGCAAGCGTACGTCGATGCGACACGAACTTCATTCCGCTTCTTGCAATCACCTGCGCGAGTCGAGCAGGTTCCATCACATCTTCAGGTCCCGTCGGCGACATGCGCTGCCAGCGGGAGGCACGCGCACTGCAGGTTGCGGTCGCCCCAGACATTGTCGACCCGGCCGACCGGAACCCAGTACTTGTTCGTACGCACCGACGGCAAGGGGTAGGCCGCCTGTTCGCGGCTGTACGGCCGCGTCCACTCGGCGCCGAGCACGGCGGCGGCGGTGAACGGCGCCGCCTTGAGCGGGTTGTCCTCGCGCGGCCAGTCGCCACGCTCAACCCAGGCGATTTCACCGCGAATCGCGATCATCGCGTCGACGAACCGGTCGAGTTCGACCAGAGATTCGCTTTCGGTGGGCTCGATCATGAGCGTGCCCGGAACCGGAAAGCTCATGGTTGGTGCGTGAAATCCGAAGTCGATCAGACGCTTTGCGACATCCTCATTGCTGATGCCGCTGGCGTCCTTCAGTGCCCGCAAGTCCAGGATACATTCGTGGGCGACCAGGCCATGCGCGCCGGTGTAGAGCACAGGGAAGTGCGCGGACAGGCGCCGGGCGATGTAGTTGGCGCTGAGGATCGCCACCGCACTCGCATCGGCGAGGCCGCCGGCGCCCATCATGCGGATGTACATCCAGGTGATCGGCAGCACCGATGCGTTGCCCAGCGCAGCGGCGCTGACCGCTCCCACCGGACGCCCCGCGTCACCACTGGCGGCGTGACCGGGGAGGAATGGCGCGAGGTGAGCCCGCACCGCAACGGGGCCGACGCCTGGTCCGCCGCCGCCGTGCGGTATGCAGAAAGTCTTGTGCAGGTTGAGGTGCGACACGTCGGCGCCGAATTCCGGCGGACTGGCAAGTCCCACCATGGCATTCATGTTGGCGCCGTCGACGTAGACCTGCCCGCCATGGGCATGAACGATGTCGCAGATTTCGCGTACCCGCGGCTCGAACACGCCGTGGGTGGAGGGATAGGTAATCATGCAGGCAGCCAGGCGCGCCGCATGGTGCCCCGCCTTCGCGCGCAGGTCGTCGAGATCGACGCTGCCTTCCGCATCGCAGGCAACCACCACCACCTGCATGCCAGCCATCTGCGCCGACGCCGGATTGGTGCCATGCGCGGACGCCGGGATCAGGCAAACGTCGCGGTGCGGCTCACCGCGGCTGGCGTGCCACCCCTGAATCGCCAGCAGACCGGCGTACTCACCTTGCGAGCCCGCATTCGGCTGCAGGCTGACGGCGTCATAGCCGGTGGCCTGCGCAAGCCAATGCCGCAGGTCATCGGCAAGCCGTGCATAACCCGCTGCCTGGTCCGCCGGCGCGAAGGGGTGAATCGACGCAAACTCGGGCCAGGTAATAGGAACCATTTCGCTGGTGGCGTTGAGTTTCATGGTGCACGAACCTAGCGGAATCATCGCGCGGTCGAGCGCCACGTCCTTGTCGGCAAGGCGGCGCAGGTAACGCAGCATCTCGGTTTCGCTGTGGTAACGCCGAAACACCGGATGGGTCAGGACATCGGAGGTGCGCGCAAGCGACACCGGATACCGCGACGCCACCCCCGCCGCATGGGCATCGAACAACGTGCCGTCGGGGGCTTCGACTCCACATACCCCGGCGAACGCCCCCAGCAACGCGAGCAGGTCCGCACGCGTCACCGTTTCGTCCAGCGTGATTCCGACGCGGTCCGGCGCCACGCGCCGCAGATTGATGCCGGCAGCGACGGTGGCCAGGTGCACGGCCTCGGTGTGCGCCCCGGTGTGAACCGTCAGGGTGTCGAAAAAGCACTCATGGGAGAGCGTCCAGTCTTGCGCGCGCAGTACGTCGGCGACGATCGCCGTGTAGGCATGCACACGCTGGGCGATGCGTCGTAATCCTTGTGGCCCGTGATAGACCGCATACATGCTCGCCAGCACTGCCGGCAATACCTGCGCGGTGCAGATATTGCTGGTGGCCTTTTCGCGCCGGATGTGCTGCTCCCGTGTCTGCAGCGCCAGCCGCAAGCCCTGGTTGCCATGCGCATCGATACTCGATCCCACCAGCCGCCCCGGCATTTGGCGTTTGATTGCGTCACGCACCGCCAGGTATGCAGCGTGCGGCCCCCCGAAACCCAGGGGCAGACCAAAACGCTGTGTGTTCCCAACTGCGATGTCAGCGCCAAGCTCCCCCGGCGGCACCAGCAGCGTCAGTGCCAGGATATCCGCCGCCATGATGACCAGGGCGCCGCGGGCGTGCGCGCCTGCAATGATGTTGCGCAGGTCGCGCACCCCGCCGTCCACGCCCGGGTATTGCAGCAGCACCGCAAAGTACGCACCCTTCGCCGCCTCATCGACGGGACCGACCACGACGTCGATGCCCAACGGTGCCGCGCGGGTGCGCAGGACCTCGAGGCTTTGCGGAAGTACGTCGTCAGCCACGAACACACTGCGGCTGGCGCCGCGTCCCGCCCGCAGTGCGAGGGTCACCGCTTCCGCCGCGGCCGTGGCCTCGTCCAGCATCGACGCGTTGGCCACGTCCAGTCCCGTGAGGTCGGCGACCATGGTCTGGAAATTCAGCAAAGCCTCGAGCCTTCCTTGGCTGATTTCCGGCTGGTAAGGCGTGTAAGCGGTGTACCAGGCCGGGTTTTCAAGAATATTGCGCTGAATGACCCCCGGCATGTGGGCGTTGGCATAGCCCTGGCCGATGAAACTGCGCATCACGCGGTTTCCCGCGGCAATGGCGCGCAACTCCGCCAGCGCAGCCGCTTCGTCGACCGCAGGCGGAAGTTCAAATGCATGCGTACGCCGGATTCCCGCTGGAATCACGGCGGCGAGCAAGGCAGACATGTCAGGCAGTCCGAGGGCTTGCAGCATGTGCGCCTGATCAGCGCTGTCGGGACCAATGTGGCGTCGGCAAAAGGCGCCGGCGTCCTCCAGGACGTTCAGGGTGGGTTCAATGTGCGTCAGCATGGGGATCTCGTACCGGGTTCTGCGTGCGTGCGATTCAGGCGCCGGCGAGCAGTTTGTCGTAGGCGGCCTGGTCCAGCAGCGCGTCGATCTGCGATGGCGCGGTCGGGCGCACCTTGAAGAACCAGCCAGCGCCTTGCGGATCGGTGTTGGCCAGCGCCGGGTCAGCAACCAGGGCATCATTGACCGCGATGACTTCGGCGGCGATCGGCATGTACACGTCAGCGGCGGCTTTGACCGACTCGACGACACCTGCGGCATCGTGCTGCGTGTAGGACGTGCCGACGGCGGGAAGCTCCACGAACACCACGTCGCCGAGGGCATCTTGCGCGTGCGCCGTGATGCCGACGGTCGCGGTGCCATCGGCTTCGAGGCGAACCCATTCGTGATCGGGGGTGAACTTGACGGTCATGTCGAACTCCGTGGGGGTTGGATGGATATGGTTGTGCGGAAGGTGTTGAACATCAGGACAAATCAGGCGCCGCGCCGCGAAACAGCGCGTCAGTCGCGCTTGTAGCCGTGCGGAACAAACGGCATGTCGACAATGCGCATCGGCACCTGGCGTCCGCGCACCAGCGCGAAGACCAGGGTGCCTTTTATCGCGCATGGCGCTGCGACGTAGCCCATCGCCACTGGCGCGTTGGCGGAAGGCGTGAGACTGCCGCTGGTCACGCGGCCCACATTGCGCCCTTCGGCGTCGACGAGTTCAGCACCTTCGCGCACCGGAACCCTGTCCTCGCCGCGCAGACCGATACGGCGACGGGCAAGGCGCGCGGCGTCGTCGATTTGCCCCAGAATGATTTCCGCGCCAGGGAAGCCGCCAGCACGCGCGCCGCCGGTGCGGCGCACTTTCTGGATCGCCCACTGCAAGCTGGCTTCAATCGGCGTGGTGGTGGCATCCATGTCGTGCCCATAGAGGCACAAGCCGGCCTCGAGACGAAGGCTGTCACGTGCGCCAAGCCCTGCCGGGGCCACACCCGGAAGCGCGAGCAACGCAACGGCCAACGCCTCGGTGTCGCCAGCATCCACGGAAATCTCGACGCCGTCTTCACCGGTGTAGCCACTGCGGCTGACGAATACGCGCCCTGAACCGATGGCCGCGGGCAGCGTGAACCAGGCTGCGTCCATGAACCGCATCGACGCGACACCCGGCAGCAACAGTGCCAGGGCGGGCACTGCGCGCGGACCCTGCAGGGCGATCAGGCCCTGATCTGGAAGTTCTTCAATGGTGCACCGCAGTCCGATGCGCTCACGCAACCATGCGAGATCATGCTCTTTGCAGGCCGCATTCACGACCATGAAAAACTCGCTGCCCTCCCCGTCCGGACGCGGCCGACACGTCAACATGAGATCGTCGAGGATGCCGCCGCCCGCATCCGTGAAAAAGCCGTAGCGCTGGCGACCCAGCGCCAGCCCCTGCACGTCGATCGGGATCAGGCTTTCCAGCGCCGCGGCGGCGTCGGGACCACCGATACGGACCTGCCCCATGTGCGAAACATCGAACAGGCCAGCGGACTCGCGCGTGCATCTGTGCTCTGCCATGACGCCGGACGGGTATTGCACCGGCATCGCGTAACCGGCGAAAGGCACCATCTTGGCACCCAGGCGCGCATGCAACGCGTACAACGGCGTGCGCAGGAGATCAGGTTCGGCAGGATTGGACACGCAAGGCTCCTCGGGCGACGATGCGCCGGGACGATTCCCGGTCGGCATGCCCCGCTGTCCTTTGTACCTGAGAGATTGACCGGACCTGGGTCCAGCTTGCCCCTTCGGTGGACGCCGACTGCGTACCCGGCGCCTCTCTCCAGTGAGGTTGACCCGCGAGGGTCGGCTCAGTCCTTTTGCCTGAGCGGTACACGCCTCCCGGCAACGGGGCCAGCGCTTACGCCTTCGGCGGCCCGCGACGTAACCGGTCGCGGACACTCTCCTGATTAAAGGCGAGTGTATCGCATATTCAGAGCTGGTCGACGGTTGAAATTGTCATTTCCTGCGACGCCCGCGTCCCAGTCCGAGATGCGCTCGCCCACGTTCGACACGCTCCTCGCGTCGCAATTCCATTTCGCGCACTGCACGCTTCTTGGAAATGGCCAGCCAGGGATCAATCAACTCCCAATAGATGAATACCACGCCCAGCGCCCCGGCGATCCACCACCAGGATAATGACGCAAACGGTCCCAACGCCGCAAACTTCAACCCCAAGAGCACGATTGCCACAATCAGTAGCCACATACCACCGCCTCCTCGACAGTTGTCAATTTCCAGTTTCGCCGCTGCAAATTGGCGAGCCTCATCGGTTAGCATAACGGCTGCTGTAAGCTCGGCGCGATCAATGCTTGAGGATCGCACGGATCCGGACTTGTCGGCCGGACGTGTCAACCGATGTTCAGGTCAGACGTTGAGTGCATGGCACTGCCCAACCATGGAGATTTCGAGAATGAAAAAAATTCTGATTGCCGCCGGCCTCGCCGTCGCGACCATTTCGGCCGCCAACGCCGCCGACATGATGGCCCTGGCCAAGGCCAAGAACTGTCTGGCCTGCCACGCCGTCGACCACAAGCTCGTGGGCCCTTCCTACAAGGACGTGGCCAAGAAATATGCCGGCAAGCCCGGCGCCCAGGCTGAACTGGAAAAGGCCGTGATGAAGGGTGTGAGCGGCGTTTGGGGCCCGGTCCCGATGCCCGCCAACCCGCAGGTCAGCCCGGCAGAAGCCAAGGAACTCGTTACCTGGATTCTGAGCATGAAGTAATCTGTTGCATTCATGCAGTGAAAAAAGGGAGCGCGCTGCGCTCCCTTTTTTTGTCCTCCTGACGCAGCAATGCGCACCCACCGTGTGCGCGAAACGGCGGACCCGGTCAGCGTCCCAGGTCGACCTTGGTGCCGCGCGAGAAGGTCGAAATCGTGATGCTCGGGCCGACCAGTTCGCCGTCGGCATTGAATCGAATGTCATTGCGTGTGACACCGTCGTAACCGGGGTCGCGTAGTGCATCTCCGTAGACGCGCGGATCAGTCGAGTCCGCCTTGATCATCGCCTGCGCAAGTGTCATGGCGGCGTCATACGCGTGCGGCCCGGTCAGGCGGGTGGGGTCGGCACCGAAACGCTCCTTGAATCGCTGCATCCACATTCTGGCCTGCGGCATGCGCGTGAGCGGTCGGCTGGCTTGCGCGCACACCACGCCGGCATTCGCCGCATCTCCCGCGAGCCCCGCGAAACGCGCGCTGCACAGCACCTTGCCTCCAAGCACACGCGCCTGCACCCCGATGGCACGCAAGCGGCGCAACAGATCGGCGCCGAACGATTCGGCGCCGCGGTAGAACACCACGTCGGGGGCCGCCGCTTTCACCTTGGCCGCCAACGCCGCGACGTCGTCATCACGGCTGTGCGCGGGTGCCGGCAGCAACTGGAGCCCGCCAGCGTCGGCCGCACGCTCGAACGCGGCCGTCAGCGCGCCGCCGGCGCTGCCGCCATCGTCGACGATCATCGCCGTTTTCGCTTTGAGCTTGCGGCCCGCATAAAACGCGAGGCTGGCGCCGACGGCGTAATCATTCGCCACGATGCGGTGAAACGTGGTCCATCCATGGTGCGCGGTGGCCGGATCGCCGGAAGCCGGTGTGATCTGCTGGATACCGGCCGCGAAATACACCGGCGCGGATGCTTCGGTCGAGGTGCCGTCGAGATCTCCGATCACGCCCGCCACGTGATCGGCAACCAACTCGCGCGCCACCATGGCCGCCTGCCCCGGTTTACCTTCATCGTCGCGCACGTCAACCGCCCAACGCACCGGACGACCGGCAATGACGATCTTGCGGGCGTTGAGATCGCTGATGGCGAGATGCACGCCATCGAGTGCCTCGCGGCCGTAGGGCGCAAGTTCTCCCGACAGCGGCACAGCCACGCCCAGCGATACGACCTCGGGCGCCGCCGCGGCGGGCTCCGTCGTTGCCGGCAGTGTGGCCGCATCGGAAGGCTGCACCATGGTGGCCTCGGCTGCCTGCGCCGCATGGGGGGCGCTTACCCCGAGCAATGCGGATAGCACGATGCACCGGGCGTGCTCGGAAATTTGGCGTTGAACCATGGACAGCAGACTTTTCTGACGCGCGTCACGCGCAATATTCGATGATAAGTCCTGCGCCTCGGCGCACAGGACCCCATTCACCCAGACTGCGCGCACCCACCGGGCGCGCTCGACCGATCGGGAATATCCACGCGGAAAACGAGACCCTGCGCGTCGGACGCACCGTGCAGGGACAAAGACGCGCTGATGCGTATCGCTGCCTCGCGTGCAATCGCCAGACCCAGGCCGGCACCAGCCACGTCGCCGCCATACAAGCGGTGAAACGGCATGAAGACACTTTCACGCTCCGCCGCCGGAATGCCTGGCCCGTGATCGGTCACCTCGCACCGCACCCCGCTATCCGTGACATGCACGGCCAGGGTCACATCCCCGCCCGCGGGACCGAATTTGAGTGCGTTATCGAGCGCGTTTGTCAGGATGGTCCGCAATAACGACTTTGACGTCCGCGCACGAACGGCGGCGGGGGCGTCGAGACCAAGATCGATCCGGCGCACCTCGGCGAGCGGATGAAATTCCGCCAGCAACTCCCGCGCAAGGTCGACGAGCTCGACGCTTTCGATCTCGACCGCGGCACCTTCCATCCGCGCCAGCCCCAGCAACTGTTCGCTGAGCTTGCGTGCGCGCACGATGCCATGCTCGAGCGCTTCGAGCCGCGCGTGCGCTTCCCCGAGCGACGACGCATGCCGCACGTTGCGCGCCTGCAGTGCGAGTGCGGTCAGGGGCGAGCGCAACTCATGTGCAGCGTCGGCCACAAATCGCTGCTGACGCTGCATGAGCGCGTGCGTGCGCCGCAGCAATCCTTCGATCGCATCGATGAAAGGCTGAATTTCGGCAGGCATCTCGCCGATGCCCAGATCCGGTGCATCGACTGTCTCACGTGCCTCGAGTCTTCGCGCGGCACGCACGATCGGCTCGAACTCGCCATGCACCATGCGACTGATCAACCAGATCAGGAATGGAACCATCAGCAAGGATGGAAGCAACGCACGCGCGGCAGCGTTCCACGCCAGTTCATCGCGCGCGTCGGTTGGCTGGGCAACGATCACGGTGTAGGGACCCGACGTCAGCACTTCCACACGCATGCGGCCGACCGCCGCATCGACCGTGTGAAGTCCGGGGCGTGGCAGTGGCCTCAACCAACCGGGAGGCCGGTCCAGCGGCATGACTGCGACCCATAGCCGCGAGTCGCGATCCCCCAGCCTGACCTTGCCCAGCGCCGACGCTTCGTGCCCGGGACGCACCAGCGCAAGCGCGGCGATCTGGCGCAGCATGTCATCCTGCGCCTCGCGCAGCTCGCGCCAGGCGAGGATGAATTGCGCGACTGCCGCCAGCAACCCGAGTGCGACCACGGCCGCGCCAAGGTGCAGCAGCAAGCGGCGCTCAAACGACGCTTTCATCGCGGCCGGGCCACCATCCAGCCCGCACCACGGATGTTCTTGATCGCGTCCGCGCCAAGCTTCTTGCGGACGCCATGAATCAGAAAGTCGACGGCGCTGCTTTCGACCTCCTCGTTCCATCCGTAAAGCCGGTCCTCGAGCTGCGCGCGCGTCAGGATGGTTCCCGGGCGCAGCAGCAAGGCATGCAGGAGCGCAAACTCGCGCGCCGTCAGGATGACGCTGACGTCCCCTCGCCGTGCGAGGCGGGTCGCAGGATCGAGGGAGATATCGCCGTTGCTCAGATCTGCACTGGCCTGGCCTGACTGGCGCCGCAAGACGGCGCGCATGCGCGCCAGGAGCTCGTCCATGTCAAAAGGCTTGACAAGGTAGTCATCAGCCCCCAGATCGAGGCCGCGTACGCGATCGGCAGGCGCATCGCGGGCCGTGATCAATAGGACCGGGACATGGTCGCCACGGTCGCGCAGGCGCTGCAGAACGCTGAGGCCGTCGCGGCGCGGCAACCCAAGATCCAGCAGCACGACCTGATGCTGGCCGTCGCGCAGCACACGGTCCGCAGTCTCGCCATCGGCGACATGATCAACGGCATATGCCGCGTCTCGCAAGGCCAACTCGACCGCTGCGGCAATCATCGGATCGTCCTCGATCAGCAATACACGCAACCCAGGGCCTCCCGGAAAGTTCGACATGACGGCCACCGCGAGCGGCTGTCATGTCGTCGCCAGACATGCGTCACGATACCAGGAGCGCACAGGTCAATCGCTGTGCGGGCCTTCCAGGCTGTTCTCGAGCACCTTGCCACTGATGGCGTCGACTCCCACCTCACGCTCTCCATGCCCGACTCTGACATCGAACGAGTAACGCAGGCCGCTTCCGCCATGCTCGTGTTCAAGTTCCTGGTCAGTGATGCTGCCGCCGGGAACCTCCCGCAGGGCGGTCTCTCTGGCCTGCTCAAGGGACACTTTGGCGTCCCTGGACAATTGCTCACCGTCGAATGCGTGGGCGACGGCGGCAGTGCCGACCGCGGTGAGGGCAGCAGTCATGACGACAACGGCTTGCTTGAACTTCATGAAAAACTCCTTGGGATGATGGAACCATTGCTCCGATCTGATCGAAGCCCGACGCCGGAAGTGCGTGGTAAGGAGTATCCATGGCGCGCCTTAGCTGCGCTTTAGCGCTCGACCTGAGTTACGCGTTAACAATTGGATCAGCCGCCCGTCGACGCCGAACCGAGCCCACCCGCAGCGCATCTTGCTGAAGGGTTGGATCGGCACCGGGGGCAGGCGCAGCCGCGCCGCGGTGCAACGGAATAAGTAGCGACGACGCGGCGCGGGGGGAGGACCGCTGCGCGGCTCGAGGTGACGGAATGTGATCCGGCCCTTGGTCAAATCGTAGGGGGAAAGCTCGAGGGAGACCTTGTCACCCGCGAGGATACGGATGTGGTTCTTGCGCATTTTGCCGCCACTGTAAGCGACCAGCGCATGTCCGTTCTCGAGGGTGACCCGATAGCGTCCGTCAGGCAGCACCTCGTTCACTTCCCCGCGCATTTCAATCAATTCTTCTTTGGCCATCTCTAGGTCCTCCTATGCATGTTGGGTTCGGATTGAAGGTCAGCGCCCTTCGGCATCCTGGCGTTGCCGCGCGTACGCGACGCCTTGCGCAAGCCCGTAACGCGCTGCGGCCTGCGGCGAAGCGAACAGCGGAACGAACTGATAGACGCGGTCATGGGTCGCGGGGCCGCGTCCACTGCGCATGGACAGCGACGCCGCGAAGCGACCGCATGCGGTCGGTCGGGTCAGTGGGGTCAGGGCGAACCTGCCGACGGTATGGGTTTGGTGCGGTGTATAAGTCAAGTGAAAGCTCGCCCGCGGCGATACGCAGGTCGGTGCGGGCCGATGGCGAGCGCGCGTCGGCGCCAGCCATGCGACAGGTTATACAGATCAAGATTCCGGAGAAAATACGCGGCCGTCGGACGCCCGGTTTCCATGACCCAGACGATGCTTGCCTGGGAGAACAGCGCTTCCCGAAACAGGAAGCCACGCTGTTGAGGATGCGTCGTGATATCACGCGCAAAACGTCAACGCACTGCGAGGGTCAACGACACGGCAGCGCATGTCGGGAAGTTTAGCAGGAATCCCCGATGAACCCGTCAGCCGCTGCGAAAAATAAAAAAGGCACTGGCGATTTCTCGTAAGTGCCTGATTTAATTCAGAAATTTTGGTGCGCCCGGCAGGATTCGAACCCACGACCCCTTGGTTCGTAGCCAAGTACTCTATCCAACTGAGCTACGGGCGCGCTAAAAAAATGAAATCATACATGTATTTTTTTTCTTTGCAAAGGGGCGGACTGCGCGACGCATCGACGGCGCCGGGCCGATGCGACAATGATCCCCATGTCTCTCGCCCGCGTCTTTTCCCTGAGTGTGTTGCTGCTGGCCGCCAGCCGATTGCTGGGCATCGTGCGTGACGCGGTGGTGGCGACGCAATTCGGGCTCAGCGGCCATGCGGACGCGGCACTGGTGGCGTTGTCCTACCCGGATTTCACCATTTCCCTGCTCTGGGGCGCCGCGGTGCCGGCGGTGATGGTGCCTCGCATGGCCGGACGCGCCCCCGATGCCGTGGCGGCAGAGGCGATGCGCTGGGGACGCTTCGCGCTGGCGGTGTTTACGCTGGCGGGAATCGCGAGTTGGCTGGCGCGGGGGGTGATCGTGCACGCACTGGCACCGGGTTTGCACGCAGAAGCGGCGGCGCTGGCCGCGCGCACGCTGGGGCTGGGTGCGCTGGTGGCGCTTCCCGCCGGTGCCGTGGCGATGGTCGGTGCGGCCGCTCTGCAAGCGCAAGGTCGGCTGCAGTGGCAATACGCGGGCAATGTCATGTTCAACCTTGGACTGATCGGTGGTCTGTTGGTGGCTGCGCGCGCGGGACACTTCGGCTGGATCGCAGCAGGCATTGCGCTGGCGTCGATCGCCCGCCTCGCAACGCTTGAACGCGTCGCCGGTGTCATCGGGCGAACGCTGCCCAACGCGGCACGGTGGCCCGGCGCCGATGACTTGCGCGCGGTCGCGCTGGCACTGGCGGCCTCCGGCCTGACCGTTCTCTACACCTTGGTTGCCCGTGCGCTTGCATCGCGCGCGGGGCCAGGCCACCTGGGCGTCTTTCACTATGCGCAACGCATCGCCGAACTTCCGCTCAATACGGTGTTCGCAGTGGCGGCGGCGCTGGCCCTGGCCCGACTATCAGCCGCCGAGGCGGCGGGCGATCGCGCCAGCGCCAGCACGCGAGGCCGCCAGTGGATGCAATCGATGCTGCGGGTGGCGGCGCTGCTGGGTGTGTGCGGGATGCTGGCCGCTCCCCTGGGCGTGCGCTTGCTGTTCGGATGGGGACGCATGACGGCACAGGCGCAGGGCGAAGTCGTGCAGGCCATGCGTTGGCTGCTGGTGCTGATGCCTGTGCAGGCGGCGCAGCTGGTGCTCGCGGCCCGACTCAACAGCCATCGCCGCATCGGCGACCAGGTGATGGGGTATGGCACCGGGCTGGCAGTCATGTTCGTGGTGGGTTGGGCGCTTCCGGATACGGCATGGCGCGCCGTCGTCGCGTATGGCGCCGCCTACGCCGTGGCCACCGCCGTGCTCTGGCTGCGCCTTGCCCGCCACGCCGGAAGCGCCGAAGCGGGGAATGTCGTGCTGCTCGGCGTGGCCAGCGCCATACTTGCGCTGCTGGGCGTGATGCTGGGGTTCGAGCCGTCCGCCTCGCCGTCTGCCCAGTTGGTGCAGGCCGCGGCAGCTGGTGCCATTGCGCTGAGCGGCGGCTTGGCGCTCTTGCGCCACGACGCGCTCGGTGCCGTCGTCGGCGCCTCGATTGCGCGGCGCATGAACCGGTACACTGCACGCTGAAGCGTTCGCGCCCGCCTCACGCATGGACTGGATCCAAATCACCAACGACCCCGGCTTTGCCGCCTTTGCCCACGCATGTGGGGTTCCCCGCATCATGGTGGATCTCGAGCAGCACGGCAAGCAGGAGCGGCAAGGTGGCCTTGGCACCTTCATCTCCGAACACCGGCCGGAGGATGTGGCGCCGGTACGCGCGGCGGTGCCACGCGCGCACCTCATCGTGCGCATCAATCCCTGGCATGCGCAGAGCGAGGCGGAAATCAATCACGCGGCTCGCGCTGGCGCCGATACCCTGATGCTTCCCATGTTCGAGCGCGCCGACCAGATCGCCGCGTTTTCGCATGCCTGCCGCGAAGCGGGGGTACGCGCCATGGCGCTGCTCGAGACGAAGGCTGCACTGGGATGCCTTGATGCCTGGGCGGGCTTGCATGACCTTGATGAAATCTACGTCGGCCTCAATGACCTTCACCGGCAGCTGAGCATGCGATTCATGTTCGAACCACTGGCGGATGGCACGGTCGAACGCGTCGCGCGCGTTGCCAGGGAGGCGCGCAAATCATTCGGGTTCGGCGGCATCGCACGCCTGGACGAGGGACTGCTCCCCGGCCGTGTCGTGCTCGGCGAACACCTGCGCCTGGGATCGCGTAGCGTGATCTTGTCGCGGACGTTCAACCGCGAGTCGGCGGAAGACCCCCAACGCGACTGGAGATCTGTCTACCGGGACCAGCTTGCACGCATGGGGCGTTGCGCCGCGGTCCTGGCGGCGCGCAGCGTCGATGAAATCGAGAGCGACCGCCTTCTCGCCCGCGACCTCATCATGACCGCGGCGCGCACCCTCGCCTCCCGATGAAACGTCTGTTCGACCTGCTGGTCGCAGTCGCCGCATTGTTGCTCCTGGCGCTGCCCATGGCCTTGATCGCACTGCTCGTGCTCATCGACAGCGGTCGCCCGGTGCTGTTCGCGCAGACGCGCGTGGGAAGGCGCGGACGCCGCTTCAAACTGCTGAAGTTCCGCAGCATGGTGGTTGACGCCGAAACGCGCGGTCCGCAGCGCACGTCGTCCGGAGATCCGCGCATTACACGCATCGGCCGGGTCCTGCGCCGCACCAGCCTGGACGAGTTGCCACAGCTGGTCAACGTCCTGCGCGCAGACATGAGTCTGGTGGGTCCGCGCCCTGACGTCCCCGCCCAGGAACGCGATTACACGCCTGCCGACTGGGCTCTGCGCTGCAGTGTGCGTCCCGGCCTCACCGGACTGGCGCAGGCCTTGTACCGGTCGCGCGCGACCCCGGCACAGCGGCTGCAGGCTGATCTCGATTATGTGCGCAAGCACGGAATCGGACGCGACCTGCGCATCCTCTGGCTCACGGTGCGACAAGTCTTCCAGTCCAGCGCGAACTGATCGCCGGCAGATTTCCCCACGTTACGAACGACCACGAACCTCAAACTCGATCATGTGCGGCATCTACGGCTATTTTGATCGCACCGGCGCCAGTGTCGGCGCCGCGACGCTGGCAGCCATGGACGCGAGCCTCGTTCATCGGGGGCCGGATGACAGCGGCGTATTCACGGCGGCAGGGGCCGCCATCGCCAACCGGCGGCTTTCGATCATCGATATCGCCGGCGGCCACCAACCTTTCGTTTCGGCGGATGGCCGCGTGGCGCTGGTGCAGAACGGGGAAATTTTCAACCACGTGGAGCTGCGCGCCGAACTCCAGGCGCAAGGCGTGCGCTTCGACAGCGACCATAGCGACACCGAAGTTCTGCTGCGCCTTTACGAACGCGAAGGCCTTGGGTTCCTCTCGCGTCTCAACGGAATGTTCGCCATCGCGATCCACGATCACCGCGACCCTGCCGCGCCGGTGCTGCACCTCGTGCGCGACCGCGTCGGGGTCAAACCCCTGTTTGTGCACGATGATGGACGGCGCGTGCTGTTCGGCTCCGAAATCAAGGCGCTGCTCCCCGCCTTTGACGCCGCGCCGCGTATCGATCTGGCCGCACTGCAGCACTATCTGGCCTACAACTTCGTACCACCTCCTTTCACACTGTTCGATGGCGTGCGTCACCTGTCTCCTGGCTGTGTGCTCAGTGTCGACCGCGGCGGCGCGCGTGTGCGGCGCTGGTGGAGCCTGGCCGAGCAAACGCCAGCGCCGCAAGCCTTCAGCGCGTGGCAGGAAGCGTTCGTCAGCCTGCTCGACGAGGCGGTACGACTGCGCATGCGCGCTGATGTCCCCTTTGGTGCGTTCCTGTCTGGCGGCGTCGACTCCAGTAGTGTCGTTGCCCTCATGGCGCGACACACGCGTGAACCAGTGCGCAGCTTTTGTATCGGATTCGACGATCCGCGGTTCGACGAATCGCCCTTCGCCCGTGAGGCGGCGCGTCGCTTCGGCACCTCGCATCGCGAGCACATCGTCGCGCCCGACCTGCTCGAACACTGGTCCGATGCGTTGTGGCATTGTGACCAGCCCCATGGCGATGCGTCATTTCTCCCCACGCTGGAAGTCGCCCGACTCGCCGCACGCGATGTCAAGGTCGTGCTCACCGGTGACGGGGGCGACGAATTGTTCGCGGGGTACGACAAGTACGCCAGTTTCCTCGCCGACCCTGCTGCCGCGGCGATGGACGACGCTGCGTTCGCGCAGCACTATGTCGAGCACACTGGCCTGTTCAGTGGCGCCGCCCGGGCCGCCTTGTTCCAACCCTGGCTGCGCAAGCGCCTGGCAGGTGTCGACAGCGTGGCGGACGTCGCGACGCCCTGGCTGCGCGAAGCTGCGCATTTCGACCGTGTGAACCAGATGCTTTATCTCGACATGATGCTGCTTTTGCCGGGAAACAACCTGGTCAAGCCCGACCGCATGGGCATGGCCGTCTCCCTCGAAGCGCGTACGCCGTTCCTCGACTGGCGCATGATGGAGTTCGCCTTCCGCGCCCCCGGCGACACCAAATTGCGCAATGGCGACAAAAAACACTGGTTCAAGCGCGCGATGGAACCACTGATCGGTACCGAACTGGCGCATCGACGCAAACAGATGTTCACGGTTCCGATCGGGGAATGGTTCCGTGGCCAACGTCGACAGTGGTTGCATGATTTGCTGTTCGCGCCCGACGCGCTCGGATCCCGCCTGTTCGACACCAGCGTGGTGCGCAGCCTGTTTGACGCGCATGTTTGCGGCACCGCCAACCATACGCGCGAACTGCGCGCGCTGGCGGCACTCGAGCTCTGGGCGCGGCGATTCCAGCCGGAACTGCCGGCGTGACACCGCCCCGCATTCTGGCGGTCGCATACGGCGGCGGGCATATCGCCATGCTGCTGCCGGTGCTGCGTGCGTTGCGTTCGCGCGTACCCGGGTTGCAGGTCGACCTGCTCGCCCTGACCACGGCGCGACGCGCGGCCCTTGACGCCGGCGAGCGCCCGCTCGGGTTTGCCGATCTCCTGTACCTGCTCGAGCCTGATGCGCGTGCCGAGGCGCTCGAATACGGCCGCGCCATGCAGGAAGGCAACACCCATCCAGACATTGCCACCGAGGAAACCATCGCGTACCTTGGAATCAACGTCCTCGACCTGCAGCAAAGCCTGGGGCCTGCTGCTGCGCAGGCACTGCTGACGACACGCGGCCGCCACGGTTTCTATCCCATCCGCTTTTTCGGGCGGGTATTGCGGGCGCTACGCCCCGACCTGGTGCTGGCGACCAATGCGCCGCGCAGCGAGCAGGCTGCCGTCGATGCGGCCCTCGATGCGGGGATCCCCAGCCTCGCGGTGCTCGACCTTTTCGGACTGCCGGGGGATGCCTTTGCCGCGCGCACGCGCCACCCGACCCGCACCTGCGTGCTGGCCGACGGAGTGCGCGACAACCTGGTCGCGGCGGGCTGGGATGCGCGCAGCATTGCCGTCACTGGCAACCCGGCGTTCGACGCTTTGTTCGATCCGGCCCAGCGCCGCGCCGCGCTGGCGCTGCGCGCCATCCGCGGCTGGCAAACGCGCCGGGTGGTGCTGCTGGCGGCCCAGCCCGAGCCGCGTTCCCACCCGGACTCGCCGTGGCCGGTGGGCGATGCGCTACCGCTGGCGCTTGAAGCCGCGCTGCGGCGCTGGGTCGACACGCGGCCCGATTGCGCGCTGGTCATCCGTCACCACCCGAATCACTGGCACCGTTTTCCCCGACTTCCCGATAGCGCGCAAGTGCATTTCAGTGTTCCAGGCGCCGAGCCGATCGAACCGCTGATCCTTGCCGCCGACGCGGTGGTTGTCCAGGCCACGACCGTCGGCGTGCAGGCGGCCAGCGTCGGGGTGCCCGTGCTGTCGATGCGCTGCTCGCCGGCGGCGCGCGCCGGATTCGACTATGCCGACCTGGGTATCGCGCACGGTGTCGATACGGTGGATCTGCTTGGCCCAACGCTCGACGAGACGCTGGCGGCACGACCAATGCCCACGCCGTGGGCGCGCGCCCGCAGCGCCGCCGACGCGGTGGCGGCGCAGGCGAGGACCTGCTCGAACGCCCCGACCACGGACGACCCACATGACGACCATCGCCACCATTTGCGCCCGCGGAGGCAGCAAGGGCCTGCCGGGCAAGAACCTTCGCCCGCTCGGCGGCATTCCCCTGATTTGCCACAGCATCGCATTCGCATTGGCGCACCCGGCAATCGACGCTGTCCACGTGTCCACCGACGACCCCGCCATCGCCCGCGTGGCGGCGACGGCCGGCGCGCATGTCCCCTATCTGCGTCCGCCCGAACTGGCCCGGGACGACACACCGAAACTTCCAGTGATCGAGCATCTGGTGGCACACCTGGAAGCTGGCGGCGCGCACATCACGCGCATCGTCGACCTGCAGCCGACATCCCCGCTGCGTCATCCGGACGACCTGGATGGGTGTTTGGCGCGTGCATCGGCGGATGACGCGCCGGGACTGGTGGTCAGTGCATTCGACAGTGGCTGCAATCCGTATTTCAATCTGATTGAACTGCAAGCCGACGGCAGCGTCACCCTCAGCAAGGGCGCCGGACTGGCCGCACGCCAGGCGGCGCCCACGGTGCTGAGTCTCAACGGATCGATCTACGTCTGGCAGCGCGCCGCGCTTGCGCAGGCGGCGCACAACGGCATGTGGAGCGTACGTGTTGCCACCCATTCCATGCCCGCCGCGCGCTCCGTTGACATCGATACCGCCGACGATTTCGCGCTGGCTGAATGGCGCCTGGCCCGTCAATGCGCCCCGCGCTGAACGCTCGCACACCTTGAGAACGCCACCATGCAATCCGATCACGTCTTTGTCATCGCCGAAGCTGGCGTGAACCATAATGGCCGTCTCGACCTTGCGCTCGCGCTGGTCGACGCGGCCGCCGTCGCCGGCGCTGACGCCGTGAAATTCCAGACCTTCCGCGCCGAAGATCTGGCGCTGCCGGGTGCCGCCACCGCCGCGTATCAGCAAAGCAACACCGGTGCCACGGATCAGCTGGAAATGTTGCGCGGCCTTGAACTCGACGCCGATGCATTCGCGCAGATTGCAGCTCGCTGCCGGCTGCGTGGCATCGAATTCATGTCGACGCCATTTTCCGAAGACGCCGTCTCCCAGTTGGTCGCACTCGGCGTGCGCCGGCTGAAACTGCCGTCAGGGGAGATCACCAATCGGCCGCTACTCGAGGCATCGGCCCGAACGCGGCTTCCGTTGCTGGTGTCCACGGGCATGTCCACGCTGGACGAGGCGCTGCAAGCCAGGACCTGGATCGACGCGATATGGCAGGATGTCGGCTGGCCGCATCCCGCGCCCGGTGTCGACGCACCGCTGGTCATGCTTCACTGCACGTCGGCGTATCCCGCGCCCGATGCCACGCTGAACTTGCGCGCCCTGCATGCGCTGGCGCAAGGATGCGCCATTCCAGTGGGCTATTCGGATCACAGCCTGGGCAACACCGCCGCGCTGGCCGCGGCAGCACTTGGGGCACGGGTGATTGAAAAACACATCACGCTTGACCGCAAGCTGCCTGGTCCGGACCACGCAGCGTCGAGCGAAGTCGAGGAATTCGCCGCCATGGTGCGCGAACTGCGCCGCCTTCAGCAGATGCTTGGCGATGGCGTCAAGGCGCCGCGCCCCGAAGAGCTCGAGGTGCGCGCGGTCGCGCGCCGCAGCGTGGTGCTCAGCCAGGCCTTGCCAGCGGGCAGCTTGCTCACCCGGGAGCATCTGCTGCTGCGACGACCCGAAAGCGGAATCCCGGCGGCAGCGCTGCATGCACTCGTCGGCCGGCGTCTCGCCGTCGCCGGTACGCCCGGGAGCGTGCTTCAATGGTCCATGCTGGAGCCCGAGTGACTTCGACCCCACGTCGCATCGTCTACGTCAGCGGCACGCGTGCCGACTTCGGCCTGATGCGCCTGAGCCTGGAGCGCGTCGCCGCTGACCCGCGACTGTCGCTCGATGTCGCCGTGACCGGGATGCATCTGGACCCCCGGTTCGGCGACACGGTGCGCGAGATCGAAGCCGCGGGACTGACCATCAGCGCCCGCATCCCCACCGACGTCGGAACCCGCGATCGCGCGGGAATGGCCCGCGCCCTGGCACAAACCCTCCTCGGCCTGACCACAACCTTCGCCGCCGCTCCTCCCGACATGGTGCTCCTGCTGGGGGATAGCGGCGAAATGCTGGCCGGCGCGCTGGCGGCGCTGCATCTCGGCATCCCCAGCGTCCACCTGCATGGAGGCGAGCGCTCGGGAACGGTCGACGAGCCGATGCGGCATGCAATCTCCAAGCTGGCAACCTGGCATCTGCCAGCCACGAACGAATCGCGCGAGCGCCTGATCGCACTTGGAGAAGAACCGTCCCGCATCCATGTCGTGGGCGCACCCGGGCTGGATGAACTGCCACCGATGACGTCGGTGCCGCGCGACCGGGCGCTCACGCTGCTGGGGCTTGAAACCGACCGACCGTATGTGCTGGTCGTGTTCCACCCGGTGGTCCAGCAGGCCGAGGAGGCCGGGATGCAGACCCTGGCACTGTGCGACGGCCTGCGCGCGGCCGGTGCGGGCGACGATTTCGAGGTCATCTGGCTGGCGCCGAACGCCGACGCCGGATCTGTCGCGATCAAGGCCGCAATCGACCGCCTGCAGGCGCCCGGCTGGCGACACATCACCCATCTGGAGCGGCCACACTACCTCGTCGCGCTGCGACACGCGGCGGTGCTGCTTGGAAACTCCTCGTCTGGCATCATCGAGGCCGCCAGCTTCGCCACGCCGGTGATCAATATCGGGCAGCGTCAGAACCTGCGCGAGCGCAACCATGGCACCGTCGACGTCGCCCCCTTGGCGGCGCCGATCGCTGCTGCCGTGCGTGCGGCGCTCGGCGCGCCACGCGCTGCCGCGCATAATCTGTATGGTGACGGTCGCACCAGCGCGCGCATCGCCGAGTTGCTGGCCACCTTGCCGCTCGACCCCGCGCGACTGCTCAAGACCAATCGCTATTGAATTCTCAACGGCCCACGGAGTTCCCGCGCATGGCTGACGCCTCACTTCCCCTGCTGATCGTGTTCGGCGCCGGCGGCCACGGCCGCGTCGTCGCGGACGCCGCGCTGGCAAGCGGTGCCTGGCGCGCGGTGGTTGCCACCGACCGCGACCCCGCGCAATGGAATGCAGAGTTGCTGCCCGGGGTTCCCGTGCTGCCTCTGGACGCCGTCGCAGCACTTCCGGCGCCGCTGGCGCTGCACATCGCCATTGGCACCAACGCCTATCGACGCGCGGAGGCTGCGCGGCTGCGCGACCTCGCGCCGCTGGCCAGCGTGATCCATCCGCACGCCAGCGTCGCCGTCACCGCGCGCATCGGCGTCGGCTGCCTGTTGACGGCGCAATGTGTCGTGGGGCCGCTGGCCAGGCTTGGCGCCGGCGTCATTGTCAACCATGGTGCCGTCGTCGATCATGACTGCGACGTCGATGCCTGGGCCCATATTGCCCCGGGTGCGCGTCTCGGAGGCGCAGTTCGTGTCGGCGAGGCCGCATTGGTCGGCGCTGGCAGCACCGTGCTGCGCAACCTTTCGATCGGCGCCGAGGCCACGCTCGGCGCTGGCGCCGTCGCACTGTGTGATCTTCCCCCTGCCCAATCCTGGGCGGGGGTCCCGGCGTCCCGTCTCGCCACCGCGTCCGCCTGACTGCTTTCTTTCCACTCCCGATGAGTCCCGCGAGTTTCGAATCCCTTTTCATTGCCCCCGATGCCTCCCTGCACGACGCGCTGGCGCGACTCGACGCCAACGCCCAAGGCATTTTGCTGGTGGCCGGACACGACCGCCGACTGGCGCGCACCGTCACCGACGGCGACCTCCGCCGCGCCGCGCTGGGTGGCATTCCCGCCTCGACGTCGCTGGAGGCACTGCCTGCAAAAGCGCCCCTGACAGCCGGGCTGCACACCACGCTGGCGGAGGTTCTGGCGGCCATGGATGACGCACGCATCGATCACATGCCGATCGTCGACGCGGCCGGACGTGCGGTCGACCTCATCACCCGGCGCGAGCTCTCCCAGCGCGTCTACCTCTCATCGCCTCACCTGGGTGACGATGAAGCCACGCTTGTGCAGGAAGCGTTCAGCAGCAACTGGATCGCCCCCCTGGGCCCGCACGTCGACGCATTCGAGCGCGAGTTGGCTGCCCGCGTCGGGGTGGCGCACGCTGCCGCGACCAGCAGCGGCACCGCGGCGCTGCATCTCGGGCTTCGACTGTTGGGCGTGGGCCCGGGCGACATCGTGCTGTGCTCCAGCCTCACCTTCGTAGCCAGTGCCAATCCCATCCGCCAGCTCGGTGCCACACCCCTGTTCGTGGACTCGGAGCCCGCGGGCTGGAACATGTCGGCGCAGGCGCTGCAGCGCGCCCTCGATACCTTGCAGGCTGACGGCTTGCGCGCCAAGGCTGCAGTGGTGGTCAATCTTTACGGGCAAAGCGCCGAAATGGATGCGCTGCTGCCGCTGCTCGAGGCGGCTGGCGTTCCGGTCCTTGAAGACGCTGCGGAGTCGCTGGGCGCCACCTACCGGGGCCGGCCCAGCGGCAGCTTCGGCCACCTCGCAGTGTTCTCCTTCAACGGCAACAAGATCATCACCACCTCGGGCGGTGGCATGCTGGTGGGTAACGATGCCGATCTGATCCAGCACGCGCGCAGGCTCTCGACCCAGGCGCGCGAACCCGCGCGCCATTACGAACACGTCGAAGACGGCTACAACTACCGGCTCAGCAACGTGCTGGCCGGCATCGGCCGCGGCCAGCTTCGCGTCCTCGATCAGCGCGTCGAGCGTCGCCGGGAGGTGTTCAGCCATTACCGCCAGGCCTTGGCGGATCACCCCGAAGTCCGATGGATGGCCGAGCCTCCGGGGCATGTTTCGACACGGTGGTTGTCCGCCTTCCGCCTGGAGCACGCGCACCCATCGCGCGCGCGTGACATGTTGCTCGATTTTCTGGAGCGTCACAACGTTGAAGCCCGGCCGGTCTGGAAACCCATGCACCTGCAGCCGCTGTACGCCGGGGCACGATACATCGAGCATGCCCCAGGGCAGGACGTCAGCCGCGCGCTGTTCGAGGGAGGCATCTGCCTGCCATCGGGCTCAAATCTGGAGCCCGCACAACTCGCACGCGTGACCACGCTGCTGCGACGCGGCCTGGATCTGGTTCGGGGAGGCGCCTGATGCTGGTGCGCCCATCCAGCCGCATCGGCTGGCTGCCCCCGATCCTGGATGCTGCCGCGGTCGCGCTGACCTGGCTGGCCGCCTTCGTCTTCCGCTTCAGCCTGTTCAGCAACAACGCGCCCGCGGACATCGTGCACATCATCGCCGCCAGCCTGCCGCTGTCGATCGTGGTCTGGAGCGCCTGTCTGTTCGGATTCGGCGTGTACCGCAATCCGTGGCATCACACGGCGCTGTCCGACGTACGGCGCCTGGCAGCCGCCGCGGGCATCGCCGCGCTGGCACTTGCCGCCAGCTTGCTGATCGTGCGCCTGCCGTCCTTTCCGCGCTCTATCGTCCTCATCCACCCGTTGCTGGCCGCAACGGCGCTGCTGACGCTGCGCGTCCTTGCGCGCACGCGCGCCGAGCGCGCGAGCATGGGTGCGCTGCGCGACACCGGCAGGCCGCTGCTGGTGCTGGGATCGGTCGATGACGCCGTTGGCGCGCTGCAGGCGCTGCGCGGCAACCGGACCTGGAGGTCACTGGCGATCTACAGCCCCATTGCCGAAGAAGCAGGTCGCCGCGTCCAAGGTGTCGACGTCCTCGGCCCTCCTGAAACCCTGGCCGAAGCCGCCGCCGTGCGCGATGTCCGGCATGCCCTGGTGGCGGGCGCAGCCGGCTCGGCCACGCGCCGGCTACTGCTCGAACAGGCCAGCGATGCGCGCCTGGCGCTTCTCACCCTGCCCCGCGCCGAGGACTGGCTCACGCCAGGCACGGGTGGCGGACCGCGCAGTCTCGAACTTGCCGACCTGCTCGGCCGCGAGGCGGTGCAGCTCGATGTGCGTGGCCTGTCGGACATGCTCGCGGGTGGCTGCGCCCTGGTCACCGGCGCTGGTGGATCGATCGGGTCGGAGCTTTGCCGCCAACTCGCCCGGTTCGGGGTCGGGCGGCTGGTTTGCGTGGACGTGTCCGAATTTGCGATGTACCAGCTTGAACAGGAACTCAAGACCCGGCACCCCGACCTTCCAGCCACCTATCTCACGGCCAATGTGCGCGAGGGTGCGCGCCTGTCGGCGTTGTTTACCCGCCATCGCCCTACGGTGGTATTCCATGCGGCCGCCTACAAGCATGTACCGATGATGGAGGATGACAACGCCGTCGAGGCCCTGCGGACCAATGTTCTCGGCACCGTCAATACCGCACGCGCCGCGGCGGACTGCGGGGCGCAGCGTTTCGTTCTGGTGTCGACCGACAAGGCCGTGAACCCGACCAACGTCATGGGCGCGACCAAACGTCTGGCCGAGCGCGGCTTGCAGGCGCTTGCGCGGGCTCGCCCGGAGATTCGCATGGTGGCGGTTCGCTTCGGCAACGTGCTGGGATCGAGCGGCAGCGTGGTGCCACGGTTCTCGCAGCAGATCGCCGCCGGGGGCCCGGTCACGGTGACCCATCCCGACATCGTGCGCTATTTCATGACCATCCCGGAAGCGGCGCAACTCGTATTGCAGGCCGGGCTCATGGGCGACAGCGGAGAAATCTACGTGCTCGACATGGGCGAGCCGGTCCGCATCGCCGAACTGGCGCGTCTGATGATCCGTTTGTCTGGACACACGGAAGACGACATTCCCGTCGTATTCACTGGCCTTCGTCCCGGCGAAAAACTTTATGAGGAACTGCTTGCTGACGACGAAACGACCCTCCCCACCCCGCATCCGAAACTCCGGGTCGCGCGCCACGGGGATTTCGACAACCACCCGCTCGATCTCGACGTTCTGGCTGACCTGGTCACGCTTCCCACCGAGGGTCGCGACGAGCCTGAGGCAGCGTCGGTGAAGGCCCTCCTGGCCCGACTGGTGCCGGAATACCGTCCGCAACACACACCGCGAGGCGCGGCATGAGTGAAATCGTCCTGCAAGCCAGTGGCGTGCACAAGCGCTTTGAAGGCGGCCCCCAGACGGTCGAGGTTCTCGCCGGCGTCGACATCGACGTGCCGCGCGGCGGATCACTGGCCATCACCGGCGCGTCGGGGTCGGGCAAGAGCACGCTGCTGCACCTGCTCGGCGGGCTGGAACGCCCCGATGCGGGACGCATTGCGGTCTGCGGCGTCGATTGGGGCGCGCTGTCGCCCGCCCGGCAGGGGCAGTGGCGCAACCTTCACGTTGGCTTCGTCTACCAGTTCCACCACCTGCTGCCGGAGTTCAGCGCTCTCGACAATGTGATGATGCCGCTGCGTATCCGCCGCATGGCCGCGGCGGATGCCCAACGCGCTGCGGCCGACATGCTCGAGCGCGTTGGCCTTGGCGCGCGACAACTGCACAAGCCCGCGGAACTTTCCGGTGGTGAGCGCCAGCGCGTCGCGCTCGCTCGCGCCGTGGTCACGCGTCCGTCTCTGGTGCTGGCTGATGAACCCACAGGAAATCTGGACGCCGAGTCCGCCGAACGTGTGTTTGCGCTGATCGGCGACATCACCCGCGAGCATGGCACGGCGCTGGTGATGGTCACGCACGACACCGAACTCGCGCAGCGCTGCGGCCTGCGGCTGCACCTCGGAAAAGGCCGGCTCGACACTGCCTGAGCGGCAGTGCGGGCAAAGGCGCTTCAGCGCAGGCTTCGCAGATAGTCGCCGGCGCTTCGTAGCAAATGATCCAGCGCGGACTGGATCATGCTGTCATCCGCTTGCGGCCCCGCCAGCAGCCAGTCCTGGAACATCGCGTGCAATTCATGCCAGGCTTGCGTCAGAGCGTGATCGTCGGACAGCCCGGCAATGCGCAGCCACTGCCCGATCGGACTGTCCTCGGGCTTGCCTTGCATGGTCAGCACGGGCTTGGGGTCGGGGTAGTGTCTGGCGATCAGCAGATCCATGTCCAGGCTCACCAGTTGCTCAGCCACGCACGTCAACAGCCCGCGTGAGGGCTTGGGCTTCTGCCGCGACCACGCCGCAAGCCAGGGCCCGAATGCATCCGCGGACATCGGCCGCGCAATACCGTACCCCTGCACCAGCTGGACGTTCAAGGCCCGCAGTGCCTCGACAATGTCGTCGGTTTCCGCTCCTTCGGCGACAAATTCGACGCCAAGACCGCGCGCAAGCTGTCCCAGGCTCTGCACAAAACGCAGATCCTGCGGATGCTCGGACAGCCCACGGATGAAACTCTGGTCGAGCTTGATGATGTCGATCGGCAATTCCTTCATCCGGAGCAAGGACGAATAGGCGCTGCCGATATCGTCCAGCGCAATGCGACACCCAAAAGCACGCAATTCCGCCAGACTTTCCTGGGCGCTGGCGACCGACAGGAAGTCGTGGGTTTCGAGGATCTCGATCACGATCCGCTTGGGTGGAAAACCAAGTTCGTCGACGATTTCCGCCACGGCGGCCAGCGCCTCGCCCGATGCCAGCAAGCGCGGATCGACGTTGACCGCGACCGTCAGCTCGATGCCGCTGTCGGCCTGCCAGTGCAAAGCGTCGCCCACGGCGCGCCGCAACACCGATGACATCAACGCCGCCTGCGCGTCGCGGCCGAGCAAGGGAATGAATTGCTGGGGCCCGATCAGACCTCCGTTACCGTCATCCAGGCGCGCCAACGCTTCCACCTCGATGACGCGCGCGGTCGCCGGATCAACGATGGGCTGATAGAAGACTCGTAGTCCGCCGGCAGCAAAGCGCTCGCGGACAAGGCGCAAGTGCGTGAAATGATCTCGATCCACCGCCGGTTGGTAGATACGCCAGAATTGCGCACCGGTTCCGCGCGACTGCTGCTTGATGGCATACAAGGCCTGATCGGCATGACGCAGCAGTTCATCAGGCTCCGAGCTGTCCTCGGGATACACGGTGAGCCCGAGACTCGCGCGCACATTGATCACGGCCTCCCCATCCGGCAGCGCCACGGGGGCGTCGATCGCCCGTCGCACGCGCTCGAGCATCGGATCAAGATCCTCACGCGCCACCATTCCCTGCAGGACGAGTGCGATTTCGTCCCCCCCGAGGCGCGCCACGGTATCGCTGCCGCGCACGGCTTCCACCAGACGCACGGCGACGGTGCTCAGCAACGCGTCGCCGGCCGAATGTCCGTAGTTATCGTTGACCTGCTTGAAATCGTCGAAATCGAGAATCCCGACGGCGACAAAGCCACCCTGCGCATCGACTTGCGCCACCGCCTCTTCGAGGCGGATCCGCAAGCCGCGACGATTGAGCAGGCCGGTCAGGGGGTCATGTTCAGCCAGCCAGGAAATATGGCGGTGCTCCTGCTGCAGCCGACGCCGCAAGTCGAATGCATCCAGGGCATGACCGATCAAGCGCGCGATCCGCTGCAGCAACTCCAGCACCGGAGGCGTGAATACTCCGACCTTGCATGACGTCACCCCCAGCAGGGCCCAGCGATGTTCACCCCGCTCCACGGGCACCATCGCCACCGCGCGAATGCTGGCGCGCGACGCACCGGTGTGGTACGAGCCGAAATCGGGGTCGGCAAGGTAATCATTGCTGAAGTGCAGTTGGCGTGAATTCCACGCCCGGCCAGCCAGGCTCGATGCGCCTTCTTCGCCAAGGACATTGGGACGATACCAATCCTCGCTGATCCGACCTGATCCGGCCTGCGCCAGCATATCCACGTCACCCTCGAGACCAGCACGCGCGACCATCACATTGTTGAACATGCCGCTGGCGGCCAGCCGCTCGCATGCCTGCTGCATCATCTCGCCCAGATCGGTGGCGTTCAGAACCAACTCCTCCTCGGCCAGCAGAGCGCGATACAGACCCTCGGTGGTTTCGTGTTCGATCTGCAGCGCACGGCGCCGGCTGACGTCGCTCATCACGCCGACGTAATGGGTCACCGTACCAGCGGCATCCCGCAGCGGCGACAGGCTGAGGGCATTCCAGAAGGTGCTGCCATCGGCGCGCATGTTGCGCATCTCGACCGTGCACGCCAGACCCTCGCGCAACGCCGCGCGTATCGCCTCGAGTCCGGGTTGATCGCTGTCGCCACCCTGAAGAAAACGACAGTTGCGTCCGATGACCTGGTCGGCGCCGTAGCCGGTCAGGCGCGTGAACGCGGGGTTGACGTACACCAACGGGGCATCGCTTGCGCGCATGTCGGCCAGTGTGACGCCAAGATCAATGCTGTCCAGAGCAGATTTCAGCAGTTGCAGCGAAGCGCCGTGCCGCATCACTTCCTCGACCTGACGCAAGCGTCCAAGTTTGAGCCCCAGAACCGCGTGCAGGTGCCAGACGAGTCGCTGGTGCGTGATCTGATGAAAAAATCCCGGGCGCCGGCTATACAGAACCAGCAAGTCGGTGCGACCATCGGCGCCGAACAGCGGCAGGCAGACTGCGCCGCGCCAGCCGGCGGTGTCGCCGGCGGCGCGACAGAATTCGGTACGGGGATCGGTGGCCCAGTCCAGCACGATCTGCGGTAGGCCAGTACTCCAGGCGAGCGCTGCCGGGCCGCAGGGCGGCATATCCGCATCCAGCCGCAGCTGGATGCGCTCGAGATAATCGGCCATGCCCCTGCCGGCGATGGCGTCAAAAAGCACAAGCCCGTCGGGCCCGCGGTGCCCGAGCCAGACGCCATCGATCTCAGCGCGTTGCAGCAGAAAACGCGGAAGCGCGGCGCAAAGCATGGACTCATCCTCGACCCCGAGCAGAAGGAGATCGAGCTCGTTGGCCAGATCCGCGTGGGACGAGGACTGGCTCGCAGATGCGGGCGGCGCGTCGAGCGTGGAAGCCCCGCCGGGGTCAGATCGTTGCATGGCTGCGAAGCATACCGGCAGAAGTCCTAGGTTTTCATTTTCAAAGCAATTCTCACACTGTTCATGAGCGCCGTAACAATTTTTTAATCATCATTTTCAATCGCTTCAAGAACCATTCTTGGACTCGTCCGTCCCTGCCATGTGTTGCTGTCCAGCCTCCAGGCAATGCGCGCGGTCGCGGGCAGGAAATCATTGCGGTTCCAGGCGACGAGCTCGCGGGTTGCACCCGGACCCGCGGCCACATCCAGAAGCCGCACACGCGCCTTCAGGTGCTGCGCGCCCAGCTGCGCCTGCTGCAGCACTTCGACGCGGCTGGCGAACACGGGCGCCGGGAACCCCTGGCCCCAGACGCGGGCCTGAAGCATGGCTGCCGTGGACGCGTCGAACCAGCGAGGATCGAGCTCTCCGTCGACATCAATGCGCCTGGCCAGCAGCTCCGGCGACAGCCACGCGCGCGCCACGGCCTCGAACGCAGCCTCGAACCGCGGCAAATCGTCCGCGCCGATCGTGCACCCCGCAGCAGCCGCATGGCCACCGAAACGCAACAACAGCCCTGGCTCGCGCTTGGACATCAGATCCAGCGCGTCGCGCAGGTGAAAGCCGGCGATGGCGCGCCCCGACCCGCGCAACTGCCCGTCGCTCCCAGGCGCGAACACGAACGTCGGTCGATGGTTCTTCTCCTTGAGGCGGCCGGCGACGATCCCGACCACGCCCTCATGCCACCCTGGAGAAAAAAGACAGATCGAAGCACGGTCGCAATCCTGCTCCTGCAACGCCCCCAGGAGGACCTGCGCCTGTTCACGCATTTCAACCTCGATGCCGCGGCGCGCGCGATTGATGGCGTCGAGGCTCTGGGCAAGTTCAGCGGCGCGCTCGGGATCGTCGGTGCTCAATGCTTCGATGCCGACGGTCATGTCAGCCAACCGCCCCGCAGCGTTGATGCGCGGTCCCAACGCGAAGCCGAGATCAAAACTGCTGGCAAGCGCCGGGTCGCGCCCCGCCGCATGGAACAGGGCGCGCAAACCGACCTGCATGCGGCCCTCGCGCATGCGCCGGAGTCCGTGTGCGACCAGGAGACGGTTGTTCGCGTCGAGGCGCACGACGTCGGCGACGGTGCCCAGCGCCACCAGATCCAGCAGCGCATCCAGACGCGGCTGGGAGGAGGCGTCAAACAAGCCACGCGCACGAAGTTCGGCGCGCAACGCAAGCAGGACATAAAACATCACCCCCACTCCCGCCAGATTCTTTCCAGGAAATGTGCATCCTGGCTGATTGGGGTTGACGATGACCTCGGCGTCGGGAAGCATGGGCCCCGGGAGGTGATGATCCGTCACCAGCACCTTCATGCCGAGCGTGTGGGCGCGCGCGACACCCTCCACGCTGGCGATGCCATTGTCCACGGTGATCAGCCAATCCGGTGGTCCTCCGGCCTGGGCCGCCACCAGGTCAGCCACCGCGGGAGACAATCCATAGCCGGTGGTGAAGCGATTCGGCACCAGATACCCGACCCGCGCACCGAACATCCGCAGCCCGCGCAGCGCCACGGCGCAGGCAGTGGCGCCATCACAGTCGTAGTCAGCCACCACGCACATGCGGGCTCCACACGCGATCGCGTCGGCAAGCGCGACCGCCGCGCGGTCGGCGCCGAGCAGGCCGTCTGGAGGCAGCAAGGCTGACAACGTGGGTTCGACCTCTACCGGATCGCCCACCCCCCGCGCCGCCAGCAAGCGCGCCAGCAGCGGGTGCACACCCGCGCTTTCAAGGCGGTACGCCTGGCGAGGCGGAACATCGCGCGCAACGAATTGCATGCCGGCGCGTTCAAACCATGGCCAACAGCACGTGCGCGTCGGCTCGGCGCCAGAACTGCCAGCCGCGCGCGCGGCGCAACTCGAACCCCATCCACCGATGCTCACCCGCCAGCACGACGGCGGCGCGATCGTGATCGCGCAAGGCATCGTCGATGGCATGTGCGGCGTCCTCGTCGAGCGCCTGCATCGCCTCGACAAGCGCTGCTGGATCGGCGTCGCGGGCCACGGCAGGCTGCAGCACCCGCAGGCGATGCGGATGTGCAGTGGACGGCAACTTCGGCAAGCCGGACGCCGCCGCCGCCAGCCATAGCGCAGGATTCGCCGGGAGCGGGCCTGGCAGGAACGGGTTGCGCACGTCCGCTGCCAGGCGCCCGGCGCCATGCAGCCACAGCGTGTTGACGTCGGCGCGCCCGCCGCGCATGCGCGCCTCGTTCACCGGGTGATACTGCCAGACCATCTGGATCTCGGTCAGCAGTCGACGCCATCCGCGCGCCGCCGCGCCACCTGGCATCCAGGACGCGACATTACGGCCGATGGCACGCGCCGGATCGGCGCTGACGACCGCTTCCAGGCACGGATGCCCGATCAACCACCGCGACGGGTTGCGTGCGTCAACACCCCAACCCTCCTCGTCGAGCAGGGGGCGCACCGCGTCGAGCAGTTGGCCCGCCTCATCGGCGGTCAGGTCCAGTGCCGCCGGATCGGCCAGGCTCAGACTCTCCCTTCCCAGGACGAGGTGCACGGGCTGCGCCACCGCCCACGGCCGTTCAGCCGGATCGAGCCCGGCTCCGAGCGCCGCCAGCGCACCCCATGGCATCTGCTCCGTCTCGCCGACCAGACCCAGCGAGACCCGCATCCAGCGTTCCGCCGGGCTCAGCCAAGCGGCCTCGGCGTCTTCGCGCACCGACTCCGAAGACGATGGCTCGCCGAGCCGGAGGGCACGGCTCAGCTTCGGCAGGTTCCCGGCCACGAGGGCCTGGCGCCACGCGTCGCCGCCAACGGGCGCGGTATCGATGAGGATCTGGTGCATGCCCCCATTATCCGATGCGCGCGCATCAGGCGTCGGCCCATGGCGCGGTCATCTCCTCCATGCGCGCGCGCACCCCGGCGTCGAGGCGCGGCAACACCGCCAGTGCCCCCAGATTCTCATGCAATTGCGCCAGCGTGGAAGCACCCAGGATGACGCTGCTGACGCGCGGATTGCTCGCAGCCCAGGCCAACGCCAGTTGCGCCATGCTGCAGTCCAATTCAACGGCAATGTGCAGCAGCATCTCCACCGCCTGATTACGCCGCGCGTCGGTCAAACCGTCACGCAGAAACGACGCCGCCGCCTGCTCACCCCGGCTGCCGAGGGGCACACCGTGACGATACTTGCCGGTGAGCAGGCCCGAAGCCAGCGGACTCCAGATGGTGAGCCCCAGACCGACGTCAGCGTACAAGCGCGCATATTCCCGCTCGACGCGACGCCGATGGAACAGGTTGTACTGCGGCTGCTCAACCACGGGCTTGTGCAGATGATGCCGCTCGGCAATCTCCCACGCCGCGCGGATTTCGTCCGCGCTCCATTCGCTCGTGCCCCAGTACAACGCCCGGCCGCGTTCGATGATGTCGTGCATGGCCCAGACGGTTTCCTCGATGGGTGTCTCGGGATCGGGGCGGTGGCAGTACACAAGGTCGATGTAATCGAGGCGCAGGCGTCGGAGACTGCCTTCGACCGCCTGTAGCAGATATTTGCGATTGAGCGTGTCGCGACCGTTGACGCGGGGCTGGGCGCCCCCCGACGAACCGCGCCCCAGGCCCCAGTAGTATTTGCTCGAGACGACGAAATCGAGGCGATCCCAGCCAAGCTCGGCGATCGCTTGACCCATGAGCGTTTCACTCTGTCCGTCGGCGTAGGCCTCGGCGTTGTCAAAAAAATTGACACCCCGGTCAAACGCTGCGGCAAGCATCTCCCTGACGCCTGCTGCTCCGAGCTGGTTGTGAAAGGTCACCCACGAACCCAGCGAGAACGCGCTGAGTTGCAGGCCGCTGCGGCCCATGCGTCGATAGACCATGGGAGTCGGGACGTGATCCATGCGGAATTCCTCGTTGTTGGTCGCACATGCAACGCAAGCCTAGCCGCTTCCCGATCGCACCACGTGCAACCCGGCTTAAACTGCGGGCGCATGGCGACGCAACTCCCCACCCCCTCTTCCTGGCCCTACGAACTACTGCTGGGCTGGCGCTACACGCGCGCCGGGCGGCGCACGCGGCGCAACGGCTTCATTTCCTTCATTTCCTTCATCTCGGTGGCCGGCATTGCGCTCGGCGTTGCCGCGCTCATTGTCGTCATCTCGGTGATGAATGGCTTCCAGAAGGAAGTGCGCGACCGCATGCTCGGTGTGGTTCCGCACATCCAGATCGTCAACGATGGTGGCGCGCAGGCCGTTGACTGGCCCGCGCTGGCTGCCCGGATTCGCCGCGTGCCCACCGTCACCGGCGTGGCGCCTTTCGTCGCCGGGCAGGCGCTGATCGCGCAGGGAAACACCTTGACCGGCGTGCTGGCCTGGGGAATCGACCCGGTGCGTGAAAGTGAGGTCTCCGCGCTGCCCGCGCACATGCTGCGCGGTACCCTGGCCGCACTCAGGCCCGGAAGCTTCCGGGTCGTGCTGGGTGAAGCGCTGGCGCAGCAACTGGGCGTGAGCATCGGCGATCAGGTCACACTCGTCGTCCCCAGCGGCAGCCTCACCCCGGCCGGCATGATCCCGCGCCTGCGCACGCTGCGTGTTGCCGGCATCTTCAATGCCGGTAACTATGAGTACGACTCCGGCCTTGCGCTGCTCGATATCGACGACGCCGCGCGCCTGTTTCTCACCGGCGGTCCCACGGGCCTGCGCGTGCAGACGCGCCGTGCCGACGATGCTCCGATGATCGCCAGTTCCCTGCAGCCGACCCTCCCGGCCGGTCTCGATGCCCGACCCTGGACCGACGAAAACCGCACTTGGTTCGAGGCGGTGGTGATCGAAAAGCGCATGATGTTCATCATCCTGGCGATGATCGTCGCCGTGGCAGCCTTCAACCTCGTCTCGACCCTGGTGATGACCGTCACCGACAAACAGGCCGACATCGCCATCCTGCGCACCCAGGGAGCGACACCACGCTCGATCATGACGGTGTTTGTCGTTCAGGGTGCAATCACGGGCGTGTTTGGCGTGCTGTCGGGGCTCGCCCTCGGCCTGCTCATCGCCTTCAATGTCGACCCCATCGTCAGCACCCTCGAAACGCTGCTTCACACCCAGTTTTTGCCTGCCAGCATTTATCTCATTCACCGCATGCCCAGCGATCCGCGCACTGGCGACATCCTGACCATCACCGGCGTAGCCCTGCTCCTCAGCCTGCTCGCGACGTTGTATCCCAGCTGGCGGGCTTCGCGCATCCAGCCAGCGGCCGCACTACGCTACGAATAATCGGACTTCAGCAAGGCGAAAAGGCGTCTGCCGTCCTCAGGTTCAGGCAAGCCCGTACACTTCTCTACCGTTAACATTTCGTTCCAACAACGTTGGAGAATTATGAGCGAGTCGAGCGTTCACCTTCATGTCCATGCACCCCACGACGAGGCGGTCGAGCGCGCGGCGGAACACGCCGCCGGGCACGGCGCCCATCACAACCTGGCGCAGTGGGTCGCGATGTTCACGGCGCTGCTGGCTGCGCTGGGGGCGATCGTCAGCTACCAGGGTAGCCAGCTCATGGAGGAAGTCCTGCTGCACAAAAACGAAGCGGTGCTGAAAAAGGCGCAAGCGACCAATGACTGGAACTATTACCAGGCGGTGAGCACCAAACAACATCTGTCCGAGCTCGCGCGCGACCTCAGCCCACCAACTCGCCGTGCCCAGCTCGACGCCAAGATCGCCAAATACGTGCAGCAAAAAGCTGAGCTCAAGATCGAAGCCGACGGCTACGAGCGCGCGTCCAGGCAAGCGGACGAGGAATCGGCGCGGCTGACCCGCCCCCATGCCGGCATGGCGCGCGCCCTCATTGCTCTGCAGATCGCCATTTCGCTGGCCTCCATCACCGCCCTCACCGGACGCCGCTGGCTGTTCTACGCGGCCGCCATCAGCGCCTTGTCCGGTGTCGCGCTCTGGGCAACCGCGCTCGGCTGGGCCGCCACATGACGGCGATGCAGCCGGCATGGTGGTACGCATGGGGCGGCAGAAACGCCTCCGCGTTCCTCTGGGTCAATCACCTCGGCCACGGTTGGGCATGGGATCACCTCGCCATGGCCGGCACCGCTGTGGGCAATCACGCGCTCTACCCTGTGTACGCGGCGCTGGCGCTGGCGCTTGCGCTCAAGCGCCCCCAGATCCTGTCCAGCCGCGCCGTGCTGGTGCTGCTGTGCGGCTATTTGCTCGAGTGGGCCGTCATCGCTTCCATCAAACCCTGGCTTGATTTTCCGCGCCCGTTGAATGTGCTGGGAGCGGGGGCCGTGCATGTGCTGGGGGCTCCGGAGCTCTGGCACAGCTTTCCCTCCGGTCACGCCGCTTTCGCCTTTCTCATGCTCGGCGCCCTGGCCCCGGGAGCAAACTGGCCACTGCGCCTGGCCGCTGGCGTCTTTGCCGCCTGGGTTGCGTGGGCACGCATGGCGGTGGGCGCGCATTTCCCGGCGGACGTCCTGGGGGGCGCCTTGATCGGGCTCGCGTCAGCATGGCTGGCGTCCTGGACCCTGACGCTCGCAGGGTTCACGCCTGCACGGCGCTGAAAGCGTATCCAGGCACCGCGGCCCGGGTTCGCGCTCCAAGTAAGATGCGGGGATTCACGCGCGTGTCACATGCCGCGCAATCCATCGACCCCACACATCCAGCCGCCACGCCGCCATGAGCCAGCGCCCCACCCATCTGTTCGACCTTCGAGCGGGCGCAATCGACAGCCTGTACCTGACGGTCAAGACCGCTGATCTGGCGGCGCTCCAGGCCGCCCTGCAAGCGCGTTTCGATGCGGCGCCGGGTTTCTACGCCGACGAGGCCCTGGTGCTCGACCTGCGACGGCTCGGTGGCGACGAGCGCATCGATGCCGACGCGCTGGCGCACTGGCTGGCGCAGCGCGCGCTGCGCCCCCTC